>JACQGM010000343.1 GCA_016199585.1 Armatimonadota bacterium
CCCATCTCCTGCAGCAGCGCCAGCACGGGCTCTTTGTCGGCGGCGCCCACCCAGACCTCGAAGGCGTCGGGCTGGTCAACGAAGTCAATCGCGCGCTCCCGAAGGCGCTCCAGGATCTGGTCCAGCTTCGCGCGCTTCTCGGCGTCGCTACCGCCGAGGCTTTCGCCGTGGATGATCAGCGCCTCGGTAAGCTCGATCGTCTCCGTGGGTGTTCTTCGCTCTTGCCTGCTTGCCATTGTGCTCCTCCGGGCCCGGGTTTCGCAGTCGGTGGGGGGTATCCCTGCCGGCATTGAAGGATCGGGGGTGCCGCCGCTCGTCCCGCCGCCGGGTATCGGGCTGGCTCGGGAGGCGACGTGCCCCTCACCGCCGCCCCGAAAGCCGCTCCATCTTGCTCAACAGCTCCGCGTTCGACTGGGTGGCCTGGAGCAGGTTGAGGAGGCGCTCGGTGCGCGCCTCCGGCTCCGGGGCGTAGTCCAGCAGGTGGCGGCGGAGGCGGTTGATCCCTTGCAGCTCGTCATCGGGGACGAGCAGCTCCTCGCGGCGGGTGCCGGAGGCGGCGACGTCGAGGGCGGGGTAGAGACGGCGCTCGGCCATCCGCCGGTCGAGGCGGGCCTCCCAGTTGCCCGTGCCCTTGAACTCCTCGAAGATGATGTCGTCCAGGCGGCTGCCCGTCTCGACGAGGACGGTGGCGAGGATGGTGAGGCTCCCCCCGTGCTCGATGTTGCGCGCGTCGCCGAGGAACTGGCGCGGAAAGGTGAGCGCCGCGGCGTCCAGCCCGCCGGAGAGGGAGCGCCCGGTGCCCTTCGCCCCCAGGTTGGAGGCGCGGGCGAGGCGCGTCAGGCTGTCCAGCAGGATGAAGACGTCGCGCCCGCGCTCCACCAGGCGCTCGGCGCGCGCCTGCACCATGCGCGCCAGGTGCAGGTGGCTCTGCGGCGCGGCGTCGAAGCTGGAGGCGTACACCTGGCCGCTGCCGTCGCGCCGGAAGTCGGTGACTTCCTCGGGGCGCTCGTCCACCAGGAGCAGGAGGAGGATCACATCCGGGCGGTTCTTCGCCACGCTGCGGGCGATGCGCTGGAGGATCTGCGTCTTGCCCGCCTTGGGCGGCGCCACGATCAGGCCCCGCTGGCCGAGGCCGAGGGGCGCCAGGAGGTCAATCGCCCGCCCGGTCAGATCGGTAGGGCCACTCTCCAGGCGCAGGCGCGTCTCCGGCGAGATCGCCGTGAGCGAGTCAAAGAGAGGGCGGCCGCGGGAGTTCTCAGGGGGATCCCCCTCGACGCTCTCGATGCTCACGAGCGAGGGCCACCGCTGCTTGCCGGATGGCGGCTTCACTTCGCCGCGGAGCAGGTCGCCCGTGCGCAGCTCGAAGGCGCGGATCTGGGACTGGGCCACATAGGCATCGGCGGGTGCGGGCTCGAAGCTCCCGCGCGTGCGCACGAACCCGGATCCATTGGCCAGCATTTCCAGGATGCCTTCCGCCGTCTGCTTACCGTCCATGAGCCCTCCGACCGCGTACTTCTCTATCGTTCCCCGATGCGGGCATTCTAACACATTCCGGCCCGGTGCGCCAGCCGTGCAGGAAGCCGCCGCCGATCGCGCCGCGGGAGGAGCGCCGGGGGATGAGCGCGGGCGCCTCAGCGAAGGAACTCCGCCATCACGTTGCTCGCCAGCAGCAGGCCCCGCCGGGTGAGCGCCAACCGGTGCTCGTCGCAGGTGACGAGTCCGGCCGCGGTGAGCCGCCGGATCGGATCGGCGTATGCCTCCTGGAGGGGAACGCCGAAGCGCTCCCGGAAGCGCGCCTGCGTCACCCCCTCCAACAGGCGCAGGCCGACCATCATCGTCTCGCCCATCTCCAGCTCGCGAGTGGCGGCCTCCACCGTCTCCACCGGCGACTCGCCCGCCGCGATGGCCGCCAGGTAGCGCGAGAGGGAGCGCACGTTCACGCTGCGCGCGCCGCCGGAGTAGCTGGCCGCCGAAGGACCGAAGCCGAGGTAGGGCTCGTTGCGCCAGTAGGTGCGATTGTGCGCGCACTGGCGGCCCGGCCGGGCGAAGTTGGAGATCTCGTAGTGCTCGTAGCCGGCGGCCGTCAGGATGGCGATGCCCTCCTCGAGCATCGCCGCCTCCAGCTCCTCATCCGGGCGGCTGAGCCGTCCCTGCCGCTCCCAGTCCGCGAAAGGCGTGCCCGGCTCGACGGTGAGCCCGTAGGCGGAGACGTGCTCCGGCGCCAGGGCGATGGCCCGCCGCAGCGTCTCTCGCCAGCTTGCGAGGGATTGCCCGGGGAGGGCGAACATCAGATCCAGGCTGATGTTCTCCAACCCCGCCGCGCGCAGGTGGCCGATCGCCTCGATGCCCCGGGCGGCGGCGTGCGCCCGCCCGAGGCGGCGCAGCAGCGGGTCGTCGAAGCTCTGCACGCCGACGCTGACGCGGTTGACGCCGAGGTCGCGGACGGCCCGCGCCTTCTCCGCGTCGAGGGTGCCGGGATTGGCTTCGATGGTGATCTCGGCGTCGGGCGCCAGGAGGAAGTGAGTGCGCGCCGCCGCCAGCAGCCGCCCGAGCTGCGCGGGCGTCAGGAGCGACGGGGTGCCCCCGCCGAGGAAGAGGGTGGCGGCGCTCAGCGGCCCGAGAGCGGCGTGCCGCGCCGCGGCGCTCGCCATCTCGCGTTCCACGGCCGCCACGAACGCGTAAGCGTGTTCGGGCGCGGGCCCGGCGGGCAGCGAGTAGAAGTCGCAGTAGTGGCACTTGCGCAGGCAGAAGGGAACATGGATGTAGAGGCCGACGCGCATGGGGACATTATAGCATAGCGCGGCACGCGTGGGCGGGGTGCGAAGCCCGGAAGCTCCCACCGGCACGCGGACGCGAACCCAGGCCTGGCGAGATCCGTGGCTTCCCGGCGGCCGTGCATTCCGAGGCAGGGGCTGGCTTGGGACGGGGTTAGTGAACAACCGGGTGCTTTTCCTACGCACACGGTAGCCCCATTGCCTACTTGCGCGGTTTGTGATCAGGTGGTAGAATACGGCCAGTGCCGCCACAACCGCCATCACCATCGAGTGGCCTACGCACTTGAGTGGCGCTTGGCGGCCGCAAGTCCAGAACGTTCATCGCAACATCGCAACTGAATTTGGTCGCTCGCACCTCTATCGCTCGCACGGCGGACGCGTACAAGCCGGAGGGCGGCAGTTCGGCATCGCCACCCCCAGTCATGGTCTTCGGGATCGGTGGCGGCCGGTGCTGCTGCGGCGGTCCCACAGGCTTCGGGCGCGGGACCATCGCCCACTCACCGAAGGCCGCCGCATGACGGGAGGACGTGTTGGAGGAGACCGCTCGGCTGCGGATCATCGGGCTGCCGGAATCGGCGAGGCTGACACTCACCACTGTGCTGCGCGCGCACGGCTTCGAAGTCGTTGACGGCCATGGCTGCCCTTCGGAGGGGGTGAGCGTGGTGGAGGACGCCGATCTCCTCACCGCGCGCCAGGTGGAGGTGCTGCGCGCCGTGTACTGGCACGGCTCGGTTCCGGCGGCCGCCGCCGTGCTAGGCATCTCACCGAAGACGGTGAATGCCCACCTGGACCACATCTATGAGCGCACGGGGGTGCATGGCCGCCTGCAAGCGGCGGTGTGGGCGTGCCGGAGGGGGTTGTTGTAGAAGGCGGCCACCATCTCTGCCGACTTGCTGATTTCAATGTGAAGGAGCAATCATGATGAAGAAGAGAGTGTGTTGCCTGATGTGGCTCATCGGCTTGTGCCTCGCGGGTCTGAGCATGACGGCTCCGAGCGCGTGGTCACAACGAACTGCGGAGCCGGCATTCGACATCGAGCCGACCGACTGGGGTCGAGTGACTGGTGGGGTGTTCGATGCGCAGTCGGGGAGCCCGATACCCCGCGGCGTGGTAGAGGTGCAGGTGGATGGGCAGTTCGGCAATCGCAGGAGTACCGGTAGAACGGATGGCATTGGCAGCTACACATGCAGCGCGCCGGTTGGCCGAGTGAGCAGTAAGCTCAACATCGTGGAGGCGACCTCCGGCACCGTCCTGGAGACCGCCATCGGCCTGTTCTCGGGCCGGGGCCGCACCAAGACGAAGCGGTTGGACGTTGCCCAACTGGTCCTTCACGCCAAGACACCCGGGTATCACGAGTTCGAGGGCACGGTGCCCTGTGTCCGCTACGATGTGGAGCAAATGACTGTCAGCATGGCGCCCATCCTGCTCACCCCCGAGGGCTCGCCCGAGGCTCCGGTTACGGCCCCTGGCTGGCAGCCGGTGCGGGTACTGGCGATCGAGGTGGCGCCGGCGCGGGTGCGCCCGGGTGGTCGGGTCGCGGTGACGGCGCGCACCCAGTGGGCGATGCTGCCCAAAGGCGCGCGCTTCAGCATGCGGTGTGAGATGGAGTGTCTGAAGAAGCCAATCAAGCTTTCCCTGCGGAGGGGGGGAGTGGGCGAACCCGTCGCGCTGGTCGGAACCGGTACCGTGCGCCGGAACATCGACGGAACGTTCCAAGGCAACGTGGTTACAGACGCGTGGCCGTTCCCCGGCACGGAACCGCCCGATACGGTGACGGTGTCGCTGGAAGTGGTGAAGGATGCGGCCGAAGCGGGCCCGGCCAGTCTCACGCACACACCGGCACAGGGCGATCTGGCAGTAGCGCTGGGCCAATTGCAGAAGACCTGGCGTTGGGGGGGTGTGCCGATCACCACGGCTGCTCCAGATACCGGTCTCCTGCTGCAACTGGCGGCGAGCGTCCGTCCGGTCCCCGGCGATCTACGGGCGTTCGGCATGCTGCACCGTGCTGCTCTCAGCGTCTATGACGACGCGCGGCGCAGGGAGAAGGCCGGCGGCGATGCGCAGGGAGCATACGAGCGCGTTCGCGATCTGCTGGCCAACGCTTTGAGGTGCGCCCGTGCGGGGGGGGATCAACAGGGGGGCGACACCAGGACGGGGCAGGTGTACCTTCCAGGCGGTGTCTACGCGCCCGTCTCCTATACTACGGGTGTCCTTCAGACGGTCGCCGGATTCTATGTTCCACACGGCACGATCGATTTCGGTGTTCGAGAGTCCCTCCGCGTCCTGGCAGGGAACCCGCAGGACCGGACGGCGTACTGCAATCTGGCCGCCTCATTCATCGCCCTGGGAGAGCCGGAGCTGGCCCGCGATGCACTGGCAACATGCAGGCAACTCCAGCCTGATGGTGCAGCCTTGGCTCAAGTGACCTACCTCGAGGGGGTCCTGGCTCGCATGACCGGGGACACGCTGCAGGCCAGTAAGCTGCTGACGGAGGCAGTGGCGCTGGCCCCACGACATCCCCGGGCGAATCTGGCGCTCGCCGTACTGCACGCAGAGAACAAGGATACCGACGCGGCCCTGGCGTGCCTCCGTGCCCACATCCAGAGTTTCAGTACGGCATCTCTGGCCGAAGTACACCTTCACAGTCAGCCTCTCGATGGCGTAGGGCCACTGCCGGATCCGGGGAGTGCCGCTGGCGCTGGTTCGCAGACGCCCGAGGCGCCCGCCGTGCTCGAGTTTGGCGAAGCCGTGGTGGTATTCGATCTCAATGCTCTGGGGGGGGGGGCCGACGCCCCCATTGACGCCAATAAGGACCGCGGGAAGATCGAGGGGATGATTCGCAGCGCACGCGCGGGCGGTGCGCTGCGGTATCGTCCGGGCGCACCAGGGCGCTACACGGTGACGATCAGGGGTGGTTATGACGCCCGTCGCGGAGGCACGATTGAGGTGATTGCCGAGATCAGCGGAGCCGGACCGAACGGCCCAATATCGGTTTCCGAGACTCAGTTTGGGTCTCTGCCTGGGGCAGATGCTCTCGGCAACTCCACAACCACGGGCTCGATCAGCTACACGCTGACGGTCAGCGCTGCCATGCGGGCGGCGGAGGCGAAGTTGCGCGCGGCCCTCGGGCGCTGAGCAGGGCCGTGCTACCTTAGGGCCAGACACACGGGCCGCTGATGATCCCGCACGCCCCTGACGATCCCGGAAAGGAGTGATACATGAGCAGCACGAGAGTCTGCGCCTCGTTGATGGCGCTGACCATCCTCGTCATCGCCCTCGCCGGTTGCGGGGGCGGCAAGAAGGACCCACAGCCGACTACCATCAACGGCCGGCTGGAGAGTGGCGATTGGGTCCTCGGGGACGATACCTACGTGGACCGATACGAGTGCAAGGCGCGGGAAACCGCGGAAGCCCAGGTGATCATGCACTCAGAGGAGGTTGACTGTTTCCTGTTCGTTTACCGCAAGCGCTCCGATGGTGGTCTGACACTCATCGCGGGAGACGATGACTCCGGCAGCGGATTGGACGCGCGGGTCCAGTTCGATGCCGTCGACGGCACAGTCTACGAAGTGCGTGCCAACAGCTATCGGCGCGGATCGGGCAGCTACACGCTCACTTTCTCTAAGCAGTTGGGCGACGTGCAGCAGATACGCCCTTCCGATCGCGGGGAGACGCGCCTGCCGGGCATAGGGGCCAAGCAGGCCAAGTGAGGCCGGCGCCGCGGCGGGCGGTAGCCGCCCGGTTGGCGGCTGATGCACGACGGACGGCCGGTAGGCCGGGCTCCGCTCGCGGGCCCGGCTTGCCGGCTTCGGCGCGCCAGGGAGGAAGACGATGCCGCGATTCCAAACGGCGGTGTGTCTGGCAATGGCGCTGCTGCTGACAGCCGCAGCCCGGCCGACCGGCGCCGAACAGCGCCATCAGCCCGAGCAGCGAAGCGTGCTGGTCGAGGCTGAGGCGCCCGTCGTCAACGACAACAGGGCGGCCGCGTTGCGAGCCGCAACACTGGATGCCTGTCGCGTAGCGATCTGGAGGGTGATCGGCGCCTACGTGAGCGGGGAGGATCGTGCTCGCAACGGGAGGTTGGTCAAGTCTTGGATCCAGGTTGATATGGGCGGGTTCGCGCAGGTGCTTCGGGTCCTGGATCAGAGGGTGGAGGACCAGATCCTGAAGATCCGGGCTGAAGTCGTAGTCTCCGCTGTTCCCGTCGCCGAGCTGCTGCGGGCGAGGGGCGTGCTGCGGGAGTGGCGGGTGATGGTGGATCTGCCCGAGCAGCACGCCGGCCGGCGCGTGTCCGATAGAACCGCCGAAACGGAGTTCGACCAGCAACTCGCCAAAGTCGGCTTCAAAGTCGTCGAGCGGATCTCACCATTGGGCGCCGGTGGCAGAGCCGCCCCGGAGGCTGACATCCGAATCGTGGGCGATGTCTCCAGCGATCCGGTGGGGGAGGTGGTGGCGGGGTCGGGGATCATGTCGGCCCGCGCGCGTGTCAGTGCCAGGGCGGTGGTAGCTGATACCGGCGAGGTGGTCGGTGCCGGCAGCGCCCAAGGGGGTGGAGCGGATCTGAGCGAGCCCGGCGCGATCCGAAAGGCAGCGCACGCGGCAGCCGCCATGTTGGCGCCGCGATTGGTGCGCGACATCCTGCTTCTGCCGGCCTCTGACGTGCGCACCGTTCAGGTGGAGATCACTGGCGTGCTAGACCCGGGTGCCGCTGAGGGATTCGAGCGTGCGCTGGGCCAAGCTGAGGGGATCAGGAAAGTGCAACGCGAGTCCCTGGGTGGGGGCCGCCTGGTGTGGGACGTCAAAGCCGATGCCGAGGTCGCCTATGACCTCGCGGGGCTGCTCTGGCGCGATCTCCGGCTGGAGATCGTGCGGAGCACGGGAACGCGCGTCGAAGCTCGCTGCGTGTCCCCACCGGTGGAGCGGTGAAGGCCTCGGGCGGCTGCCGGCTACAGCGCTTCGCCGGCGGGCGCGTGCTCGCGGATCGGTGATCCGCCCGCTGGAGTCTCAGCTCGGCGCCTCTGCCTCGCCGGTCCCAAACGCTGCACCCCCAACGACACCCCCTCCCGCAGCGTATGCCGCAGCCGAGGGCCGGACCGCGTCCACGTCGGGCTATCGAAGGCGGGGCTGGGGAAGATGGTGACGCCCTCGCGGCGGAAGAGGCGCGCGGCGCGCGGCAGGTGCCAGGGGTCGCTGACCAGGAGCGCGGTGCGCCAGCCCCGCTCGCGCAAGATCCGGGCGCAGAGACGGGCGCTCTCGGCCGTGGAGCGCCCCCGATCCTCCAGCACCAGCGCCGCGCCGGGGACGCCCGCCTCGGCGAGGAACCGCTGCCCGGAGCGCCCGAGAATCGGGCTGCTCTCCCGCGAGCGCACCCCCCTCACCCCACCTCCAGCCGGTCGGGCACCGGCGCTCCGAGGCAAACGGCCCACACCCCC
>JACQGM010000354.1 GCA_016199585.1 Armatimonadota bacterium
GCTGAAGACGCTGGGCGAGCTGACGGCGCGCTCCCGGGAGCACGACGTGCAGGTGATGGTCGAGGGCCCCGGCCACGTGCCCTTCCACCTCATCGCCGAGAACGTGGAACGGGAGCGGCAGTGGTGCCACGACGCGCCCTTCTACCTCCTCGGGCCGCTCGTCACCGACATCGCCGCCGGTTACGACCACATCACCAGCGCCATCGGCGGCACCATGGCCGCCTACCACGGCGCGGCGATGCTTTGCTACGTCACTCCCAAGGAGCACCTCGGCCTGCCCGACCTGGAGGACGTGCGCCAGGGCGTCATCGCCCACAAGATCGCCGCCCACGCCGCCGACATCGCCCGCGGCCGCCCGGGCGCCCGCGACCGCGACGACGCGCTCTCGCGCGCCCGCGCCGGCTTCGACTGGAAGCGCCAGTTCGAGTTGTCGCTGGACCCGACTGCCGCCTGCGCCATGCACGACGAGACCCTTCCCGGCGAAGCGTTCAAGACGACGGAGTACTGCTCGATGTGCGGCCCGAAGTTCTGCGCCATGCGCCTGTCACGCTCGCTGCGCCAGCCGCCGCAGCCGAGTGATGAGACCTGAGAGCCAAGGGGGTCTCCCATTAGCGAACCGCGCCCCAAGCTCCGCCCGATAGAGGTGCGCCACGTCGTTGAGAACGGCCGCGCGCTGCTGCTCCTGCGCGACCCGTTGGCGCTCTCCGACCGCGTGCTGCTGGTGCCGCAGTCGCTGGCGCCGGCGCTGGCGCTGTGCGACGGCACCCGCGACGCCGGCACGCTGGGAGCCGCCCTGGCGCTTCGCTACGGGATCCGGGTTCCCACCTCCCGGCTGAGGGAGATGATCGCCACCCTCGACGAGGCGCTCTTCCTCGAAGGCGACCGCTGCGAACAGGCACGGCGCGCGGCGCTGGCGGCCTACCGCGCCGCTCCCTTCCGCCCGCCCGCCCTCGCCGGCGCCGCGTATCCCTCCGATCCCGAGGCGCTGCGCGCCGCCCTCCAGGGCTACCTGGAGACAGCGGCCGCCGACGTGCAGCCCGCTCCCGAGGGCCGCGGGGTCCTCTCTCCGCACATTGACTACCCTCGCGGCGGCCCCGTCTATGCCCGCGTCTGGAAGCGCGCGGCGGCGATGGCCCGCGCGGCCGACCTCGCCGTCATCCTCGGCACGGACCACCAGGGGGGCGAGGACCTGGCGACACTCACTCGCCAAAGCTACGCGACGCCCTACGGGGTGCTCCCCACTCCGCGGGAGGCGGTGGACGCCCTCGCCGCGGCCGTGGGCGAGGAGGCCGCCTTCGCCGGGGAGCTGCGCCACCGCAGCGAGCACGCCATCGAGCTGGCCGCGATCTGGCTGCACCACGTGCGCGGCGGAGAGGCGTGCGCCCTCCTGCCGATCCTCTGCGGCTCCTTCGTCCGCTTCGTCCGGGGCGAAGCGGACGCGGGCGAAGACGCGACCCTGACGCGGCTGCTGGCGGCGCTGGCGAGCGTCATCGCCGGCCGGCGCGCGCTGGTGATCGCCGCGGGCGACCTCTCGCACGTCGGCCCCGCGTTCGGCGGGCCGCCGCTCGACCTGAACGGCCGCGCCCGCCTCCGCGCCGCCGATGACGCGCTGCTGCGCCACGTGTGCGCCGGCGACGCCCCCGCCTTCCTCTCGAGCCTCCGAAGCGTATCCGACCGCAACAACGTCTGCGGCCTGCCGCCCCTCTACCTGGCGCTCCGCCTGCTCGGCTCTTCCGCCGGCGAGGTCGTCGCCTACGACTGCTGCCCGGCCGACGCCAGCGGCGCCTCCGTGGTCTCCATCGCCGGCGTGGTCTTCTCGTAGACCCTGTGCGGCATCCTCCGCGATGGCGCGGATCTTGCACACTCGGCTGCCTGGTTTTCCTGATGAAGCACACCGCTGCCCGACAGCGCAGGGCGCGGGGATCACGGAGCGCCAGCGGGGCCGGTGGAGGTCACGGGCCGCCTCCGCTCCCGAACACCAGGAGGGTCTCATGCAGATGGATGCACTGAGGGTTGGGGCCACCGCCGCCCCGGAGGCACCTGCCGATCAGGAGGCACCCGGGCGGCTCCTCTGGGCCACCGAACTCCTGCCCGCTGTCGCCCCGCAGCCGGGCGCGCAAGGCGGCGATCCGGCCGCTGGCGCCGGCCTGCCGACCGGCATGGCATCGCTGGACTCCCTGCTGGGAGGGCTGTGGCCCGGGCTCTACCTGCTGGAGGGGCCGCCGGGCATCGGGAAGAGCACCCTCGCCCTGCAGATCGCCCTGAGCGCCGCGCGAGTAGCCCCGGTTCTCTACGTGACGTTCGAGAACTCGCCGGCCGACCTCGCCCTGCGGTGGGTTGCGTCCCGCTCGCGCATCCCCCTGTCGGACCTGCGCCAGGGAACCGCGGATGCGGCAGCCGTCGGCCGCGTCATCGCCGACTCGGCGGCGGAGGCCGCGCGACTCGCGTTCATACCGGGCAACATCAGCCTGACGGTCGCCGCGCTCCACGCCGCGGCGCGCGCGGCGCTGCGCCGGCACGAAGCGCGGCGCTGTCTGATGGTGGTGGATTCCCTGCCGGTGTGGGCGGCGCACGGCGTGGATGTGGCTCACTGCGCCAGCTCCGCCGACCGGGCGGAGGCGCTCGCGATCCTGCTGCGCGAGCTGGGCGCCGCGCTCGATTCCCCGGTGCTGGGAGTCGCCGCGCAGGAAATGCGCGAGCGCGAGTCGGAAAGGGTCAGCACCCGGTTGACCACGCCCGAAGCCGTATCCGTGTCCGGGGGACTGGATGCCGTGGCCGATGCCGTGCTCATTCTGACGGAGGCGCGCACCCGGGGCGAGAAGCCGCCCGCGCGAGCGATAGACCTGGTGGTTGCCAAGAACCGGCGCGGCCCTTCCGGACGCGTCGAGTGCGTCTTCCGGCCGGACCTGGCCCTGGTGCGGGAATCGATGCTCCAGCGCCACTGACCGAAGGCACGCAACGGAGGGGCGATGGCGAACCCGAGGATCGGCGCCCGGTTGGTGATCTACGGCGATCGCTGGCAGCGCGATCTGCCCGCCGTGCTGCGCGAGGTCGCGCGCGCCGGCTATGACGGGGTGGAGGTCGGCGCGTTGAGGGAACACTACACCGCCGAGACGGTGCGCCAGTGCCTCTCGGAAACCGGCCTGTCGCTGGCGGGAACGCGCGCGGAGTGCGCGGACCTGCGCGATCCGGCGAAGCTGAGCGCCCACCTGGACTTCGTGACGGCGCTGGGCGGATCCTACCTGACCTGCGCCGGAGTCGGTTCGGTCGAGGGGATCCACACCTACGAGCGCGCCGCCGAGACACTCAATGCCGCCGGCCGGGAGTGCCGCCATCGAGGGGTGATCCTCTGCTACGCCAACCAGGATCGGGACTTCGACCCGCTGGAGGGCGACCGGGGCATCCACCGCCTGGCGGAGCGCATTCATCCCCGGGAGGCGAAGCTGTGCGTTGACATCTACGGGATACACGCCGGCGGCGAGGATCCTGCCGCGTTCATCGCCCGCTATGCCGACCGCATCGCCTACTACCACGTCAGGGACGGCAACGAAGGCGGCGTCACCGAGCTGGGCCGGGGGAAGGTGGACCTGCCCCGCGCCATCGAGGCGGCCCGGCGCACGAACCCCGACTGGTTGGTCTGCGCGCAGGAGCGGACGGAGAAGACCCCCGAGGAGTCGCTGGTCCAGAGCCGGCAGTACCTGCGCGACCAACTCGGGCTGTAGTCCCGGGCTGCCGGTTCAGCGCCAGGGGAGGGCGCTCTCGCTGGCGTACTCCATGAACTCGAACACGGCGCCATCCTTGTGGATGAAGGCGACCTGCAAGCCCGGTGACGCCTCGAACGGCCCGAGGATGACGTTCTCGCCGCCGATGGCATCGGCCAGGCTATCCACCCGGAACGCCATGTGCGGGAGGTCGCGCGCGGGTCCCTTCACCGGGCTGTCCGGCTCGAAGCGAAGGTACTCGATGTGCTGCGGGTGGTCATCAGGGCTGGTGACCCAGACTTTGGTTTCGGCTACGTAGACTTCACCGGGGTGGCTCTCCGTCGTGGGAACACCGACGTGCTGAAAGAGGCGCATCGCTCGCTACCTTCCCGCCGGCCCGAACCGCAGCGCGCCGCCGGCCGGCACGCAAGCCTACCACAAGCGGGCGGCCCTGTCAATAGCCCGAACGGCGGCCGTAGGGCCTTGCGCCGCGCCCCGGAGCGGAAAAGGGGCCGACGCCCTCACGGCTCCGACCCCTTTCCAGGTGGCTCCTCGGGGAGGACTCGAACCTCCAACCTGCCGGTTAACAGCCGGACGCTCTGCCATTGAGCTACCGAGGATCGCACGCGCGGCGCACGCCTCCGGGCGCCGCCCCGAACACACCCATTCTACACGATAACCGGCGAACTGTCAACGCCGGAGGAGACGCGGCGGGCGGTTGCGCTGCGGCGCCCCACCCACCTTGCCCCCCGCCCGCCAGTGTGGTAGAATGCGCCTGGAGATGCGCATGGTAAATGAGCAGTCCCCCCGAGGGTCCCCTCGCCTGGAGTACAAGTGGCGGGCGCTGGCAGCGGTGGCCATCGGCACCTTCATGTCCACCCTCGATTCCAATATCATCAATGTATCGCTCCCCACGCTCGGCGGTGTCTTCTCGGCGGACCTGACCGTGGTGGAGTGGGTGGTGATGGCCTACCAGCTCACGGTGACCGGCCTGCTGCTCACCTTCGGCCGGCTGGCCGACATGCTGGGGCGCAAGCGGATCTACAACGTCGGGTTCGTCATCTTCACGCTCGGATCGCTGATGTGCGCCCTCTCGCGCAGCATCGGCGGCCTGATCGGGTCGCGCGTGCTGCAGGGGGTCGGCGCCGCCATGCTGGCATCGAACGGCACCGCCATCCTCACCGACGCCTTTCCCCGCTCGGAGCGCGGGAAGGCGCTCGGACTCAACGGCACGATCGTCGGCAGCGGCCTGATGATCGGCCCCCCGCTCGGCGGCCTCCTGATCGGCGCCCTGGGGTGGCGATCGGTGTTCACCATCAACCTCCCGATCGGGGTCGTGGGCATGCTCCTTGGCTACTACCTGCTGCGGCCGGATGAGCCGAGGCCGGAGCGCGAGCGCTTCGATGCCGCCGGGGCGCTGACCCTTCTCGTCGCCCTGACGAGCATCCTGCTGGCGCTGAGCCAGGGCGAGGCCTGGGGATGGAGCGCGCCGCCAACCCTGGGCCTGCTGGCGCTCTCGGCCGCAGGCTTCCTCGCGTTCGTCCTCACCGAGCTGCGCGTCAAACACCCGATGATGGACCTCGGCCTCTTCCGCAACCGTCTCTTCGCGGCGAGCAGCCTCAGCGCGCTCATCTCCTACATGGCGATCGCCACGGCAGTCTTCCTCATGCCCTTTTACCTCCACGACCTGCGGGGGTTCAGTCCGGCGCGAACCGGCCTGATCCTGGCGGTATCGCCCCTGACGATGATCGTCATCGCGCCCTTCAGCGGTTGGCTCTCCGACCGCATCGGCTCGCGGGTTCTCTCCACCCTCGGCATCAGCACCATCGCCACCGCGCTGGTGCTCCTCAGCCGGCTCACTCTCACGGCATCGGCGGGCGACATCGCCTCGCGCCTCTTCCTGGTCGGCGCCGGCAACGGCCTCTTCACCTCACCCAACAGCAGCGCCATCATGGGCGCCGTGCCCCGCCAGCGCCTCGGCCTCGCCGCCGGGATGATCTCCACCGTCCGCACCACCGGCATGGTCACCGGAGTGGCGATCGCCGGGGCGGTGGTGGCGGCCCGCCGCGCGGACTTCCTGGCGGCGGGCGCGGATCCGGCGCACGCCTTCGGCGGCGCCATTGACGCGGCGTTCCTGGTCGCCGCCGCCATCGCGCTGGCGGGCGCGGTGCCGTCACTGGTGCGCGGCAGGGAGGAACGGCGGGCCGAGTAGGAGGCACGCTTACGAAATGGAGGCGGACGTGAGCAAGCATCGGGGAACTCGCCGCATCGCAGCGTTCGTCCTGTGGTTCCTGCCGGCTCTGCTCTCGCCGTCGGGCGGATCGCCACTGCCCCGCTTCGAGGCGCAGGCCCCCATTGTGGCGGACGAGGCGGCGGTGCTGCTGCGCGGCGTCACCGAGGCGGAGCTGGCCGCGGCGCGGGCTGCGTTCCCGCCCGGGAAGGAGCCTGACGTGGGCAGGCCGGCGCCGCGCCCGGTGACGGTGGCCGGGCGAGTGTTCCTCGATGCGAACGCGAACGGCGAACCGGATGCGGCCGAGCCCGGTCTGCCGGGGGTCGTGGTGACGGATGGCGAGCGTGTCCGCGAGACCGGGCGCGATGGCAGCTTCCTCCTGCGCTTCGCGATGGGGGACGAGGCGCACTGCCGCTTCGTCGTCGTCACGCGCCCGAGCGGCTACCGGCCCACGACCGGGTGGTTTCTCCGCATCCTTCCCGACGAGACCGGCACGCAGCATGCAGCCGCGTTCGGATTCGCGCCCGACCCGCTCTCGCGCCGCCGGGAGTTCGCGTTCATCGCCGCAAGCGACAGCCAGTTCTCACAACCGGATGAGATGATCCCCACCGCGAAGGACTACGCGCAGATGACCGCCGCCCCCGGGGATCCCGCGTTCCTGGTGACGGCCGGGGACCTCACCATGAATGGCACCCACGGCGAGTTCGGCATGTATGCCGCCATCCGCTCCGCCTCGCGCCTCCCCGTCTACGATGGCTTCGGCGGGCACGACGGCAACTGCCTGGACCCGAGGAGCACGCTCAACTTCGAGCTGCGCATCGGACCGCCGTACTACTCATGGGACTACGGCGGCGTGCATTTCATCCAGTTTGTCACCGAAACCGGGTATCTGGGCGCCGAGGGACAGGCACACCAGGAGGCCTGGATCCAGGCCGACCTGAAGGCCATGCCCCGAAACCGACCTGTGGTGGTGGTCACCCACTTGCCACTGCCCGGCGAGTGGTTCGACCAACGCAGCGCCGAAGGCGTGCGCATCCTCTGCCAGATCGCGGCGCACTGGCACGTCGTGCAAGCCGGCAGCCGCGGCGGCGTACCCGTGCTCATCGCGGCGCCCGCGCGTGGCGGCGACTCGGGCGCCTACTCCCGCGCCTACCGCCGGGTGCGCGTCGGCCCGAACGGGATCCGCACCGAGGTGCGCATCGCCGGTCAGTACCGCCGCCTGGAGCTGGTTGCTCCCGGAGCCGACGCCGCCTCCGGCCGGCAGCCTCTGGTCGTCCTCGCCTACGACTCCGCGCGCGCCGTGCGGGAGGTGACGTGCCGCGTCACCGGACCAACAGGCCGTCCCCGCGTGACGAAACTGGTCCGGCGTGGCGATTGGTCCTGGCACGGCACCTTGGCGCCGGGCGAACCGGGGGAGTGGCGCATCGAGCTGAAGGCCACGGACGAGACGGGCGCGGTGTGGCAGAGCGACCGCTCGCTCCGCGTGGTGCCGGCCCGACCGGCGATGGCCCGCCCCGGCGCCGGCTTCCCATCGTTCCTGGCCGGCGATCCGCCCCGGTGCCTCCCCGCGGGGCCGGGCGCGCCCCTGCGGCCCCTCTGGGTGACGCACACCGGGTCTGTTCACGTGACCCTCGCCTCGCCGGTCGTCAGCGGCGGGCGCGTCTACGTGCCGGTCTCCAACCCGAATGCCGGATCGCCTGGCGCGGGCCTTCTCTGTCTCGACGCCCGCACCGGCAAGGAGGTGTGGCGCGCGCGCAGCCCGCGAGGCGACGTCCGCGGGCCGGCCGCGGTACATGACGGCCGCGCCTACGTCCTCACCGCCGAGGGATGGGTCGGCGCCTACGACGCACGCACGGGTCGTTCCCTGTGGCGGCGCCCACTGCGCCCGGAGTACGGAGCGGGAAGTCCGCTGGCGCAGAACCAGGCGCCGCCCCTGCCCACGCCGCACGGACTCCTGGTCACCGACTGGCAGAAGCCCCAGCACCTGTTGGACTACGCCACCGGCAAGTCCCTGGCCCGTCTGGATGGCGATGCGGGTCAGTACAACAGCTTCCCGACGCTCTTCGATGACGTGATGTACTGCGTGCGACGCGGAGGCAACCTCGCGCTGCGGGTTCCCACGGGAACGGCGGTCTGGCAAGCGCCGGAGACGGCCCGCGCCACCTCTGCCGGGATCGTTGCTTTCGGGAAGCTCTTCTACATCGCCGCCTCGGCGCTCTGCTGCGCCGACCCGGCGACGGGAAATGTCGAATGGCAGGCGGCGGTGCCCCAGGTGGGGCAGCTCCGCTCCGTACCGGTCGTGTGGGGCGACCTGGTCTTGGTCAACGGTGCCGGTCTCAGCGCCATCGATCGCAGTACGGGCCGACTGCGATGGCGGGTGCCCTGCGGCAGCGACCCGGAGCGGTTCCGACAGTCGCAGCGCGATGTGCTGGCCGGCGTCGCCACGCCCGTCGCTGCCGGAGAACTGGTCTACTTCGGCCACGATGATACCTCGCTTCGCGCCGTTGACCGGGCCGGCGAGGTTGTTTGGGAGTACCGCCCGGGAACACCGATCAAGGCGAGCCCCGTAGTTTCCGGCAACCTCCTCTTTGTCCACGACTTCGCCGGCAACCTGTGGTGCTTCGGCCCGACAGGGTGAGCCCGCACGCCCGACGGCGCGGGCCGGTCTCCTCCCCGGGGCGTCAACAGCCCGGGTGCCGACGCGCGGCACGCCACCCGGCGGCTGCCGAGGGCAGTCGGGGCCTTCTCATTCAAGCCGCGTCTTGGCGCCGGGCCGGGACGGAGCAGCGGCGCCGACGGAGTGCCCGGGGTGCGTAGGGGCGCCGCTCTCTCTGCGCCCGCGGGTCGGCTTCAGATCGCCGTTGACATGCACCGGCGGGGTGTGCTATCATAAGACAGACGGCTTATCCAGAGTGGCAGAGGGTGACGCACCCGATGAAGCCCGGCAGCCTGCGGAGAAAGTGCCGCAAGGTGCCCTTGCGTTGAGCAGAGCGATCTGCAAGAGATAAGGGAATAGCTCTCGCGACGGCCTCTATCTTTTGCGGAAGAGGCCGTTTTCGATTCTGGGGCGAGCCGGCGCGGGGCGGAACCCGCGCCCTACGGGGGGCGTGGGGCGAGCGCCCGACGAAGGGAGCAGCATGGACACCGGATTCCTGGCGTACCTGGCGCGTGAGACGGAGAAGCTGCGCGAGTCCGGCCTCTTCAAGCCGGAACGGGTGATGACATCGCCCCAAGGACCGGTCGTCGAGGCGAACGGGAAGCGTGTCATCAACCTCTGCGCTAACAACTACCTGGGACTGGCCAACGACCCCCGGCTCATCGCCGCGGCGCAGGCCGCGCTCCCGAAGTACGGATTCGGCCTCTCCTCGGTGCGCTTCATCTGCGGCACGCAGACGGTTCACAAGGAGCTGGAGCGGCGCCTGAGCGAGTTCCTCGGCACCGAGGACACCCTCCTCTACTCCTCCTGCTTCGACGCGAACGGCGGCGTCTTCGAGGCGCTCTTCGGCGAGGAAGATGCGATCCTGAGCGACGCCCTGAACCACGCGAGCATCATTGACGGCGTCCGCCTCTGCAAGGCGAAGCGCTTCCGCTACGCCAACAACGACGCGCAGGACCTGGAAACGCAGCTCCAGGCGGCGCAGGAGAGCCGCTACCGGATTATCGTCACCGACGGCGTCTTCTCCATGGACGGCATCCTGGCCGACCTGAAGGGGATCTGCGACCTGGCGGATCGCTACGGCGCCCTGGTGATGGTGGACGACTCGCACGCCGTCGGCTTCATGGGCGAGAAGGGCCGCGGCACCCACGAGCACTGCGGCGTGATGGGACGGGTGGACATCCTCACCGGCACGCTCGGGAAGGCGCTGGGCGGCGCCTCCGGGGGCTACTGCTCCGGGCGCCGGGAGATCATCACCTGGCTGCGCCAGCGCTCGCGGCCCTACCTCTTCTCCAACACCCTC
Source organism: Armatimonadota bacterium (assembly GCA_016199585.1). Classification (GTDB taxonomy): domain Bacteria; phylum Armatimonadota; class JAAZEB01; order JAAZEB01; family JAAZEB01; genus JACQGM01. The sequence continues at coordinate 9,891 of JACQGM010000354.1, forward strand.
GCCCCGGTCATCGCCGCCACGTCGCTCGCCGTGCTCGATATCCTCGACGGCACCGACGACCTCCGCCGCCGCCTGCGCGAGAACAGCGCCCATTTCCGCCGCGGCCTGGAGGGACTCGGCTTCCGTCTGGTGCCCGGCGAGCACCCGATCATCCCGGTGATGCTCGGCGACGCCCGCCTCGCCCAGCGGATGGCCGACGCGCTGCTGGACGAGGGCGTCTACGTCATCGGCTTCTCCTACCCGGTGGTGCCGCAGGGCCAGGCGCGCATCCGGGCGCAAGTGTCGGCCGCGCACGCGCGCGAGGAGCTGGACCGGGCCCTGTCGGCGTTCGGCAAGGCGGGGCGGGCGCTAGGAGTGATTCCCTGAGGGAGCGAGCGATGAAGGCACTGGTCAAGCGAAGGAGGGAAGTCGGCCTCTGGATGGAGGACGTGCCGATCCCGGTGATCGGGCCGAACGACCTGCGGATCCGCATCCGGAAGACGGCCATCTGCGGCACGGACGTACACATCTACAACTGGGACCCCTGGTCGCAGCGGACGATTTCGGTGCCGATGACGATCGGGCACGAGTTCGTGGGCGAGGTGGCCGAGGTGGGGTGCGCCGTCAGCGGCTGGGAGGTGGGCGACCGCGTCTCGGGCGAGGGGCACATCACCTGCGGGCACTGCCGCAACTGCCGCGCCGGGAAGCGCCACCTCTGCCGCAACACCTGCGGCGTCGGGGTGGATCGCGACGGCGCCTTCGCGGAGTATCTCTCGCTGCCCGCCGGCAACGCCTTCCGCGTTCCCGAGGGCATCTCCGACTCCATCGCCACCATCCTCGACCCCCTCGGCAACGCCGCCCATACCACGCTCTCCTTCGACGTGGTGGGTGAGGACGTGTTGATCACCGGCGCGGGGCCGATCGGCTGCCTGGCCGTGGCGATCGCCCGGCACGTGGGCGCCCGGCACGTCGTCATCACCGACGTGAACGACTACCGTCTGGGGCTGGCGGCGAAGATGGGGCGGGTGCGCGCCAGCAACCCGCTGCGCGAGAGCCTGCGCGACGTGATGGCCGAGCTGGGCATGGTGGAGGGCTTCGACGTCGCCCTGGAGATGTCCGGCAACCGCCAGGCGTTCGCCTCGCTGTTGGAGGTGATGAACCACGGCGGGCGGGTGGCCTGCCTCGGCATCTTCCCGGAGCCGGTGGAGTTGGACTGGATCCAGGTCATCCTCAAGGGGCTGACCCTGAAGGGCATCTATGGCCGCGAGATGTATGAGACGTGGTACAAGATGGCGAGCATGCTGCAGAGCGGCCTCAACATCGAGCCGGTGATCACCCACCGCTTCCCGATCTCCCGCTGGGAGGAAGCCTTCGCGATCATGCGCTCCGGGAAGTCGGGGAAGGTGATCCTGGAGTGGGAAGCGTAGTCGGAAGCATGCGCCGAAGCCCGCCAGCGGCGCGACGGAACCCCACGGGAAGGCAGGGGAGCGGAGATGGCGGATTGGCCCGGTCTCGACGTCGCGTACCGTGAGTTCATCAAGGGCTCGGGGATCCGCCCCGGCATGTGGCGGCCGCACGCCGCCTGGGAGCAGGTCGCCTGGGTCAAGCCGCCCTGGTCGGAAGAGGGGCACGTGTGGCTGGACTTCCCCGAGGTGATCATCGGCGGCGACGGCTCCTTCCTGTACGCCGGACACGGACCGGTCGGCCATCCGGCCGTCACCCACGGAGCGCTGCCGAAGGTCCCCTGGCGCGAGGTGGCAGGGGGAATCGCCTTCGAGCGGACGCTGCCGAGCGGGATCGCCTTCGGGGGGAGCGTGACGGGCAGAGACGAGTGCCGGATTGACCTGCGCCTGCACATCCGCAACGGCAGCGGGGAGACTCTTCGCGGCGTGAAGGCGCAGACCTGCGCCTACCTCAGGATGATAGACGAGTTCGCCCAGCGCACGAACAGCAACAAGTACGTCCACGTCGCCGGCGGCGGCTGGATGCCATTCCCGGAAGCACTGAAGATACCTGAGCCCAGGGGGAAGATCCGGCTGGGCTGGCGGGGAGGTCCGCCCTTGGCGGATCTCCCCTGGGTGATCACGCTCTCGTCGAAGGCGGAGCAGCTCGTGGCGATGACCTGGCACGCGGACACCTTCTCCCTGATCGGCAATCCATCCCACCCCTGCATGCACGCGGATCCCGCCTTTCCCGATCTGGCGCCGGGCGCGAGGCACGCCATCCAGGGGTCCCTCTGCTTCTTCGAGGGTTCCATCGCCGACTTCGACACGTACCTGCAGCAGAGCGGCTGAGAAGAGAAGGTGTGGTGGGCCGCGCGTCGAATGTAGGGGTGACGCGCCGCACCGGCGCGTCGGCTTCTCCCCCTGTGCCCTGAAGCTTGAAGGGCACCGGCTAAGATTCATTGAAGCTATCTGGCGAGTGCCACCGTCTAATGGGTAGACCGCGAAGGGAGGCGGTAACCATGTCACCACGCTGCGGGGCCAAGCGCGGGGGCTTCACCCTCATCGAATTGCTCGTTGTCATTGCCATCATCAGTATACTCGCCAGTATTCTGATGCCGGCATTCGCGCGCGCGCGCGAATCGGCGCGCAAGATCGTGTGCGTCAGCAACCTGCACCAACTCGCGTCGGCAATCGACATGTACGTGCAGGATCACGATGGCTACTACCCGATCGCGTGGGCGTTCTGGGCGCCCGCCATGACTCCCCCCCAACCGATGTACCCGAACCTGAAGTCGTGCATCCAGCCCTACGTCAAGGATCACCAGGTGTGGTGGTGCAAGACGTGGGAGGGGAAGTACGGGCGCAACGCCTGGCGCAATCCCAACGGGAGCGGCTACGATTTCATCGTGCCCTCGACGGACCCCTCCACCGGCATGCCCCTCAGCTTCGAGGTGATCGGGGCGCCGCGCACCGCCACGTCGTGGGGCTCGTGCTGGGCGGAGGCGACGATGCAGTCGCCGTCCACCTACCCGCTCCTCTTCTGCGGGTCTCATTGGACGCGGTCGCTCAACGCGCACTCCGGCACCAGCGACTACTTCTTCTTCAACGCAGGGTCCGTCGGCGGCACCAACATCGCCTACGCGGATGGGCACGTGAAATGGGAGCCGCTGGATAGCAGCAAGTGGGACCGCATCTACCGGACGCCGCGGTGATCCGGCCGTCGCGTGACGAGGGGATGATCCCCTCCCTGAGCAGCCCGCCGCCGGATAGGCGGGGACGAGGGATGGTAACATGGTTCTGAGCATTGTCTGGGGCGCCTTGTGGCGACTGGCCCTCTGCGCGCTCTTCTTCACCATGGCCTACTACGCGCTCCGTCCCGATGTCTTCCCGACGGTGCTCGGGGACATGGCGGAGCGGATTGACCGGGAGCGGAACTTCTTCGATCGCGTGCTGAAGTATCGCACGCGGATGGTGAAGGGCTTCTACGCGCTCAGCGGGATCTTCTTCCTGATGGTCTCCTACTTCCTGTTCAAGCAGCTTCGGCCGCTGCACGTTCGGCCCCCCAAGGGCGGATCGGCGCCCTACGTTCAACCGCAGGGCGGCTACCGCTACAACTACCGCTACTGGCGGCAGCCGGGGAATTACGGCGGCAGCCAGCAGCCGTACCGCCGCCCGGCGCAGCCGTACTCTCAGCCTGCCAACCCCTATGGCTCTTCCCGGGGTGCGCAGCCCCGATGAGCCGCGATGAGCAAGATCGGTAGCACGTTCTCCGGCGCGGGGCGGAGCCGGCGCGGGGCGGAGCCCGCGCCCTACGGGGATGTTGCGGGGCGCGGGGTTCGTGCGTGAAAGGAGTTGCTCTGCCCGTGGGGTGCGGAGGATGGCGGTTGGTGTGGCTCGTCGCTGCGCTGGGGGTGCTCCGGGTGGGCGCCGCGGGGTGGGCGGCGCCGGGCGGCGCGGAGCGGCAGCGCGTGCGGCTCACGCTGCTGAACCTGGTGCCCTCGCAAGGGGCGCTGGACGGCATCCGTCCTTCGGGGACCCCGGTCTGTTTCGGGCCGGAGAGGCTCCGCCGCTATCTGCCCGAGCACGCCGAGGCGCTGGCCGGTCTGTCGTGCCGCCAGGGCGCGGCGGCGTCCTTCACCGACGGAAAGGCGCCCACGCGCCTGGTGATCCTCGACTTGACCAGTGTGCTGAATGCCCTGGCTGCCCTGCAGCGGATCACCCCGGCGCCGGCGAAGAGCGTGGACGTGGGACGGCGCGGCTTCCGCCTCGGCGGCGTGTGGGCCGCCTGCCGGGGGTGCTACCTCTTCCGGGCCGCGGGTCCGGCGGCGGAGGCGCTGGTGCGCGGCGTGGATCGGTCGCTGGCGGGTGTTGCCTCACAGCCGACGCTCCTCGATGTTCTTCCCCGCAGCGGATTGGTGAAGGGGAGCGAGCGCGCCTACCCGGACGGCATCCCCGGGATCGAGTCGCTCGGGGGCGCCGCAGGCGCCTCCTACCAGCTCTGGTCCAAGCCGGTGGACCTCTACCTCGTCGAGTACCCGACACGGGAAGCGGGCGCGGAGGCGTTCGCGCGCCTGAAGCAGGAGTCGAGTCCCTATCGGGGCACCTCCCGCTGGGTGAGCATCCGGGGCGGCGAGGGGTTCAGCGTCGAGTGGAAGGGGCTGGGCCGGACCGTGGCGGCGTGCGCCGGGAAGTACGTCATCGTCGCGGCGGGCAACGCGGAGGTCACGCTCCTGCAGCAGAGCGTTTCAAGCGCCGTTGACAGCCTCGTGCGCCAGGTCGGCGCGGAAGGCATGAAGTAGCGGCGGCGTCCCTCCGGTGGTGCCGGGGACGGGGCTGCGCGTTTGGTGCTCTCGCAAATCGGCCGGGAACGGCTGCCCTGCCGAAGTGGCGGCCCTGCCTCGATGCGCTGAGGCAGCCACCGGTTACTTGGTCTCCTGAGACCTAATCCCCACGTTCTGAACCCCGACCCCGACCCGGCCCCGGCGAACATCCGCCCTTCTCTCTCGTATATGAGTGTAGTGAGGAACGCAGCAGCACGGCCATGCGGGATGATCTGCCCGACGAGGTACTCATGGATCAGGTCGCGCGTGAGGACGCGGCGGCGTTCGATGCGTTGTTCGTGCGCCACCGCCGGGGTGTCTTCCATTACACCTTGCGCATGGTGAGCGAGCACGCCCTGGCGGAAGACCTGACGCAGGAGGCCTTCCTGCGCGTCTGGCGCGCCCGGCATTCCTACCGGATCGGGGCTTCGTTTCGGGCATGGCTCTTCACCATCGCCCGCCGGGTGGCACTCGACGAGCTCAGGAAGCGGCGCCTGCCGACCGTGCGGCTGTCGCCGGACGGCGACACGGATCCGCGCGCCGCATGCGAGCCGCCGGCCGACCGTTCGGGGGCCGACCCGGTGGATGCCGTCGTGGCGAGGGAGCTCGAGCGGGTCATTGATGTCGCCCTGGACCGGCTGCCCGAGCCGCTCCGGGAGGTCGTTATCTTGAGGGACGCGGAGGGCATGAGCTACGAGGAGATGGCGCAGGTTGTGGGCTGCCCGCTGGGCACTATCAAGTCGAGGCTGAGCGCCGCCCGCGCCCGCCTGCGTGACGCGGCGGCGGCGTGGCTGGATATCCCATGAGCGACGCGCAAGCTTCCCTGCCGGCGGAGTGCGCCTCTGCCCGCGCCGGCCTGAGCGAGTGGCTGGATGGCGAGTTGTCTGCGAGGCCGCGCGCTGCCCTTGAGCGGCATCTGCCGGGCTGCCCCGCGTGCCGGAAAGAGGCGGCGGCGCTCCAGGTGGTTACTCACACCGTTCGCAGGATGCCGCGACCCGAGCCGGGCGAGACGGTGCGGTGGCGCCTGCTGGGGCAGGTGTGGGCCGAGGCCGGGAGCACGTGGGCGCAGGTCCAGATCAGCGAGAGCGGCAGCGAGTGCGTCAGGGTGGAATGGGGTCCCGGGGACGCACCTTCGCCGCAGCCCACGCGGGGGTCGGCACCTACGGCGCCCGGCCTCCGGGTCGTCACGTCGGTCTGGCAGGGGTGGGGCGGCGATGCCATGCGTTGCGACGAGTGGACGGCGCTGACAGGATAGACCCCGAGGGGAGAGGATGGTTCGATGATGAGCGTTCTTCAGGCAGACGTGGATGCGCTGCGGCGCGAGGTGGCCGAGCTCCGGGCAGAGCTGCAGGCGGCCGGGAAGGCAGCGATTCCTTCGGCAGCGCCCTCGGAGCAGACGGGGCGCCAGTCGCTGGAGGGATCACCTCAAGACGCGGTGCGCCACTACATGCATCGCAGGCTGACGGATGAGGCGGCCAAGAAGGGCGCCAGCAGCATGGGCGTGTTCCGCATCGTCGGGTTCCATCGCGACCCCGAGTTCAACACCTCATCCGCGTCGGAGCCGTACTGGTTCGACGCCGCGAGCCTTCCCCCCGAGCAAACGCTGGTTGACCTCGGCGCGGCGCTGAACCCGATCGCCGTGCGGGCGTTCTATGACTTCATCCGCCGTTTCTTCGAGGAGGAGTGGTGGTCGGCGGTGCCCAAGATGGAGTTGTCGGCGGCGCTTGCGGTCTCCGAGAGCGACCTTGAGGATGCACTCCGTCCCGCGGTGGCGAGCGGGATGGTGCAATGGGGCAAGCGAGCCTCGGGGGAGGAGTTCTACGCGCTCAGCAGCGATAGGTTCATCCTCCTGCTCGCGATCGTGCAGCCCCGAGGGGGACAGAGATGATCCCTGCCGACGGGCCGAAGGTTGTCATGCGCGGGGCGGCGATGGTGAAGACACTCCGCAGAGGGTAAGCACCCTGGGGGGCACCGGGAGTTCGCGCCCCCGGCGAGAGTGAGGTCACCATCGAATGGAGCGAGTCATGACAACCTACGAGGCGCAGAAGGAACACCTCGAGCCGGAGGTGATGAAGCTCGAGGGGAAGATCGCGCTGATCACGGGCGGGACGACCGGCATCGGCCGGGCCACCGCCAACCTGCTCGCGAAGAAGGGAGTCAAGGTCTTTATCTACGGACGCGACGAGCAGGACCTGCAGGATGCCCTGCACGATCTGGGCGAGACCGGCGGCGAGTACCACGGACTGAACGCCGACCAGGCTTACGAGGACCAGGTACTCCACGTGTTCGATGAGACCCGGCGCGTCTTCGGCGACCCGGATGTCCTGATCAACAACGCCGCCCTGCCGGCCGCGAGCATCCTCGGCACCAGCTACGACGACGCGCTCTACATTCTACGCACGAACCTGTTGGGTTACCTGATGTGCATCCGCGAGGCGGTGAAGGGGATGCGCGCCAAGGGCGGCGGACACATCGTCAACATCGGCTCGATGTCGGCCAAGGTGCGCGAGGCCGGCTCCGATATCTACGTGGCGACGAAGGCGGGGATCGAGGGCCTGAGCGAGAGCCTGCGCAAGCAGCTCGGCAAGGAGAACATCCGCGTCAGCCTCATCGAGCCCGGCCTGGTGGGCACGGACCTCCACGGTGATCCTGCCGACGTACACCGCCAGCTCCAGATGGAGGTCGAGGGGAAGATGCTGGAGGCGGAAGACATCGCCCAGGCTGTCTACTGCGTCCTCACCTACCCGCCGCGCAGCAACGTCTACGAGGTGCGCGTGGGCCCGGTGAAGCAGGCGATCTGAAGTCCCCCGCGACCGGGTGTCACTCCCGCCCTCGGCTGGTGGTCTCCGGCGCGGCCGAGGGCGGGGTGGCGCCGATGATCCCGCGGCTGCCAGCGCGTGAAACAGCGCGGGAACCCTCTTCCCATTTGCCCCGCGATATGGCATACTATGGATCAGTGAGGCGCCTGATCCGACGGCGATGACCCGGGGCCGCACGGCGGCTCGGCCCCGGCCTTCCCCGGCGGCTCACCTGTTTCCCGGCGGCACCGCCCGCCCCTGCTGTGAGTTCCCTGGAGAGCATCAACCGTGGATGTCCTGACGCGCGATCTGCATTCCGGATGGGAATTTGCCACCGCCGACTACGGGAGAGTGAGGAGCCCCGACGACTTGGCCGGCCGGGAGTTCCGACCGGCGACCGTGCCCGGCACCAATCTGACCGACTTGCAGGCGGCCGGCCTGGTGGAGCCGGAGACCTCGGCGACCTACGAGCAGTCGTTCGCAGTCCACAAGCGCGCCGACTTCATCTACCGGCTGGCTTTCGAGGGGGGCGAGGAGGCGCGAAAGCGGCGGGTGTTCCTCTGCTTCGACGGCCTGGATACCCTCTGCGACATCTTCTTGAATGGTGAGAAGATCGGAGCGGGGGAGGACGCCTATCTTCGCTACCGCTTCGATGTCTCCGGGAAGCTGCGGCCCGGGCGGAACGAGCTGGTAGTCATCTTCCGGTCGCCCGTCCTCGGGGCGGCCGGTCTACAGCGGGCGCACCAGGTCAAGTTCCCGATGCGCCTGGATGCCGAGTTCATGCACATTCGCAAACCCGCCTACTCCTTCTTCTGGGATTGGGGTCCCGAGGTGCCGGTGAGCGGCATCTACCGGCCCGTCTACCTGAAGGCTCACGACCGGGCGGAGATCAAGGACTTCCACGTGCGCTACCGGGTTGACGGGCAGCACGTGTCGGGTACAGTGCGCGTCACCGCGCCCGGCGCCGACGGCGCGGTGGCCGTGGTCGCGGTCGCCGGCCGGCGGCAGGCCTGCCGGGTTTGCGAGGGCGTGGCCACGGCCCTCTTCGATATCCCGTCTGCCCGCCTCTGGTTCCCGAACGGTGAAGGCGATCCCTTCCTCTACGACATGGAGATCACCCTCGAGGATGGGGCGGTGCTCGACCGGAAGCGCCACCGGATCGGCTTCCGCACGGTAGAAATCGTGCGTGACGACCGCACCGACCGCCCGGGGAGGCGCTTCCGTTTCCGCGTCAACGGCAAGGATCTCTTCATCCGGGGTTACAACTGGATCCCGGTGGACAGCTCGATCCCGCGGGGTTACTACGACCGGTACCGGCGCAACCTGGACCTGGCGCGCGAGAGCCACGTGAACATGCTGCGCGTCTGGGGCGGCGGCTACTACGAGGACGATGAGTTCTACCGCCTGTGCGATGAGCGGGGCATCATGGTCTGGCAGGACGGCATGTTCACCTGCTCCATGTACCCGGAGGCGGAGTCGTTCCTCAAGCTCGTCGAGGCCGAATTGACGGATAACATCCGGCGGCTGCGCAACCACACTTCCCTGGCTCTCTGGTGCGGCGAGAACGAGTGCCACTGGGGCTGGGAGGAATGGTGGGTGGATCTGCGCTCGCAGTTCGAGCACTTCCCCGGCGGCGCCATCTTCGATACCCTCTTCCGCGCGCTGGCGGCCGACCTCGACCCGGATCGATTCTACTGGAACGGCTCGCCCTATTCCGGGGAGCCCGGCGTGGCGGCGAATGATCCGCACTTCGGCGACACCCACCTCTGGGATCTGCACACGAACTGTGAAGACCTCTCACGCTACCATCGGACGCGCCCCGGCTTCGTCAGCGAGACGGGAATCCAGTCGCTGCCGGACTTGCGCACGGCGCTGACCATCGGCACGGCGGAGGACCACGACATTCAGTCGTTCCTGTTCGACACCCGCAACCACTACGAGAGCCCGGCCAAGAACGACCGACTGCTGAAGTTCGTCGCCGCGCTCTTCCGCGTGCCCGCCGACTTCGCGCGCGCGGTCATCCTGACGAACCTTGCCCATGCCGAGTACCTGAAGTGCGCCGTCGAGCACTGGCGCTCGCAGGCCCCCAACTGCGGCGGGGTGCTCATCTGGCAGCTCAATGACTGCTGGCCGGCCATCTCCTGGTCCGCCGTGGACTACAACCTGATTCCCAAGGCGTGTCACTACGCCATGAAACGGGCGTTCCAGCCGGATCTGGTGGGCTTCCGCCAGGAATCATCGCTTGACTACAATGCCCTTGCCGATTCCCGGGGCGAGCTGTTCGTGGCGTCGGAGCGCGACGGCGCGAAGAGCGGCACGGTGGCGATGCGGGTGGTTCGCGTGACCGGTGAAGAGGTCGCCCGGGAGGGCTTCGCGGTGGTGATGGAGGGCCGGGGCGCCGTATCGCTGGGCGAGGTGACGCTGCCGAATTACCAGGCTTGCCGCTTCGACTGCGTGGTGGAGTTCGTGCTGCGATGGGAGGGCGGCGGCGGCGCCCGGAACGTCTACACCTTCTCCCGACCCAAACACATGCGCCTGCCGCCCCCGCAGTTCGTGCTCACGCAGGTGTCTCCCGATTCGCTCACGGTTCGGTCGGGGGTCTTCGCGAAGGGAGTCTATCTCTTCCACGCGGACCGATCGGTGGTCTTCAGCGACAACTACTTCGACCTGATGCCGGGTGAAGAGCGCGTGATCCACGCCTCACGAGAGGTGGCAGTGGAGCAGGTGCAGGCGTACCCGTACCATCACTGAGCGAGGCGCCTCGGGATCCCACCTCAGCGCCGCGGATTCGGGGCAGTCGGCCCGTCCGGTGCTGGCGAAGACTTCCCGTGTCGTCGCGCTCTCGGAGCTTGCGTTCCACGAGTTCCCGCAGGCGCTCGGCGCCCAGGCCGGCGATCAAGTCCTCGACGAGGCGCTCCTCGCCGATCTCGCGGATGATCTTCTCCTCGCCGATCTCGCGGATGACGTCCTCCTCCCCGATTCTCTCGATCAGCGCCCGCCTCCCGAAGAGCATCTCCAAGGCGTCAATGATGTTGTTAATATCGTCAGGGTTGACCAGCTTACGGTACGCTTCGATGCTCGAGCTCCTCATCGCCAGCACCTCCTTCACCGCCAGGCTGTGGTACGTGAACGCCTGCTCCAGGAACAGGCGGTGCCCACGGCCGTGCTCCAGAACGAACTCGACGATATCCTGTTTCCGTGGTCCCTGGTACACCATCAGCAGGGGGAGCGCCTGCACCGACAGCGGGAGCGCGTCGAGATCCACGATGAGATGCCACTGCTTCCGCTCCCCCGGGCTATCGGACATGTGCTCCTTCGGCCCCCCGCCACTCATCGGGATGTTTGCTCTTTCGTGCGCTTTCCTGCAAGCTCGGAATGAGGAAGGGCAGGGAACCCCTGCCCCCGCGAAGAACTACACGCCACAGAACCCGAACGGTGGGTCGGGTGGCGTTCCCGCTTGGACGGCCTCGCCGAGGGCCGGTTCGATCCCGCCTGCAACTGGCAGCGTGAGATCCGCGACCGTGATGAACCTTTCCCGAGCGGCTGACGTCGCTCGTATCGAGAGCAAGGAGGGACACACCCATGCAGAACCGATACCGACTGGGGCGGCTGGCCGGGGCTCTGCTCGCCCTCGGTCTGATCGTGCCCGTTGTGGGCGATGACGCGCTGGTGCGACACTTCCCGAAGTACCATGCGGTCGTGAACTGGCAGACGCGGGTGGTGGTGGTCCAGGGGTTCGCGCCCCTGGGCAAACCCGCCACCCCCTGGGCGCTTCGCCGGGCGAAGGATGCGGCCGCGAGCAGCGCCCGGCGGAACCTCCTCGGCGTGGCCACCGTGATTGTGCCGATCACCGGCGACCAGAAGCGCCGCCAGGCGATGGCCAATGAGGTGCTGCGCGCGGCCGCCCGGGGCAAGCGCCGCGACAGGAAGCTCCCCGACGGGCGCTACCAGGTCACGCTCGAGGTCGCCCTGGCGGGGAAGTCGGGGCTGACGGGGGTCCTGGCCGCCTACCTGCGCCGGTCGGCCCCGGTGACGCTCCTCACCATCGCCAGCCGCGGGGACTCCCCTGAGAAAGCGTATGATCTCTTGCCCGCGACCGGGGAGGAGGACCTGCTGACTCCGGCGGAGGCGAAGGGTCCCTTCACGGGGCTGATCGTGGACGCCCGCGGTCTGGGCATTCAGACCTCCATGTCGCCGGTGATCTACGACCCGCGGAATAACAAGGTGTACGCGGGGGAGTTCGCGGATCCCGACTTCGTCTCGGACGTGGGCGTGGTGGGCTACATGGCTGCCATCAAGGCGGCGCTCGCCACCTCTCGCGTGGGCAAGAAGCCCCTCGTCGTGCGCGCTGTCGGCAGCCCCGACGAGTTCCGCCGCTGCGTCTCGGTGAGCGAGGCGGACGCGGCGCGCCTCCTGGCGGCCGCCAAGGCCGACGGCTTCCTGAAGAAGTGCGCCGTCACCTTCGTGATCGATCGCCAGGGACCTTGAGGAGGTACTGATGAAAGCACGCGTTCTTCTATCAACCGCACTGGTGCCGCTCATCGGGGCGGTCTGGATCGCCGGGGCGTGCCGGGCGGAGACCCCTCGCACGGTCGCCGACCTGGTGCGATCACTGACGGATGTGAAGGCCCAAGCGACCCTCGGTCAGGACCCGCAGTCGGTGGCAGCGGTGGAGCTGGTGGGCATCGGTAAGCCCGCCGTGGCGCCGTTGGCGGCCGCCCTCGGCCACGAGGAGGCGGGGGTGCGCAGCCGCGCCGCCTGGGCGCTCGGGCAGATTGGCGACGCGGCTGCGGTGAAGCCGCTGGCGGCCGTGCTCCGAGACCCGGATGGGTTCGTGCGGGCGGCCGCGGCCGCGGCGCTCGCCCGCATCGGCGCGCCGGCAGCGGCGCCGTTGGCCGCCGCCCTGGGGGATGGCGACACCAGCCTCCGAACCGATGCCGCCAGCGCCCTCGGACAGACTGGCCACCCGGGGGCCGTCCCTGCCCTCGTCCGCGGCCTCCAGGACCGCGACGCCGAGGTGCGGCTCGCCTCGGCCGGGGCGCTGGGACGGATCCCGGACCCACGGGCGGTGAATCCCCTGGTCACAGCCCTCAGTGATGCCCACCACAGCGTGCGCCGCCAGGCCGCCTGGGCGCTGGGCGAAATGGGCGAAGGCGCGGCGCCGGCTCTGGTCGGGGCTCTCAGCGCGCCCGATCCCGGCGCCCGTGATCTCGCCACAGAGACCCTTGCCGCGGTGGGCTCGCCGGCCGTGACACGGCTGCTCGCTGCCCTGCGGAGCCAGAGCCCGTTGGTTCGGGCACACGCCGCCGAGGCCCTCGGCCGGATCGGCGACCCGCGGGCCTTCGCCCCGGTATCGGGCCTGCTGAAGGAGCGCAATGATGACGTGCGCGCTCGGGCCGCGGGCGCCCTGGGCAGGACCGGCGCCGGGCAGGCCATCGAGCCGCTGACGGCCGCGATCGCCGACCCGTCGCCCGAGGTGCGGCGGCGGGCCGCCCGGGCCCTGGGTGAGACGGGCGACGCGCGTGCCGTGCCGCTCCTGGCGCCGGCGGCGAAAGACCCGGACGCTGCGGTGCGGCTCTGGGCCGTCGAGGCGCTTGGCACCACCCGGGGGCCCCGGTCGGTCGAGCTGCTGGTGGCGGCGCTGCTGGATGCCGACCGCGCGGTGCGGCGGTCGGCGGCGGATGCCCTGGGCAAGGTGGGCGACCGGAGCGCGATCCGCCCCCTGATTGACGCAGTGGGCGACTCCTACCACGGCGTCGGCTACGCGGCCAACGCTTCCCTGAACCGGATCACCGGGTACGTGGTCGAGATCCCGTTGGGGTGGGACGCCGGGACGATCAAGCAGTACCGCCAGCCCCTCTGGGAGAAGTGGTGGGAGGCGAACCAGGACGGGAAGCCTTAGCGCGTGGGCGACGGTGAAGGCTTGCGCGCTGCGCGCTGGCGAAGGTGAGGCTGAAGAGGGGGGCCGAACCCGGCTCACCTTCACCGCGGGCGCGCGCACTCACGCTGTCGCGTTGAACCGGACGGGTGACGTGGGCGGGAACATCCGCACCACGGAGGGGGAGCGGGTGCTCGTGGAGCGCCCGCTGATAGAGACGGTCATGCCGCAGTCTGGCCTCGCGCTGGATACAGAGTAGAGGAAGGCCGGGCTTGCGCCCGGCCTTCCTCTACTCCCTCTCACCGCGCCCGCTCCGCGCACGCCCGCGCGTGCTGCACCCCCATCGAGAACACCCGAACTAAAAATCCATGTTGACAGGCAGGCAGCCGCCCGCTAGAATAGGTTAACGATAATCCATGAACGATAATTGGTGCAGGCGGGCTTTTGGGGAAACAAGGGGATCGGCTTCCTGTTCGTAGTAGCTGGCTGCAGCCGGCTAGAGCCAGCCACTACGAGCGTCCTGTTCCCTTACGGGTCCGGCGGGCGAGGAGAGTGCGTTCGAGAAGCGCGCCCCTCGCGCATCCATCGGTTGTGTGGGAGGCAGACGCGTTGGCATGGCGACGACACTGAAGGATGTGGCTCGCGAGGCGGGCGTGGCGGTGAACACGGCGTCGAAGGTGCTCCGGGGAGACCCGCACCCGATGGTCAGCATCAAGACGCGCGAGCGGATCATGGAGGCGGCTCGGCGGCTGAGATACCGGCACAACCTGCACGCCCGCCAGCTCCGCACGGGCAGGAGCGAGGTGGTGGGCATCCTCGCCGGAGCCCTCAGAGAAGGCGTGAACCTCGCCCGGTTCCAGGCGGTCGAGCACGCCATCCGGGCGAGGGGCTGCCGCACTCTCCTGGGGCACGCGGCCGGAGAGCCGGAGCTGCAGCTTCAGTTCGCGAAGGACTTCGCCAGCAACATGGCCGAGGGAGTAGTCGTTCTCAGCACGCTGCTCGGCTACCGGTACTCGCTGGAGCTGTTGAACGAGTGGCGGATCCCGATCGTGAGCCTGGAGCCGCTGGACGGGGTGAAGGCGGACGTCGTCACGGTGGATCGGAGAGAGGGCGCCCGCCTGGCCACCCGGCACCTCCTGGAGTTGGGGCACCGCAGGATCGCGATGCTCCACGGCGGGATGAAGACCCCTACCATGGCGGAGCGGCACCAGGGGTTTCGGGAAGCCCTGACCGGGCACGGGTGTCCCCTGGAAGAGGCGCCTCTCATCCAGATGGACCCCACCACCTCCGGGGGCGTCTGCGCGCGTGGTGAAGCAACCGCATGGCGCCTGCTGGCCTTGCGGCCATTGCCCACGGCCGTCCTCTGCAGCAACGACGAGGTCGCCATCGGGGTGATGAAGACACTGGCGGAAGCGGGCGTGCGAGTGCCCGAGGAGATGGCGGTTGTTGGGTTTGACGACATCTACATCGCGGCGCACCTCCCGGTGCCGCTGACAACGATCGCGCAGCCGGTGGAGGAGCAGGCCGCGCGGGCGGTGGCGCTCCTCTTCGAGCGGATTGAGGACCCGGATCTCGAACGCCCACCGCAGGTGATCCGCCTGGCGCCGCGCCTGGTCGTGCGCGCATCCTGCGGCGCATCGTCCGCGGGGGAGGAAAGGAGAGCCGCAGACTGAGTGCTGCCGTGCTTTCGCCCTGAGAGAGGGGCGGCGTTCCAGAAGAGAGGAGAGACGTGATGAAGCGGAGGAATCGCGGAACGAACGGTTTTACCCTGATTGAATTGCTCGTCGTAATAGCGATCATCGCTATACTGGCGGCGATTCTCTTTCCGGTGTTCTCCCGTGCCAGGGAGAGAGCGCGGGCCGCGACCTGCATGAACAACATGAAGCAGCTCGGCACCGCCTTCACCATGTACATGCAGGACTACGACGCCGTGATCATCGAGCAGGTGGGGCTGCCCGGGGTCTTCACCAACAGGATCTGGTGGCCGTACCTGGCATACCCCTACGTGAAGAGCTACGACGTCTTCAAGTGTCCGTCGTGGTCGGGCAGCATGAGAATATGCTACGGCCCCGAGCCCCCTCAACTGAGGATCCCGTTCAGCTACCTCTACAACAAGATGGCCCCGACTTACTGGGCGCTCAACCCGTCGTACGCGGGCAAGATGGGCTTCGCCACCGACCTGTACCTGGGGGCCCTCCCGGATGCCAGGATAGAGGATCCCTCCGGCACGATCTGGCTGGTGGAGGCCGGCTCGAGGACCACCGGGCCGATGGAGGACCGGATCGCCTTCGGCGGCCAGCAGGCCGTCTACGAGTGGCACCTCGACTACCACATGAACACCTACATGAACAGTGCCTCGGGCTACTGGCGGCGGGTGGGCAACCCCCACTTCGACGGGTTTAACGCGGTCTATGGCGACGGGCACGCCAAGTGGGTGAAGTGGAAGAGCACCACGCCCCGCATGTGGACCATCGAAGCCGACTGAACGGCCGGACGCCACGGATGCCCGGCGGCCCGGGGCCCTCGACTCGCGAGCCCGGCCGTCCGGCCGGAAAGAGAGAGCAGGCGAGACCGCCTGCTCTCTCTTTCGGCGGATCGATCGCCGTGCCGGATCGGCACTCCGGTGTCTCCCGCCCCAACGTCAGGGCTCGGCTACCGCGGTTCGCACGGGCGGCGGCCCTGAAGCAAGGAAGTGATGACATGAGCCATAGCATCCACCCCGCGGTTCACGCGCTGAACATCGCCGCGCTGCTGGCCCTTGGCGCGGGCACGAACGCTGCCGCAGCGGTGCCTGGCGCGAGCGCACCCTTCCGGGAAGCGATGGATCGCGGGAGGGAGATCCTTCACCCTCGCGCCAACTCCGGCGTCCAGCAGCCACTCCTCCGCTTCCCGGAGGCGCGCGACGCCTACCGCCGGGCGCTGGCACTGGCGCAGACGGACCCGGAGCGGGCCGCCGCCTATCTCGCCATCGCCGAGTGCCAGCTCTACGACTGGGACGAGCGCGATTTCGCGGCGGTGCGCCGGGAGTGCGCCGGCGTTCTGGACCTGCCCGGCGCCTCCCCCGAACAGCGCGCCCGGGCCACCCTCGGCATCGGGGAGACCTACCTCCGAGAGAAGGAGTATCGCCGGGCGCGGTCAGAGTTCGCGCGGGCGAAAGAGACCTGTCCGGAGCCCGACCTGATGGTGAAGGTGCAGTTTGCGGTTGCCCGGTCGTATCTGCAGGAGCGAAACTACACGGCGGCCCGGCAGGAGTTCTCGCGTTTGCGCGACGCGAAGGGGATGGATCCAAGGCGGAAGCTGGAGGCGGAGGCCTATCTCAACGCCATCGTCTTCCAACCTCGGGTGCGCCAGGATCACCCGCGGCTCTTTTTCAACCGCGAGACGTGGCCGGCAGTAAAGGCTCGCGCGCTGGGCGTCGAAAGAGAGTACTTCGCCCGGATGCAGGCGGAAGTGGCCGCCATCCGCCCCGGCAGCCCCGGGCTACCCGAACCCGAAATGGCTCTGATGAAGGCCGCGTTCGTCTATCGGGTGACCGGCGACGAGGCGGTGTTGGTCAAGGTCAGAGCGATGCTCGCGGCCAGCGTGGAGCGCTTCCTTCAGCGAGCCACACTGGACAACGGCGGCCACCCCCGCGTGGCTTGCCTGGCGGCCCTGGACTGGGTGTGGGATGATCTGCCGCCCGCGGAACGGGAGGGCCTCGCCGATGGCATGCTCCGCTATGCTTCCCGCTTCTACACCGAGTGGGAGTTGCGCGGCATGCTCCACAGGCAGAACTGGTACTACGAGAAGAACATGCTCTGGTATGCCGGCCTGGCCCTGCTCGACGACCGCCTGGATGACGTGGACTATGCGCAGGTGCTCGCCATCCTGGGCCAGGGCTACAGCGACAACATGGACGACCTGGGCACTCACGTGCGCCGGGCGGGGGATGATGGCGGCTGGCACGTGAACCTCGAGTACTGCTTCCGGGCGATGCCTACCATCATCTGGTCCTTCATGTACACCTTGCAGTCTGCGACCGGCGCCGCGATCCCCGAGGAGTGGCTCAGCGCCGGCGTATCTCCCGACTACACGATCCGGAACATCCTTGGCTACGGGCGCGAGCGCTGGGGGCTGCGCCACTTCAACTACTCGCGGTCCTGGGGTGGGGGGCATCTGCCATCCGACGTGCTCCACGATCACCTGGGGCACTTCATCCATTTCTTCGGGGAGCGCCACCCCGACCTGGCCGCCATCGCCCACCACGTGCGCGCGCGCATCCAGGATGCCGGCCAGCCGACGGCTGGCAAGTACCCGGTCTACCCCTTCCTGATGACCAACCTGGAGAAGGTGCCCGCGCGGCCGCTTCCCGCGAGCCTGCCGCTGGCCCGCCACTTCGAGAACGTGGGCCTGGTCCTCATGTCCTCCGGCTTCGGCCCCGCGGACACCTACGCGCTCTTCGCCGCCGGCGGAGCCCCCGACTACGACTCGGAGCACCTCGATGCCACCCACTTCACGATCTATAAGAGAGGTCTCCTGGCCCTCGATACCGGGTTCCGCAACGAGCCGTACGGAGCGGATACCTACAACTACTGGGAACAGACGGTCGCCCACAACGCGGTGCTGATCCGGATGCCGGGAGAGGTCTCCCTGAGCTGGAAGGGGCAGCCGATTGCGGCTAACGCCGCCGGCCAGAACAAGACCACTCGCTACGCCCGGGTGGTTGCGTTCGAGAGCCGTCCCCACTTCGCCTACGTGGCCACCGACGCTACCGCCACCTACGCCCCGGAGAAGTGCGCGCAGATGGTGCGCCAGTTCCTCTTCCTCACCCCCGACTGGTTCATCGTGTTCGACCGCGTGGTTGCCACCCGGGCGGAGTTTCCGAAGACCTGGCTCCTGCACACCGCGGACGAGCCGGTGGTTGCAGGGAGAGAGTTCCGCGCGGATCGGGAGGGAGGACGCCTCTTCTGCCGCACGCTCTACCCTCTAGACGCGATTCTGAAGAAGGTGGGCGGGCCGGGGAGGGAGTTCTGGGTGGACGGTCGGAACTACACCATCCCGGAGGACTTCCGCTACTGGCGCTACTTCGCCAACTTCGGCGCGCGCAAAGAAGACGGGGTTCCACCGGATATGGGCCGCTGGCGCGTGGAGGTGAAGCCCGGCGCGGCCCGTGAAGAGGACTGCTTCCTGCACCTCATCCAGGTTTCCGGCCGGGGCCTGGAGAAGATGGTGGAGAGCCAGGTGAGCGAGAAGGACAACCGGATCGAGCTGGTGTTCGCGGCCAATGGGCGTGGCTACACCATCGGCTTGAACAAGACCGGCGAGGTAGGCGGGCACGTCAGGATCGTTGAGGCAGGGAAGGTCGTGGTGGATCGGGCGCTGACGCAGGCGATCATGCCGCAGAGCGGGCTGGCGCTGGACCGCTGAGAGGCGGCCCGGGCGGGAGAGAAGGAGCGGAGTGGAATGAAGGAGATTCGCTTCGGAGTGCTCGGCTTGTGTCGTGGTTGGCAGTACGGGAAACTGATCCCCGGCTTTGAGGGCTGCTCGGTTGCGGCAGTATGCGATCACAGCCCGGCATACCAGGAAAGGCACCGGCGGAACCACCCGGACATCCCGCTGTGCGACACCTTCGAAGAGCTGCTGGCCGCCGACATTGATGCGGTCGTGATCGCCGGGTACTGCACCGAGCACGCCCCCCAGGCGGTCCAGGCGCTGCGCGCCGGGAAGCACGTGCTCTCGGAAGTGACGGCCTTTCACACGCTCGCCCAGGGCGTGGCGCTGGCGCGCGTCGTGGACGAGACCGGCCTGACCTACATGATGGGGGCCAACTCCCTGTTCATCTTGGGCGTCGAGGAGATGGTTCACTTGGCACGCAGCGGGCGCCTGGGCGAGTTCATGTATGCCGAGGCCGAGTACGTCCACAACCTCCCGATCCCCTTCAAGCGCCACTTCGACGGCAGCATCCACTGGCGTCTCTGGCAGCCCTGCATCTATTACTGCACCCACTCGCTCAGCCCGGTCCTCCGAATGACCGGCGACCGGCCCGTCTCGGTCGTCGGGATGGATACGGGGGACAAGATCGCCCGGGAGTGGGGCTACACCACCGGCCGTGCCGATCTAGGCGTGGGCCTGGTGAAGATGGCTTCGGGCGGGGTCGTGCGGGTGATGGTCACGTTCGCCAATAGCCGCCTCGGCGGCCACTTCTACAAGTACTACGGCACGAAGGGGTGCATGGAGAACGACCGCATCCATCAGGACCTGCTCCATGTGCGGGAGAGGGACAACCCGCTCACCGACGGGTGGGTGACGTACGCTCCGCGGCGGCGGTACCTGGCGAAGGAGATCGCGACGCTGGGGGCGCCATCGGGCGCGCACGGCGGCGCCGACTACGTGATCCTCTACGAGTTCGTCAAGGCGCTGCGCGACGGAGCCCCGTCTCCGCTGGGCTTCTACGAAGCGGCCGACGCGACCATCCCGGGCATCCTGGCCCACCGGTCGGCGCGGGAGGGGGGGCGTCCCTTCGCGGTGCCCGACCTGCGCGACGAGGCCGTCCGCAAGGAGTACGAGAACGACGATTGGTCGCCGCTCGCAGATGCCATGAGGCGGTCGGACATGGCACCTTCATGATGGGCTCCGATGGGTGTTGCAGAGAGGAGAGCTGACTCGTGCAGATTCGCAATCCCGCGTTCTTCGAGGCGCCGTCCTTCTGGAAGTCGGACTGGGGAGAGGTGAATGCCTACCTCGACGGCGTGAAGGCCGGCCAGGTGTGGGAGATCGGGCGCTCGCACGGCGGGCTGCCGATCCGCGCCGTCGCCTACGGCCCGAAGGAGCCGATAGAGCGCCGCGGCAACCCCTTCTCCGCCGAGGCGTTCGGCCACCCGGAGGACTTCTTCGACCCGAGGAAGCGCACGCGGCCCGTGGTGGTCCTCATCTCGACGGTTCACGGCGTGGAGATCGAGGGGTGCGTCGCGTGCCTCAACTTCGCGCACCTGATGGAAAGCGGAGCCGACCTGCGCGGCCGGCGCTGGGAGGCCTTGCACGAACTGGCCGCCGGGATGCGCGTGGTTCTGGTGCCGCTCGCTCAGCCGGATGGCCGGGTTCGCAGCGCCGTGCGTCACCTGAGGGGGGGATCCCTGGCGGACCTGAGCTACTACGGGCAGGGCGTCCCGAAGCCGGATGCCGGCGGGGACCTGCCCGAAGGGTGGCACTATCGCTACAGCCCGGTGCCCGTGGACCGGATGGAGTACCAGGGCGGCTACACCAACGACGGCGGCATCAACATTGACCTTGATGACTTCTTCTCCGCCCACATGGCGCCGGAGACGCGGGCGTTGATGGACCTCGTTCGCGACGAGACCCCCGACGGCTTCCTCGTGATGCACAGCCACAACCCGGGCCCGTGGATCGCCTCGCCCAACGCCCTGGTGCCGGAGCGCTGCCAGTACCACCAGGTGCAACTCGGAGCCCTCGTGGCCGCGCGCCACCGGCGCGACGATCTGCGGCCCGCCTGGCGCGCCAAAGCCGGGCTGGACCGGAGCGGTTACTTCGGCACGATCAACCTGCCCACGGCGCTCCACCATGTCTCGGGCGCCCTGCCGCTCGCGTTCGAGTTCCCCCACGGACTGGCGCCGAATCCCTACACGTTCGACGAGATCCTGGACATCGGCCTGACGCTCTTCGAGGAGATCCTGCGCTACATCCAGACATGGGGACGCCAGCGGGGGCGCTGAGCGCGCCCGGGCGCGCATGGCGGCCTACGGCGGTCGGCATGCGCTCACCGACTGGCGGCAGGCAGTCGCTGCGGAAGGTGCGTTCGGGGAGGCGGAGAACAGGTAGGGGGAAGGGTTACATCTCCCTGCGCGCCCGCTCCGCACCGTCGACGTGCCGGCACTCCTTACCGAGGGGTGGGCGGCGCAGCGAGAAGGTGAAGGCATGGACCACACGCAGCAGCTCCTCAAGGAACTCACGGAAGCCCACGGCGTGCCCGGTTACGAATCGGAGGTGTGCGCCCTGGTGCGCCGGTACCTGGAGCCCCTCGGGGCGATCGGGCGCGACCGCATCGGCAGCCTGATCTGCCGCCAGGGGGATTCCGGCCCGCGGGTGATGCTGGCCGGGCACATGGACGAGATTGGGTTCATGGTGAGCCATATCACCGGCGAGGGCTACCTCAAGTTCCTGCCCCTCGGCGGGTGGTGGAACCACGTGCTCCTGGGCCAGCGCGTGATCGTCAAGGCCCGTCAGGGCGACCTCCTCGGTGTCCTCGGCGCCAAGCCGCCCCACATGCTCCGCGGCGAGGAGCGGAGCAAGGTCATGGACAGGAACGACATGTACATTGACCTTGGCATCACGTCCAAGGAGGAAGTGGAGCAGCTCGGCGTCCGCCCGGGAGACCCGGTGGTGCCCGACGCCAGCTTCCAGGTGATGGCCAACGGGAAGGCATACGTGGGCAAAGCATTCGACGACCGCGTGGGCGTCGCCCTGGTGATTGACACGCTGCGCCACTTCCTCGAGGCGCCGCGCCCGAACCGGCTCTTCGGCGTGGCGACCGTGCAGGAGGAGGTCGGATGCCGCGGGGCCAGGACCAGCGCGGAGGTGGTCAAACCGGACGTGGCGATCGTCCTGGAGACAGACCTCTGCGGCGACGTGCCGGGCATCAAGCCGGAGGAGTCCACGGTGAAGCTGGGCGGTGGCCCGTCCCTCTTCCTCCTCGACACCCGCATGGTACCCAACCATCGGCTCCGCGATCTCGTGGTCGACACGGCCCGCGAGTTGGAGATCCCGCTGCAGTTCTCGGCCCACACCGGCGGCGCCACCGACGGCGGCGAGATCCACCTCCACGATACGGGCGTGCCGACCCTCGTCATGGGCGTGCCGACGCGCCACATCCACAGCCACTCCGGCATCCTGCACCGCGACGACTACGACCGGGCGCTGCGCCTCCTCTGCGCCGTGGTGGCGAAGCTGGATGCGGAGACGGTGGCCGGGCTCGTCGTTTGAGAGCATGTGCAAGAAGCGGAGAGACCGCGGAGAGAACCCAACTCAGAGGCAACAGAGAAGAGGGAGAACGCTGAGGTCTGCGCAGGAATCCGCCCTGATCCTCAGCGCCCTCTGAATCCTCAGCGCCTCTGCGTTCCCCCCCTCTGCGTCTCCGGGCCTTCTCGTACACTCTCGAACTCCGGATCACCGAGTTCATCCCGAGGTGGTGAGGACGCGAGAACGCATCCAGAACCCCGGGGAAGAGGAGTTAACGATATGGTCTGTAGGACCCACCCCGCAGTTCAGGCCCTCAACGTCGCAGCCTTTCTCGCCTTCGGAACAGGCATCAGCGATGCCCAACCGGCGCCCGGCGCCGACGCGCCTTTTCAGGAAGCGATGGACCGCGGCACACAGCTCGTTCGTCCGCGCACGAACTCCGCCTTTCAGCGGCCGTTCCTCCGCTTCTCGGAAGCGCGCGACGCGTACCGCCGGTCGCTGCCGCTGGCTCAGACCGACGGCGAGCGAGCCGCCGCCCGTCTCGCCATCGCTGAGAGTTCCCTCTACGATTGGGATGAGACCGACTTCGCCGCGATCCGCGAGGAGTACGCCGCCGTCCTCGAGCTGCCCGGCGCCTCGCCCGAACAGCGCGCCCGGGCCCGCCTGGGCATTGGGGAGACCTACCTCCGTGAAAGCGGCTATGCCCCCGCGCGCCAGGCATTCACCGAGGCGCGCGATGCCCTGGCGGATCCGGCCTGGAAGGTTGAGGTGCAACTGGCAATCGCCCGCTCCCGCCTGCAAAAGCGCGATCTCCCCGCCGCGCAGCGTGTTCTCGCCTCTGTGCTCGACGAGGAGGAGCTGAATCCGTCTCTGCGGCACCGGGCGCAGTCCTATCTTGATGCCATCGCGGTCATGCCCCGCCTGCGCCCGGACCATCCCCGCCTCTTCTTCAATGCCGACACCTGGCCCGCCGTCAGGGACCGCGCCCTCGGGCCGGAGCGGGAGCGCTTCGACCGCATGAAGGAGGAGGTCGAAGCAATCGCCCCGGATGAGATCCACCCGAACGACTGGGGTATCTTGCTGATGAAGGCGGCCTTCGTCTACCGGATCACTCGCGACCCGGGGCTTCTGGAGAAGGTCAAGCGGATGCACCGGGCCACCGTGGAGCACTACCTGCGCCGGGAGCACGACCGCTTCCACGCCTACTCGCGCGTGGGCACCGTGGCCGCGTTGGATTGGGTCTGGAATGACCTGACCACCGAAGAGCGGCGTGCGCTGGCGCTGCCCCTCCTCCGCTACGCGTACACCCTCTACGCCGAGGACTGCTTCCTGAACCGCGTCCATGGGGATCGGTGGTACTACCAGCAGAACATGTGGTGGTACACCGGGGTGACGTTGCTTGACGACGCCTGGGATGACCTGAACTATGGCCGCGCACTGCTCCTGCTGGGGCAAGGCTACCGCGACAACGCCCGCACCTTCGCCCTGGCCACCGAGCGCGCGGGCGATGACGACGCCTGGCACCTGAACCTCGAGTACACCTTCGCCGAGATTCCCAACATCCTGTGGGCCTTTGTGCACACCTGGCAATCCGCCACCGGCGCCGACATCCCCGGGGCGTGGCTCAGCGTCGCTTCGCCCGACTACGTCCTGCGCAACGTCCTGGGCGTAACCCGGAGCGGCGTTCGCCACTTCGGCTACTCTCGCTCCTGGGGTCTGGGCACCCTGGGCTGTGCCCTGCTCTACGACCACCTGGCGCACTTCATCCACCTCTTCAGGCCGTCGCACCCACACCACGCGGCGATCGCCGGCCACCTTCGGGGCGTCATCGTCGAGGCGTCCCGCAACAGCTCCGGTGCATACCCGGTGAACCCCTTCCTGGTCACTGGCCTGGAGACGGCGCCGCCGCCAGGCGTGCCCCAGGGCCTGCCCGTCGCCCGCCACTTCGAGAACATCGGGTTGGTGCTGATGTCCTCGGGGTTTGGGCCCGAGGACACGTACGCCCTCCTTGCGGTCGGTGGGGGCCAGCTCACCTCCGAGCACTATGACGCCACTCACTTCGCCCTCTACAAGCGCGGGTATCTGGCCCTCGATACGGGTGTCCGCCACAACAACGTGTCCGAGCACGTCGACAACTACTGGACACAGACGGTCGCCCACAATGCCGTGCTCATCCGCATGCCGGGAGAGGCCCTGAAGGACTACTTCGGGAAGCCGATCACCGCTAACTCCGGAGGGCAGAACCGGTTCAACGGCGCCGCGAAACCGCTCGCCTTCGAAACCGGCCCCCACTTCAGCTACGCGGCCACCGACGCCACCGCTACGTACCAACCCGAGAAGTGCGCGCAGATGGTCCGCCAGTTCCTATACCTGAATCCCGACCACTTCGTCGTCTTCGACCGCGTCACGGCGAAGAACGCGGAGTATCCCAAGACCTGGCTGCTGCACACCGCCAACGAGCCCCTGGTGGCAGGCAGGGAGTTCCGCGCCGACCA
>JACQGM010000357.1 GCA_016199585.1 Armatimonadota bacterium
CGGGGTGTGAGCAGCCATGTGGGAGTATGGGTGTGTGAAAGTAGTCACTACTTTCACACTCCCATACTCCCACACTCCGGAGACCCCCGTGTTCGCCACTGTGGTCGTTGACATCGAGCGGCCGGATGCTCCGGGTCCCCTCACTTACCAGGTGCCCGATGCCTTGCAGGAGTCCATTCGGGTCGGGTCGTACGTCCGGGTCCCCCTCGGCACTCGCGAGGCGCTCGGCTACGTCGTCGGCATCGGAGCGCCCGCCCCGGCCGGCGCGGCGCGGCCCATCCTCAGCCTGCTGCACCCGGATCCCCTCTTCGACGCCCCGCTCCTCCACCTGGCCGTCTGGATAGCGGGTCGCTACCATGCTTCCCTCGCCGAGACACTGCGCTGCCTCGTGCCGGACGGGTTGACGACGCGCCTGCGCCGCCTCATCTCGCTGCAGGGCGTGCCCGAGCCGGAGGCGGCGGCCGCGGCGCTGGAGCGCCGCTCGCCGGTGCTGGCGGCGCTTGTGCGGCTGCTGGCCGACCCGGGGAGCGCGGACGCGGGCGCGCTGCGGGCGCGCTGGGAGGGAAGTGACCTCTCGTCGGCCCTGGCGCGGTTGCGGGCGCGCGGATGGATCCGCGAGGAGTTGGTGCTCGACTCGCCCCCGATCCGGGCGCGCCGGGTGGCGGCCTACGCCGCGGCGGCGCCCGCGGCCGTCCTCCGGGCCGAGGCGGCGGCCCGGCGCGCGCGCGCTCCCGCGCAGGCCCGCGCCCTCGACCTCTTCAGCGCGCAGCTTGCCCCCCTCACCCTCTCCGAGGCCGGCGCTCTCGGCGCCCCGGCATCGGCGCTGCGCGTCCTCACCCGCGACGGGCTTCTCCGCAAGGATGCGGTGGTGGTGCGCCGCAACCCCTGGCATCAGGACGGTTCGCGCACGACGCCGCCCGCGCTCACCCCGGCCCAGCAACGGGCGGCCGCCGCCATCCTGGAAGCCCTGACCTCAGGCCAGCACGACACCATCCTGGTACACGGGGTGACGGCGAGCGGCAAGACGGAAGTGTACCTGCACGCCATCGAGGCGGCGCTGGGGGCGGGGCGCGACGCCATCATGCTCCTCCCCGAGATCTCTCTCACCGCGCAGGTGGTGGAGGTGTTCAAGGGACGCCTGGGCGACCGCGTCGCCTTGCTGCACAGCCGCCTCTCCGCGGGGGAGCGCTACGACGAGTGGCGGCGGCTGCGCGCCGGCGAAGCGCGGGTGGCGGTGGGCGCGCGCTCGGCGCTTTTCGCTCCCTGTCCCCGGCCAGGGCTGATCGTTGTGGATGAGGAGCACGAGCCCTCCTACAAGCAGGAGAACTCCCCCCGCTACCACGCGCGCCGGACGGCCCTGGAGCGCGCCCGCGCCGCCGACGCCGTGCTGGTCCTCGGCAGCGCCACGCCCGCCGTCGAGAGCTACTTCGCGGCTGCCGGCGGCGAATACCGCCTGGTGGAGATGCCCGAGCGCGTTCCCGGGCGGGTGCAGCCCGCCATTCACGTCGTGGATCTGCGGGCCGCGGGACGCCAGGCGGCGCCGGGCGTCTTCAGCGATCCGCTCCTCGCAGCCCTGGCGGATCGCCTGGCGCGCGGCGAACAGGCGATCCTCTTCCTGAACCGGCGCGGCTTCGCGAGCTTCATCCTCTGCCGCGATTGCGGCTTCAGCGCCCGCTGCCCCCATTGCAGTGTCTCTCTCACCCTCCATGCCTCCGACCACACCCTCCGCTGCCATCACTGCAACCACCAGCGTGCCGCTCCCACCCTCTGCCCACGCTGCCGCAGCGAGCGCATCCGGCCCTTCGGCCTGGGCACCGAGCGCGTCGAGGCCGAGGCGCGCGCCCGGTTCCCCGAGGCGCGAGTGCTCCGAATGGATCGCGACACCACCACGGCCAAGGACGCCCATGGCCGTCTCTACCGGGCGTTCCGCGCCGGCGAAGCGGACATCCTCGTGGGCACCCAGATGGTGGCCAAGGGACTCGACTTCCCGAACGTGACCCTGGTCGGGATCCTTGCCGCCGACACCGGGCTGAACATGCCGGACTACCGCGCCGCCGAGCGCACCTTCCAACTCCTCACCCAGGCGTCGGGACGTGCGGGACGCGGTCCCCGCCCCGGCGAGGTGATCATCCAGACCTTCGACCCGGACAACTACGCCATCCGCGCCGCCCGAGACCTGGACTACGCGAGCTTCTACCGGCAAGAGGTTGACTTCCGGCGCGAGTTGGGCTATCCTCCGTTCGGGGCACTCGTCAACGTGCTGGCGGCCGATCCGGAAAGTGCGGCCGCGCAGGCCCGGGCATCCCGGGCGGCGATGGCGATTGCCCGGGAGGCGAAACGGGAAGAATCGGACGTGGAGGTGCTCGGCCCGGCTCCGGCCCCGCTGGCGCGCATCAAGCGCCGCTACCGCTGGCACGCCATCGTGCGCGGCCCGCGCGATGAAGAGGTGCAGGCGGTCGTGCGCCGCGGCCTGGACGCGCTGCCGGCCGCCGACCGCGCTGCTCTGTCGGTGGATGTGGATCCGGCAAGCACCATGTAGAGGATTTGCGATTTGCGATTTGCGATTTGCGATTTCCATCAGACGGCTCCCGGATCACTCGCCGGGAGACGACCAATCGGCAATCGCAAATCGCAAATCGCAAATCGCAAATCCCGGGAGGTTGTTGTGGCGAAGAAGATCGTTCACTACGGTGATCCGCTCTTGCGACAGAAGGCGAAGCCGGTGACGCAGATCACCCCGGAGGTTCAGGACCTGATCGACGACATGATCGAGA
>JACQGM010000358.1 GCA_016199585.1 Armatimonadota bacterium
CCGGGAACTCCAGCCCTTTGGCGGCGTGGAGGGTCATCAGCACCACGCCCTCTTCCCCTTCGCGCAGGTTGTCCACGTCGGAGACGAGGGCCATCTGCTCCAGGAAGTCGCCGAGGGTGTTCTCCCCCGTCTGGTGCGGGAAGTCGAGGGCCACCTTCAGCAGCTCCTCCACGTTCTGCTTGCGCGAGTCCGTCTCGGTGGCCGTCTGCGACTCCAGCGACTCCTGGAAGCGGGTCCGGTCCACGATCGCCTTCAGCAGCTCCGCCACCGTCACCCTCGCCGAGAGGGCGCGCAGGTCATCCATGAGGGCGACGAACTCGGCGATCTTCTTGCGAATGGAGGGGCCGATGCCCTGGATCTGGTCGGCGGCGCGCATGGCGCCGAGGAGCGAGACCGCTTCCACGTCCGCGTGCTGCTGCAGGCGGGCCAGCGTGGTGGGGCCGATGCCGCGCAGGGGCACGTTCACGACGCGCCGCAGGGAGACGGAGTCGGCCGGGTTGGCGACCAGGCGCAGGTAGGCGACGAGATCCTTCACCTCCTTCCGATCGTAGAAGCGGAGGCCGCCGACGACCCGGTAGGGGATGGCCGATTGGCGCAGCGCGTCCTCGAAGGGGCGCGACTGCGAGTTCATGCGGTAGAGGATGGCGAAATCGGAGTAGCGCCGGCGGTTGGCGATGCACGCCTCGGCGACGCGGCTGACGGCGTAGGCGGCTTCCTCGTATTCGTTGAGGGCGCGGTGCACGCGCACCGATCGGCCCGGCTCACGCTCGGTCCACAGCCGCTTCTCGGCGCGCTCGCGGTTGCGGCTCACCACGTGATGGGCCACGTCCAGGATCTTCGCCGTGGAGCGGTAGTTCTGCTCCAGCTTCACCACTCGCGTGTTCGGGAAGTCGCGCTCGAAGGCGAGGAGGAGACGGACGTCGGCACCGCGCCAGGAATAGATCGAATTGTGGACCAGGATTCCGCCGGCGCAGTAGTTCCTCAGATTCGCCACCGACAGGTCATAGACGGGTCCCTCGTACTCCTCGAAGTCCACAGAGACGACCTTCTCCTGGCGCACCGCCGAGCCGTCCACCACCGGCACCAGCATCCCCGGATGGAGGTGGCTGGCCGGCATGTAGGAGAACGGCTTGTCAGCGGTGAGCCGGGCTCGCCTCGCGGTGCGCAGGCCATCCACGGATGCCAGCCGCTCGGCGAGCCGCTGGGCCTCGTCGTAGTCCATGCGTGATGTCTCAACACGCCAGGTCTTGAGCTTGCCGGGGCGGGTGCGGGAGATCGCCTCGACCCGAGAGCGCATCCCCTCATCTGACGTGATGAGCTGGATGCGGTGATCGTGCCACGGGCGCCGCAGGTACGAGCGCGGATCACCGAAAGCGGTGACGTTCACGACCTTGCGGTCACTGCCAGCGCGCTGCACCGCTTCGGGCACATGGTGAGGGTACTCCTCGAACAGGTGCAGATCCGCGAGCAGCCTGGCTGCCCGGTCCCCGGTGTCAATGCGCATGTACAGATCGTCGATCATCTCCTGGGTGAGCGCCATGCGCCGGCCGCGGACGTGGAACACGGTGGTGGGGATGCCGTACTCGAAGGCGTACAACTGCTCGTAGAAGTGCGCCTCGGCCGATGACGCCGCCGCCTTCAGGATCCAGAGCTTATCGGCGACCTCCTGGTTCGTCCGAACCTTGAACCCCGACACCCGCTCGGCCTCTGCCCGCCGGGAGCGTACGCCGCCGGTGACGCCGATCCGGTAGCCCTTGTCGCGCCGCCACATCAGGTAGACGTAGTGGTGGTCCGGCTGCGGCACCCACCGGGCAAAGAGAAAGTGGTTCGGCGTGCAGCGGAGTTCCCTGCCGCTATCGGTGCGTATCCGAACGATCTTGCCTGAGTAGCGCGTCGTCGAGGTCGCGTCGACCTCTCCTTCAGCCACGTCCCCCCAGCCGCAACCCGCGACGACGCGCGTGCCGGCAGCGATGGCTTCTACGGGAACGGCGCCCGCCGGGGTTGAGATGGGCGTGTTGGCGACGACACACTGATCATCGTCCCCCACAACCGTGATGTTCTGGTGCTTTGCGGCCACCAGGCGCGTCCACTCGTACTGCGAGTGGTTGATGTCCTGAAACTCGTCTACGAGCACGTGCTGGAAGCGCCCCTGGATGATCTCGCGCACCTCGGGGCTCTCACGCAGGAGCTGCACGGCGAAGGCGATCAGATCGTCGAAATCGAGGGCGTGGTTCACCCGCAGGCGCTGGACGTAGGCGGGGTAGACCTCGGCGACGACGCGCTCGAAGGCGCCGCGCGCCGCCTCGGCATACTCGTCGGGGCCGATGAGGCGCTCCTTGGCCCGGCTGATGGCGCTCAGCAGCGCGCGCGGGGTGTATCGCTTCTCATCCACCGCGAGCGCCCGGCAGCACTCCTTGACGACCGACTCCTGGTCCTGATCATCGTAGATGACGAAGTCGCGGTCGAGGCCGATGTGGTGGCCGTGGATGCGCAGCATACGGGCCGAGAGCGCGTGGAAGGTGCCGACCCAGATATCGTGCTGCAGCGGCCCGACCAGGCGAGCGATCCGCTCCTTCATCTCGTTGGCCGCCTTGTTGGTGAAGGTGACGGCCAGGATGTTGGCGGGATGGACACCGCACTCGCGGATCAGGTAAGCGACGCGGTGGGTGAGCACCCGCGTCTTCCCCGAGCCGGCGCCGGCGAAGACGAGGAGCGGCCCGCCCCGGTGGGTGACGGCTTCCCGTTGAACGGGGTTGAGCGCCTCCAGGAGATCCATGCTGGCAGTGTACCACCTCGCCGGATGCGTGTCAAGAATAGGCGAGCGGTGCGGCTCGCCGTGGGCACAGTGGCAGGACGGCTTCCCGCAGCGGCGCTTCATCGCGAAGAGGCTGCCGCGCAGAAAGACTCCCTGGCGCAGGAGTTGGCGCAAGCGAGAACGCCGGGCGCGCTCCTCGGCGGGCAGATTGGTATCGTGGATGATAGCATTCATATGTTTGGATATATGATGCTACTATCAGGACTCTCGGTCAAGGACAGCTTTCGGGAACGCGTGCGAAAGTGCTCATCCTCGCCCATCACCGACCAAACCGGCACAATTACTCACTTCCCGCCACCCATCCCGCCACCCGGTGCGGAATCGCTGATTGCCTGGCGTGTTCACAAGAGTGGGGGTGACATGCTCAGGTTGGAAGCTGAAAGACGGTGCTCTCGGGTGCTGCCGAGGAGCCGGCGCGGCCGACGCTTGCCGCATTGTCCGACTCCGTGCGAGATCATCCATTTCCTCCCGCCGCACTTCGGTGCTACACTGGGATGCGGTGAAACCGGGCGCTGCCTTCCCCACCGGGTATCTCAGCCACTCGGCCAGCGACACGCCGGCTGCGGACGCACGCCACGGGGCGCATCCGCGCGAACAACTCTGGGCGGCGCCGGAGGGAGCAGCCCCTGCGGCGCCGCCCCTGCTGCCGCACACGACGACACAG
The DNA here is from genome assembly GCA_016199585.1 of Armatimonadota bacterium. Lineage (GTDB taxonomy): Bacteria > Armatimonadota > JAAZEB01 > JAAZEB01 > JAAZEB01 > JACQGM01. The sequence goes on from JACQGM010000358.1 coordinate 3,480, forward strand.
CTTGACAAGCCCGTGCGACTGGCGTAGGATTCCATCGCCGCAGGGGGCCGATCCGCGCGTGCGCCCCGGGACGCTCACAGGCCGCCGCGCACGCAGAAAGGGAGCGACATGTTCAGGGAACTCGTAGTCATTGAAGGCATCCTCGGTCTGGTGCTGCTCGAAGCTCTGGCAGTGGGAGCGGAGCAGACGGGCGTTTCCGGCCTGGTCCGGCAGTTGACGGACCCCGCGGCCCGGGTGACACTGGAGGAAGACGCGCGCGCCACCGCGGCCATCGAGCTGGTTGCGGCCGGGCCGCAGGCCGTGGACCCGCTGGTCGGAGCCCTGGCGAGCCGCGACATGAGCGCGCGGCGCCTGGCCGCCTGGGCTCTGGGGGAGATCCGGGACGGGCGGGCTGCAGAGCCCCTGGCGGGCGCGCTCGCAGACGAGAGCACCCTCGTCCAGCTCGCTGTAGCGGAGGCGCTGGGGAAGCTCGGCCGGGCAGCGATCCCGGTGCTGCTGGCGTCTCTGAAGGACCCTCGCGCCGGGGTCCGTGGCCTGGCGGCGGGGGCTCTCGGCGCGGTGAAGGACCGGAGCGCCATGGAGGCGCTCGCTCCTCGCCTTCGCGATGACGACCCGTGGGTGCGGGCTCAGGCCGCGTGGGCGCTGGGATGTCTGCGCGATTCCCGGGCGGTAGGGGCGCTGGTCGGCGCCCTCAGTGACACGGACGCGAACGTGGCCCGCCAGTCGGCCTGGGCTCTCGGGGAGGTCGGGGAGCCGGCCGCGCGGCCGCTAGTTGCGCTGCTGCAGGAGGAGGGCGTGGCGGAGCGCGCCGTGCCGGCGCTGGCTTCCATCGGGGAGGCGGCTGTGCCCGCGCTCCTCCCTGCACTGGCAGACCCGAACGCGGTGGTGCGCCGCAGCGCGGCCGAGGCGCTGTGGCGGATGAGGGCGAAGGACCGCCGTGTGGTGCCGCCGCTGATGGCCGCGCTGGGGGACGCGGATGCCTTGCTGCGACGCTTTGCCGCAGGATCGCTGGGGAGGGTCGGCGACCCCGCGGCGGCAGTGCCCCTGACGGAGACGCTCAGGGACGCGGATCCGCTGGCGCGGGCGTTCAGCGCGGAGGCGCTGGGCCGAATCGGCGACGCGCGGGCGGTGGCGGCGGTTGCCAATGTCCTGGGAGACGCGGACGCGGGGGTGCGGCGGAAGGCCGCCGAAGCCCTGGGGATGTTTGGCGAGCCGGCAGCGGCGGCGCTCATCCCCGCCCTCCAGGATGAGGACCGCGAAGTCCGCAGGCTCGCGGCTGTAGGGCTGGGCGGGATCAAGAGCGACCGGGCCGTGGACGCGCTGATCGTGGCCCTCCAGGACAGCGAGCGCCCCGTGCGGATGGCAGCGGCCACCGCTCTCGGGGAGACGAACGACTTGCGGCGTTCCTTCGAGCCGCTGCTGGCCGCCCTGGTGCAGTCCAACACGGCGCTTCACGACACGCAGGAGTTCCGCGTGGTCAACGGTGCCCTGGAGCAGATGACCGGGCACGTCAACCGGGGGATCCTCTGGGGCGCCGCCGTGAACGAGTGGAACGACTGGCTGCGGCAGGCCCGCGCGAAGGGGAGGATGGAAGGGCCGCAGCCGCTGGCGGAGTTCCAGCCGGCCTACGAGGCCGGCCAGGGGAAGTACCGATCGCCCGGGTGGTGGGACCCTGCGGACTTCCCGGGCGCGCGGGCGGGGCTGCTGCGAGCCCTGGGCCTGGCGCAGACGGACGAGCAGAAGGCAGCGGCTCACCTGGCTCTGGGCGACAACGCCCTCCTGGATCCGCGCCTGAGGAATCCGGTCGCCGCCGGCCGGGAGGGAGACCCCCGCCCCGCTGACCCAGCGGCGATCCGTCAGGAGTACGCCGCCGTGCTGGTCTTGGCGGGAGCCACTCGCGAGCAGCTCGCAAGGGCGACCCTGGGCGTCGGGGAGACCTACCTGCTGGAGGGGCGGTATGACCTCGCCGGCGAGGCGATGGAGAAAGCGCGCGCGATGTCGTCGGGCGCGAGCTGGGAGGCGGAGGTCCAGCTCGCTCTCGCCAGGTCGTTCCTTCAGCAGCGCCGCTACGCGGCAGCCCGGCAGGAGCTCGTCCGCCTGCTGGCGATGGAGGGCGCAGACAAGAGCCTGAAGTGGGAAGCGCAGGGCTACCTCTACGCCTTGCGGCTGGCGCCCTGCGTGCGGCAGGACCACCCACGCCTCTTCTTCAGCGCGGATACGTGGCCGGGGGTCAAGGCGCGCGCGCTCGGGCCCGAGAGGGCAGCGTTCGAGGAGATGCGACGGCGCGTGGATGCCGTGGCCGAGAGTGAGATCACGGTGCGCGACTGGGGGTCGGAGGCGATGGAGGCGGCCTTTGTTTACCGGGTGACGGGGGACCCCGTGGTCTTCGAGAAGGCGCGCCGGATGGTGCGCGCCTCGATGGACCACTACCTGACGAGGACCGACGTCAACGCCCATTCCCCCTCGCGCGTGGCCTGCACGGCGGCACTCGACTGGCTGTGGAACGGCCTTGTCCCCTCCGAGCGCACGCAGTTGGCGCTCGACCTGCTGCGCTACGCCTACGCCCTCTATGTGGACGACCGGCTGCGGGGGAAGCTCACCGGCCTGGCCTACTACTACGAGCGGAACATCACGTGGTTCGCCGGGGTAGCGGCGCTGAGCAGCGACCTGGATGACGCGGACTATGCCCGCGCCCTGGCGCTGCTGGCGAGAGGCTACTCGCACAACAAGGACGAGATCAGCCAGTACGTTCAGGCGGGAGACGACGGGGCGGCGCGGACGGCGCTCGACTACTACTTCGCCGCGACTCCCGATACCTTCTGGCAGTTCCTCCACTGCTGGCGCGCCTCCCTTGGACAGGAGGTCCCGGGTGAGCTCGCGAACTTCCTCTCGCCCGACTACATCCTCCGGAACGTGCTCGGCGTGACACAGGGCTACTTCCACCACTTCGGCTACGGACGGAGCTGGCGGCCCGCCCGGGGGTGGTACGCGTACTTGCTCTATGACCACCTGGCGCAGTACATCTACTTCTTTGGCGGGTCTCATCCGCAGGAAGCGGGCATGGCGCGTGCCCTGCGCGACCGGATGGCAGCGGCGGGAACGAGAGGATCGGGGGCCTATTCGATCTACCCCTTCGTGGTGACGCTGGACGACGCTCCCCCGGCGGGCGTGCCGGCCAATCTCCCGGTGGCCCGGCACTTCGAGCACGTGGGGCAGATCCTGATGTCATCCGGGCTTGGGCCGGACGATACCTACGCCCTCTTCTCCTGCGGGGGCAACAACGACGAAGCGGACTTCGACGGCACCCACTTCACGATCTACAAGCAGGGCTATCTGGCGCTCGACAGCGGCACCCGCGCGCAGGATACCCCGGGGGATTGCGAATACGGCCCCCTGGCCCACAATCTCGTCCTGATCCGCATGCCGGGCGAAGTGTGGCCCGCCCGGTACGGCTACCAGCCCCAATCCAACACCGGCGGCCAGCGGGAGAAGCCGAGAGCGGAGTTCGTCCGGCTGCTCGGCTTCGAGTCCGACCGCCGCTTCGCCTACATGGCGACCGACGCCACGCGCGCCTATCATGCCGACAAGTGCGCGCAGATGATCCGCCAGTTCCTCTATCTGCCCCCCGACCATTTCGTGGTCTTCGACCGGGTGGTCTCAACCAAAGCGGAGTACCCGAAGACGTGGCTGCTGCACACCGCCAACGAGCCGGTCTTCAACGGCAAGGAGTTCCGGGCCGACCAGGGAGAGGGGCGCATCTTCTGCCGCACGCTCTACCCCCTGGATGCCGCGCTGGAGAAGGTCGGCGGCCCGGGCAAGGAGTTCTGGGCCGATGGGAGCAACTGGCCGGTTCCAGACGCATCGCCCTACTTCGGTCAGATAGGGATGCGGAGAGGCGGCGAGGTCCCCGAGAGCATCGGCCGCTGGCGCGTCGAGGTGACGCCGGGCGCGGCCCGGACGGAGGACTGCTTCCTTCACCTCATCCAGGCTTCCGACCAGACGGTAGAGAAGATGGTGGAGAGTCAGGCGAGGGATCGGGGCAGCCAGGTGGAACTCACCTTCGCCGTGGGCGCGCGCGCCTACACCCTCGCCTTGAACAAGACGGGTGAGGTGGGCGGGCACATCCGCATCGCCGAGGGGGGCA
>JACQGM010000349.1 GCA_016199585.1 Armatimonadota bacterium
CCCCCACACCCCCACACCCCCACACCCCCACACCCTCATGCCTCCATGCCCCTAAACCCCCACGCCCCCGCACGCGCGGCGCTCCTGCCCGTTCCCGATACCCTCAAGGCCCTCGGAGACCTGGCGCGCTGGTACCGCTCCCGCTTCGACCTGCCCGTAGTCGCCGTCACCGGGAGCGTGGGGAAGACGAGCACGAAGGAGATGGCGGCTGCCATCCTGGGGGAGCGCGGGCCGACGGTGGCGACACAGGCCAACCTGAACAACGAGATCGGCCTGCCGATGACGCTCTTCGAGCTGGAGAGCCGACACGTGGCGGCGGTGGTGGAGATGGCGATGCGCGGCGCCGGGCAGATCGCCTACCTGGCGCAGATCGCCCGCCCGCAGATCGGGGTGGTGACCAACATCGGCACTTCGCACCTGGAGCTGCTCGGCTCGCGCGAGGCGATCGCCCGGGCAAAGGGCGAGCTGCTGGAGGCGCTTCCCGCCGACGGCGCCGCCATCTTGCCCGCCGCCGACCCGTTCCTCCCGCTCCTCCGCTCCCTCTCCTGGGCCCCGGTGGTCACCTTCGGGTTCGCCGGCGAGGGGAAACCGGATGTCGTAGTGGCAGAGCTGTCGGTGGCGGCCACCGAGAGCCGGTTCGTGGTCGAGGCGTTCGGAGAGCGGATTCCGGTGCGGCTGCCCGTGCCGGGGAGGCACAACGCCCTGAACGCGGCCGCGGCGGCGGCCGCCGCCTGGCAGGCGGGCTCCCGCGCCCCCGAGATCACCGCCGGCCTGGAGAGCATCCGGCTGCCGGGGATGCGCATGCGGATAGTGCAGACCCCCTCGGGAGCCACGCTCCTGGATGATGCCTACAACGCCAGCCCGCAGTCCATGGCGGCGGCGCTGGAGCACCTTCACTGCCTTCCCGGCCGGCGGCGCGTGGCGGTGCTGGGCGACATGCTGGAGCTGGGATCCGAGAGCGAGGCGGGCCACCGGGAGGTGGGGCAGCACGCCGCCACGGTGGACCTGCTGATCGCGGTGGGCGAGCGCGCTCGCGGCATCGCCGCCGGGGCGGAGGATGCGGGCCTGCCGCCGGAGCGCGCCCGCTGGTGCGCGGATGCGGACGCGGCGCTGGCGGCGGTGCGCGCCGAGCTGCGACCGGGGGACGCCGTGCTGGTGAAGGCGTCGCGGGGGATGCGCCTGGAGACGGTGGCGCAGGGGGTGGAGAATGCTGAGCCTCACTGAGCGCGGCATGGGGGCGCTGCTCCTGGCGATGGCGGTGGCGCTGGCCGTGATGCCCGGGGCGATCGAGTGGCTGCGGAAGCTGAAGGCACAGCAGAGCATCCACGAGGACGTGCCGGCGACCCACCAGGCGAAGGCCGGCACCCCCACCATGGGCGGGCTGGTCCTCATCGCCGCGCTGGTGACCGCCACCCTCGCCTTCGCGGGCGTGAACGTGCTCACCGGCCCGGCGCTGGCGCTCACCCTCGGGTTCGGCGGCATCGGCTTCCTGGACGACCTGTTGATCGCTCGGCGCGGCAAGAACCTCGGCCTGCGCGCGAGAGAGAAGCTGGCGCTGCAGGTGGTGGTGGCCGCCCTCTTCGTGGCGCTGGTGCGCCGGGCGCTGCCGCTGGCGGCTCCGGCTCGTCCGTGGCTGGGCTTCGAGTGGGCCGGCGCCCTGGCCCCGGTGCTGGATGTCCTCTTCCTGGTGGCCCTGGCGAACGCCGTGAACTTCTCAGACGGCCTGGACGGCCTGGCGGCGGGGCTGACCGCCGTGGCGGGTCTCGCGGCGGCGCTGATGCTGACGCAGGCGGGCCTTCAGGAGTCGCTCGGGGTCTTCGCCCTGGCCCTCGTCGGAGGCTGCCTCGGATTCCTGTGGTTCAACGGCAACCCGGCGCGGGTCTTCATGGGCGACACCGGCTCGCTGGCGCTGGGCGGCGCGCTGGGGGCGATCGCCGTGCTCACCCGCACCGAGGCGCTCTTCCTGGTGCTGGGGGCGGTCTACTGGGCGGAGCTGCTCTCGGTGGTGATCCAGGTGGCCTACTTCAAGCGCACCGGGCGTCGGGTGTTCCGCATGTCGCCGCTCCACCACCACTTTGAGCTGAGCGGGTGGAAGGAGCCGCAGATCGTGACGCGGTTCTGGCTGCTCGGCGCCGCCTTCGGAGCGCTGGCGCTGCTCTTGGGGCGGTGATTCGGTGGTTGGGTGGTTGGGTGGTTGGGTGGTTGGGTAGTTAGGTGATTCGTGGTTGGACCGCACAGCGCGGCATTCCAGCCACCGAACCACCGAACCACCCAACTACCCAACCACCGGAGGTGCCAACGTGCGTGAGAAACACCCGATGGACGTGAGCTTGTTGATCGCCGCGGCGCTCCTCGTGGCCTGCGGCATCCTGTTCATCTACGACGCCAGCTTCGTGCGCGCGGGGCAGGCGCGCTACACCGGCTTCGACCCGCAGTTCTTCCTGAAGCGCCAGCTCCTCTGGGCCGGGGTCGGCACGGTGGCACTGGCCGTGGCGATGCGCCTCCCCTACTGGAAGCTGGACCGGCTGGCGGTGGGGAGCATGGCGGTCGCCATCCTGCTGCTGGTGGCGGTGCTCGTCGTCGGCATCGAGTCGCACGGGGCGAAGCGGGCGCTGGGACACGGAATGTTCCGGTTCCAACCGGCGGAGTTCGCGAAGCTGGCGCTGGTGCTCTTCCTGGCGCAGTGGCTGCGGACGCACGGCCGGCGGGTTCGGCACCTGACGGAAGGCTTCCTGCCGCTGGCGGGGCTCCTTGCCGTGGTGGGCGTTCTGATCGAGCAGGAGCCGGACCTGGGAACGGCGCTGGTGGTGGTGGGCACCGGCGTGATGATGCTCTTCCTGGGCGGGGCGCGCAAGCGGCACCTGCTGATGCTCCTGGCCGCCGGGGCGCTCGTGGTTCTGGTGATGATTGCGCTGAAGCCCTACCGGGGGAACCGCGTCACGGCGTGGAGGGACCCGATGGCCGATCCCCAGGGGGACAGCTATCAGGTGGTACACTCGCTCATCGCCCTCGGGTCCGGGGGGCCGCTCGGCGTCGGTCTGGGGCAGGGGAGGCAGAAGTACTTCTACCTGCCGGCGGAGCACACCGACTACATCCTGAGCACGATCGGCGAGGAGCTGGGTCTGGTCGGCACGCTGGGGATCCTGCTCCTCTTCTTCTTCGTGGCGATGCGTGGCTTCGACATCGCCCACAACACGCGGGATCCGTTCGGGAGCCTGGTGGCGAGCGGCCTCTCGAGCATGATCGCCCTCCAGGCGATCCTGAACATCGGGGTGGTGACGAACGTGCTCCCCGCGACGGGGGTGCCGCTGCCGTTCATCTCCTATGGCGGGTCGTCGCTCGTGCTCACCATGTTCGCCATGGGGCTGCTGGTGAACATCTCGCAGTACCCCTCCGGCGCCCCGCAGGCGTCGCGAGAGGGGAGGAGACGGGATGAGGTTTCTGCTGACCGGGGGTGGGACCGGCGGGCACGTGTTTCCGGCCATCGCTACCGCTGAGGCGCTGAAGCGAGCCGGGCACACGGTGCTCTTCGTCGGCACGCGCGGGGGCATGGAGGCGCGCGCGGTGCCGGCGGCCGGCTACGACATCCTCTTCCTCCCCAGCCGGCCGGTGAGCCGGAAGCTCTCGCCGGGGATGCTGGTGTCGCTCGCGGTGACGGGCGCCGGGGTGGTGGCGGCGTATCGGTTGCTGGCGAAGGAGCGCCCGGCGGCGGTCGCCAGCACGGGCGGCTACGCGGGCGCGGCCCTGGCCGCGGCAGCCGCCGTGCGGCGCACGCCGATGCTCCTCTTCGAGCCGAACGCCATCCCGGGGCGCACCAACCGGATCCTGGCGCGCTGGGCGACGCGCATCGCCGTCGCCTACGCGAGCTGCGCGCCCTGCTTCGGCAAGGAGGCCGAGGGCCGAGTCGTCGTCACCGGCACGCCGGTGCGCCCGGGTATCGGCGGCGAGGACCGGGCCGCCAGCCGCGCCGCCTTCGGCCTGGACCCCGACCGATTCACGCTGCTGGTGGTGGGAGGCAGCGCCGGGGCGCGCTCGCTGAACCAGGCGGTGCTGGCCGCGGCGCCGGCCCTGCTGGAGGCGGGGGCGCAGATCCTCCACCAGACGGGTCGCGCCGGGTTCGAGGACGTGCGGAGTGCGAGAGAGCGTTCCCGGCGCTCTGTTCTTCCGAAGAACGAAGGGGCGGAGCCCGCGCCCTACGTGCTGGTGCCGTTCGTGGAGAAGATGGGCCAGGCGTATGCCGCCGCCGACGTGATACTCTGCCGCGCGGGGGCCTCCACCCTGGCCGAGGTGACCACTGCCGGCCTTCCCGCGATCCTGGTGCCCTACCCCTACGCGGTGGGCGACCACCAGACCTACAACGCGAAGGCGCTGGTGGACGCGGGCGCCGGGGTGCTCATCCCGGACAGCGAGTTGACCCCGGAGCGCCTCTCCGAGGCGGTCCTGCACTGGCTGCGCGACCCGGAGGCGCGCGCGAAGGCGGCGGCGGCCAGTCGCTCCCTGGCGCGCCCGGACGCGGCGGAGCGGATGGTGCGGCTGCTGGAGGAGATGGGCGGCTTGAACACTGAAGCATAGAAACATGGAAATACGGCGAACGCACCGAGCGGTGGAGGGGCGAACGCCCTGTCTGCCCGCGTCGTACGCGGCACCGTGGCTGGGCAGATGCGCGTAGGGGCCACCTCTGTGTTGGCCCGCGTCTGGGAATGACATGGGTGAGGCGGCAGACAGCCAGATGGACGAACGAATGGAGGCGCTCGGAGGACGCTTCTACCGCGAAGGGCCGACCGCGGAAGTGGTCGCGGCGTGGGAAGCCCTGCGCCGGGCGGCGACGCCCGATGCCGACCCGACGCAGCGCCTGCGGCTCATCGGGCTGGGCGCGAGGATAGCGACCGCTCGTGGGGATTTCGAACAGGCGGCGCAGATCCTTTGGGATGCTCTCCAGGATCCCAGGCTCTCCGACGCTGATCCCTGGGTGTGTCTGGCCGCCACACGGGACGTCGCGGCGGCTTTGCTGCGTGCCGGCAGAGAGACGGAAGCCCTGGGCGTGCTCCGCGGCTACCTGGCCGATGACAAGGAGGACGAGGTCCCAGGCGCCGACAACTTCACCGCGCGCAGCGTGCTGCACGAGTACTGCCGCGAGCGCGCGGCCGATGAAGCTGCCTCCGCAGCCCTCACCGACTTCGTGGAAGAGTTGGTGAAGCGATCCCGTCCGGCCAAACGGCGACGGCTCCCAGCCACAGCGACCTGCGGCGAGCTGGCCGAGTTGTTGGACTGGTCATCTCGGCGCCGTGGCTGGAAGCCGAATCCGCTGTATGACCGGTGGGAAGCGCTGCTGGAGAAGTTGGATGCTCCTGGCGGCATGCCGCCGGAGGCGCGTGCTGAGTGGGAAGCGGCGTTCCAGCAGACGTTCGAAGGCGACAAGCTGCCGAACGCCGATGTGAGCGATGCAAGCCTATGGCTTACCCTGGGAGCGCAAATCGCGGAGCGGGAGGGAGATGGGCACCGGGCAGTGGCGCTGCTGCGTCTCTTCTTCACTCATCCGCAGGCGCAGGACAGGTCTTCTGGCGATGCGTTCGTGGTCAGCGACTACTTCGCTGATCTCCTCCTGCGGCTTGGGGAGGAGGCGGAAGCACTGGCGGAGTTCCGCTATCGCCTTGAGGCGCGAGAGCATGGGGCGTCGAGCGTTGCGGCCCGCCTGCTGCGCCGCCACTGCGAGGACCAGCCGGAAGGGGAGCAGGCGTCCGCGGTCCTCACCGACTTCGTGGAGGAGCTGGTGCGGCACCGCCGCCCGGCGAAGCGCCGGCGGCTGCCGGCCACAGCCACCTACGGGCGGCTCGTCGAGATCCTGGAATGGGCGTTCCCGCCTCCCGCGTGGAGAAGGGAGCGCCGGGAGGAGGCGTAGGCGCCGGGCTGCGGGCGCTCGACTGCGCACCGTTACGTGCCGCGTTGCCATCGGCCAGCGAAGACCGAGGATTTGGATAACACTATGCAAGTGCTCCTTCCGCCCCTTGACGCACACGTTAGGGATCTATGCTTCGGCGCTGTCCAGGAGGTTACCCTGGTTAGCCCCTGGCTGAAGGCAGCTTCCTTGCGCCCGATCCTCACTCATTGCCGAGAGCGAGGGCTGCCCCTTCGCATCCTAACGGTGGCGGCCCTGCGGGATTTCGTCAGCGGCGCAAGTGACGTAGAGGTCCTGGCGGACGCTATCGCCTGTGGCGCGGATCTGAGGTGCGTTTCTAACCTGCACGCGAAGGTCTACATTGCCGATGGCACCCGTGCGATCGTCGGGTCTGCGAACCTGACGCCCTCCGGTCTCAGGGAGAACCTGGAAGTTGCAGTGCTGATCGACGACCGTGACGAAGTCCAACGTCTCGCTACGGCCATCTCGGGCTGGTTTGCCGTCGGTCGAAGAGCGGACGGGGCGTGGCTAGGAGCCTGTCTGAGTAACCCGATCTGGCCCCACTTGTGGGGTCGGAAGGACGCAGGCGCCACTACATATCGTATGGCAACGGGCGAAAAACGCCTTACTCAGACAGGCTCCTAGCCCGGA
>JACQGM010000362.1 GCA_016199585.1 Armatimonadota bacterium
CGTAGGGCGCGGGATCCGCCCCGCGCCGGGCGCCCGGAACTATGCCAGGGACCTGCCGGATCCCCCCTGCGGGAGATGGCCCTGCAGGACCATCGCGTCAATGAGCGAGATGATGAGCCGGCCGGCGGTGTGCGCGCCCAGGCCGCTCAGATCGTGCGCCGGCGTGAACTCGGCCAGGTCCATCCCCACCACGCGCCCCTTGCGCGCCAGGCCCCGGAAGAGGTCCACGGCTTCGTGGAAGGTGAGGCCGCCCGGCTCGGGGTGGGTACACGCCGGCATGATGGAGGGGTCGAGGCCGTCCACGTCGAGGGTGATGAAGTAGCGGGCCCCGTCGGGGATCCGCGCCAGCACGGCTTCGATCCCCTCCTCATGGACCTCGCGCTCGCTGATCAGGACGTTGCCGGCGGCGCGCGCTTCCTCCACATCCGGCGGATCGGCCTGGATGTAGCCGGAGAGGCCGATCTGGTAGATTCGATCCACCCACGCCATCTCCGAGATGCGGCGCATCGGGCTGCTGAGGCCCTCGCGCACGCCCTGGATCTGGTCCTTGAAATCGAGGTGCTGGTCAATCTGGATGACGACCAGCGGGCCGTGATCCTGGTAGGCGCGCACCACCGGGATCGGGATGGAATCGTCGCCGCCGAGGACGATCGGAAGGATCCCGCGCCGGAGGAGGGTGCGGATGACCTCCGTGGCGCGGGCCACGGTGCCGGGGATGTCTCTCGGGTCGCCCGGCACGTCGCCGCAGTCCACCACTCGCAGGCGGCGCCAGTCCACCGGCACGATGCCGAAGTCGTAGTTGATGTGCGGGCCATTCGCCCGGGAGAAGCGCGCCGACTTCTCCCGCAGGTAGCGCGGCGCCTCGAACGACCACGCCTGGCCCATCCGGTAGGGCACTCCGTAGGGCACCCCCACGAACGCCACGTCCGCCTCGAGCGACGACAGGTCCGTCGCCCCCGGCACTCCCATGAAGCCGGTGAACCCCGGCTTGCCCGGTCCCTCCATCAGGAATCCTCCTCCCCGGGCCGGAACGCCTTCCAGCCGGTTCCCGGAGGAGGTTCGCGGCGGAGGGGGCCGCCTCCTCCCCGGTCGGCCCTGCGGTCACTCTCCGGCGGGCGGCGCCGGCTCCGGGGTGTCGGCCGCGACCTCGGGGGGCCGTGCGCCCCGGTAGCGCCACGCCAGGTAGGCGAGCCCCGCGCCCAGGGCGACCGTTCCCGCGAGGCCTCCTTCGGGGCCGAAGGAGCCGCCGGAGATCCAATGGGGGGTCTTCAGCGCCGTCTCCAGGATGCTCGGGAGGCCGATGCCGCTCACCGGCATGCCGAGGACCGTACTCTGCGTGAAGTTCCACGTGAGGTGCAACCCGCTCGGGAGCCAGAGGCTGCCCGACCGGAGGTAGGCGTATCCCATCACCATGCCGGCGAGGCCGATGTTGAGGAACCCCGGGGCGCTCTTCTCAGGGTTTGAGAAGTGAGCCACCGCAAAGAACGCCGAGGTGAGGATCAGCGCCGGCCACGCCCCCAGCCCCTGTGTCAGGTTGCGCTGCACGTAGCCGCGAAACCAGATCTCCTCGGAGAGCGCCAGCGGCGCCAGGAGCACCAGGCCCAACGCCGCAGGGCGGATCCAGCCATCCCGCGACGGCTCCACGAGCGCCAACCCTGTGGCCACCAGCGCGAGGAAGACCCCTGCGATGAGGAGCGCGCCGAGCGCCAGCCCCGCGCCCAACTCGCGCTGCCAGCCGGCGTGCCGCCAAAGGCCCAGGGCACGGAGGGATTGGCAATCCAGCCGCCGGGTCAGAACGGCGGCGATGCCGAGGGCGGCGACGAGCTGCAGCCATGCCGCGACCACCAGCCCTGCGGGGCCGATCAGGTCGAGCAAGTCCCACACGTCCCGCAGCGGGGCGCCCGGATGGGTCGCCACCACCCACCGGAGCAGCGGGAACGTCAGCGCCGAGACGACGACCAGGAAGAGGAACTGCGCCAGGATCACCCGCAGCACCGGCTGCAGCACGCCGTGGTTCCGGAAGACCTCGTCCCGCTCAGGCACTTGCATCGCGATCCTCTCTCCCGGGCAGTTCGCGTCTCCACGGCACGTTTCCTGCACCCCCGCAAGGGGCGCGCCATCGCCCGGGGAAGGGCGCGTGGGCGGCCCCGGGAGGTGTGGCCGCTGATGCTTGCCCTGACGCAACCGATAGCACCCGGAGCGGGCCGCGCGGTGGAGCGACTGCCCGACCTGCTCGGCACGGCCGGGCCATCGTCGGAAGAGGGGATCTACGGCGAGGTGTGCCGCGTGCTGCGCGTGCCGGTCGTAGACGCTCTCTTCCGGGTCCTCGGCGGCTACCCGGGCTTCCTCGAGGAGGCCTGGGTTCTCATGGCCGGCAACCTTGCGTCGCTCTACCTGGAGGGGCAGGCCGATCCCCTGCGCGCGCGCTCCCTGGTCCGGTTCCGTCCGCCCGGCTACTCGGAGCCGGACACGCTCCGCGCCGCCGGCTTGTCCGATGCCGACATGGACGCCATCCGGGCCTGGAACGTGACTCAGCAGTACGTGCTGCCGAAGCTGCTGGTTTTCGCGGCTGCCTGGGATGCCGCCCTCTCGGGGATCGCCCTCGGCGGCGCCCGCCTCCCGCTGGAAGAGCACGCCCCCCTCCCGTCGGGGATCGCCCCCGGCGCCGTCGCGCTCCCGGCGCCCGCCGAGACATCCGAGCGCGTGCGCGATACCTTCGACCGCATCCGCGAGGTACATGGGCATCCGCTGCTGCACGACTACCACCGCGGCCTCGCCGCCTGGCCGGGCTACCTGGAGCGCGCCTGGGCCGACATGCGCTCCGCCGCCTTCACCGAGGAGTACACGGCGCGAGGGAGCGAGCTGTGGGGGATGGCGCGCGCCGCCGCCGCGGGGATGCCGTTCGAGCTGCCCGCGGGGGCCGCCTGGGTGCTGGGGCGCGGCCTGAGCGAGGAGCAGGTGGTGGAGATCCGGGCGCTCCTGGACCTCTTCGCGCGGCGGATCTACCCCGACGTGCTCATTGACGTCACCCTCGCCCGCGCCGTGATGGAGGGACGGGAGGCCGCCGGGCGGTCGCCCCTTTCGGTGACGGGGGGTGGGGAACGGGAGGCTTGGGGAGAGGAAGAGTCGGCGCTGCGGCAACCGTCGTTGGCATAGGCGTTGGGCGCCGCACGTCACTCCTGTGAGTCGCCACCGAGCATCACCTCCCTCTGGGCGGGGAGAGCGTACTCGACGTCCGACATCTCCATATCCTGCCCAAGGAGCGTAAAGGAGTCGTAGAAGCGCTGGTCCTCCTCTTCATCGACTGCCGCCTTCAGGCTCTCCTGCACCAGGGCGCTGAGGCTGATGCCCCGGCGCTTCGCCAACTCCCGCGACGAGTGGCAGATATCCGCAGGCAGCCGGATCGAAATCGTGTTGGTACCGCTGGGTGCAGCCATCGTTGTCACGTCCACAGCATACCCACCCATGATACCACGATTCGATGCCACTGCCAACCCAATGAGTCTTGACGAGCAAGTCCGGCAATGACGCAACCCGGCGCGGGGCGGGCCGAGACGGAGCGCGGCCCCTACGTGACCCCTTGGACTGCGCAGAGTCGCCGCTCTATCTGCGACCGTCGGGCTGCTCCGCGTTGCCGCCACAGAGCAACAGCGGGGGCGGAGCGACGACGGGTTTCCGCCCCCGCCTGGTATGCTATGCACCAGCGCCAGGCGTAGCGGCCTCCGCCGCCGGGGCGGGCGGCCAGTCACGCGCCATCGGCATCGTCGCGACGAACGTGCGCCCGTTGCGGTGGGCGCGGATGAGGAACGGCCTCAGCTCGGCGACGGCTGCGAACTCCACGTCGGCGTCATCGGCCACGCGCAGGGCGTGGATCGCCTGCTCCACGTAGTGGGGGTTGGCGGCGATCGTGAAGTCCTCTTCACCGGCGGTGAAGCACGCGGTGAACGACGTGCTCGCCTCCCAGCCGATCCGGCGCTCCCCATCCGGCACACCGCCGGCGCTCAGGATGATCCGCGTCTCGGACGGCGACAGCCTGACCAGAACACGCGGCAGCCCATCCCCTGCCGGGTCACACCCCGCGTCCTCTCTCTCCCGCAACGCCGCGAGCATCGCCAGCGCCGCCAGCCAGTCGCCGGCCCTCGCGACGGCCCGGTACGCGAAGGTGTCAGGGACGACCCTCTCCCATCGGGGGAAGGTCCCCTCAACGAGGGGTGCCCGGATCTCCTCACCCCCATCCAGGCGCAGGATGGCCTCCCCTTCCTGGACAATGAGCCGGCCGCGCCTGCAACCGGGGTGGTCCGCCCGGAGGGTGCGGCCGAGGTCCGCGTGCACAAGGGTGAGCGGAATGCCCTCCAGCCCGGCCGTAGCCCCGCAGAAGACCCGGTGTGTGTCGGTGGCGACCACTTCCCCTTCGCCGGTCAGATACAGCGTGTCCAGGACCGCCTTCGTTGGATCCGTGATCGCGAACAGCGCGGCGTCGCGCAGCGCGTCCAACTCGCGGGCGCCCAACTCCCACCCGGATGTCATTGGTGCTTCCATCTCCTGCAGCTCCCTTCTGAGCACCTGACGGGCGCGGTCCAGCCTGCCGCGGACCGCCCCCACCGAGACGCCGAGCAGCAGAGCCACCTCGTGGTACCGGTAGCCATCCAGGTAGTGGAGTTGGATGGCGCGTCGCTGCTCGGGGGGAAGGGCTGCGAGCGCGGCGGCCACGACCTCCCGGACCGAATCCAGCCGGGAGGCCTCGCGCGCGGCGGCAGCGGACACCTGCTCCGTGCGAGCGGCGCCGGACTCCTCATCGAGTGAGAGAAGCGGCGGCTGGGTGGATCGGTGCCGCAGCCACATGCGGGCGAGGTTCCGAACGATGGAGGTCAGCCAGGCCCCGAACCGTTCCGGCTCGGTCAGTTGGGCCAGCCGGTCGTAGGCCAGGACGAACGCCTCCTGCGTCAGATCATCCGCCTCGTCGCCGGTGGCGACATACCGACGTGCCACGCGCCAGGCCGCCGTGTGGTGGTGGCGGACGAGTAGATCGAAGGCGTCGCGGTCTCCGTGCCGGCACCTCTCGACCAACTCCCCATCGCTGTCGGCTGCGCGCTCCACAGAGCCCTCCTATCAAGGAAGATGCGCGCACGTGCCGGAAGTTCACGGGGTGGCAACGCTCGGGTACCTGGGACTCCGCTCTGGCACGTTAGCCGGCGCGCATCCCAAGGGAATATGGCAGCGAGCCACAACCATCAGCCAGTGTCTTTCATTCACGCGCTTGACAGGTGACCAAGCGTGGTGTACAATCGCGTCAACTGATTTGTGGCTCTACTGCCGGACCTCCTGGCGGCCCGCCATGCCGCCGGCCGCTCGGCACTCGGAGGTGTCCATGGTACGCGCACGAGCTCGGTTGGCCCTTCCCCCTTCCCTTCTCCTCCTCGGTTGCCTGATCGCGCCTTGGTCCGGTGCTCTGGCGAACGGGGAGGCGTCGGAGGAGTTGGTGAACAGCGGGATCATCGTTCCCGTGGATGCACGGGGTACGCACGTGTTGGACCAGCGTGTCGAGATCACGCTTCCGAAGCATTCCATGGAGTGGAGGCAGCTCGCTGAGATCAGGGTCACGTACGTGCTGCGCGATGACTATGCGGAGAAGGCGCGGAAGCTGATGGTAGCGTGGCCGACAGGCGGCATCGCACACCGAACACGTACCGGCCCCATGCCTATCGGTCACGCGCTGGACTGCCCGGTCTCCATCAAGCAGGACGGAAAGCCGGTCGGATACAAGGTCCTCGATTTCGATGACCTGGCCGCGCCCTACATTCGCGGGTGGCTCCACCAGATTGACGAGTTGCTCAAGTCCAAACCCCAGTTGAGGGAGCAGGTTCTACTGGCACGCAGGGCGGCCGCCAGGAAGCCACCGACGGGCTGGGCGTACGCGCTGGGGCAGTGGATGCAGAAGAACCACCTTCTCAAACCGGGGGATCCCGACGAGGAGTGGCTGGCGGCGGGCTTGGTAGGGGTCCTCCCCGATCATGAAGACGGGAGACTGGACCGACTAGTGCAGCGGGCACTCAAGTGGCTTCAACCGTCTTACCAGCGCATGGACCTCTATGAGGTGCTTGTTCAACGTTGGGGATACCGCCCGCTCCTCCTCGACCCGGCCACTGAGCGGCTCCACAAGGTCTACTATGAGTCACACAGCCCGCCCGATTTCGGCATCATCCGATTCCCGGTCTACCTGCAGCCGAGAAAGCGCCACACGCTCGTAGTCCACTACAAGCAGCACCTGAGTTGGGTAGACCGGCCGCCGTCCTGGCATGGCATGGCCTACCTGATGGAGCCGGCGAAGCGATGGGGCATCTGGGATAAGACGACCATTGTCATTCGCGTCCCCCCGGGGTGGAAGAAGGTCGCGATCCGCCCGCCCGCCCGCCGGACCAGGGGAGCCCACAGCGAGAGCGTCTACACCATCACGATCAGGGGGTTTGATGCCCGCCCTTACGAGGATCTCTACATCTCGCTGGCCCAGCAGCCGCGGCCCCGCAGGCGCCAGCCGTAGGTACCAGGGCTGCTGCGGCGCGGGGATGGGTTGGGCCGACGCAGCCAGGTCCGACACCGTTCCGCCAGTCCTCAATGTGGGATCTGCAATCTCAAACCGTGGTCACAGCCCCAACTCCTTCCAGATCGCATCCACCCGCGCCTTCACCTCGGGCGACATCGCCACCACCGGCGGCCACTCGCGCGTGTGGCCCTCTTCCGGCCACTTGCGCGTGGCGTCAATGCCGAGCTTGCCGCCCCAGTCGGGCATCTGCGCGGCGTGGTCCAGCACGTCGGTGGGGCCCTCGCTGATCACCACGTCGCGCTTCGGGTCGAGGGCGGCGCCGACGCGCCAGATCACCTCGCCGAGGTCGTGGACGTTGCACTCCTTGTCCACCACCACGACGATCTTGGTGAACATGAGCTGGCCCAGGCCCCAGATAGCGTGCATCACCTTGCGCGCGTGGCCGGGGTAGCGCTTCTCAATGGAGACGATAGCCAGGTTGTGGAAGACGCCCTCGACGGGGAGGTTCATGTCCACGATCTCCGGCACGCTCTTCTTGATGAGCGGGAGGAAGAGGCGCTCGGTGGCTTTGCCCATCGGGCCGTCCTCCATCGGGGGCACGCCGACGATGATCGTCGGGTAGATCGGGTCGCGCTGGTGGGTGATGGCGGTGAGGTGGAAGACGGGGTAGTCGTCGGCGAGGGAGTAGAAGCCGGTGTGGTCGCCGAAGGGACCCTCGCGGCGGCGCTCGCCGGGCGCCACGTAGCCTTCCAGCACGATCTGCGAGTTGGCGGGCACCTCCAGGTCGATGGTGCGGCACTTCACCAGCTCGACGGGCGCGCGGCGGAGGAAGCCGGCGAGCATCAGCTCGTCCACTTCATCGGGGAGGGGCGCGGTGGCGCAGTAGGTCACGGCGGGGTCGGGTCCGAGGGCGATGGCGACCTCCAGGCGCCGCCCGAGCGCCTCGGCGACGCGGTAGTGCTGGGCGCCCCCCTTGTGCCGCTGCCAGTGCATGCCGAGGGTGCGCGAGTCGAACTTCTGCAAGCGGTACATGCCGATGTTGCGGGTGCCGCGCTCCGGGTGCTTGGTGATCACGAGAGGGAGCGTGATGTAGGGGCCGCCGTCCATCGGCCAGCACTGGATGATCGGCAGCAGGTCGAGC
Organism: Armatimonadota bacterium; assembly: GCA_016199585.1. GTDB lineage: Bacteria > Armatimonadota > JAAZEB01 > JAAZEB01 > JAAZEB01 > JACQGM01. The sequence goes on from JACQGM010000362.1 coordinate 7,683, forward strand.
GAGGGCGAGTCGGTGATCGCCACCTCCTGGCAGGCGCCGCGATCCACGGTGCGGGGGGACATGTCGGCGAACACCTTCAGCTTCGGGAGGAGCTTCAGCTTCCCGATGAGGTCGGCGGGGATCTTCGGCTCGAGGAGTTCGGCCACCTCCTCCGCCAGGGCATCCAGGCTCTCGGCGCCGAGGGCCAGCGCCATCCGCTTCATCGTGCCGAAGGTGTTGATGAGCACCGGCCAGCGGTGCCCCTTCACCCGGGTGAAGAGAAGCGCCGGCCCGCCGCGCTTCACCACGCGGTCGGTGATCTCGGCGATCTCCAGGTGGGGATCCACCTCGATGGCGATCTCCTTCAACTCGCCCCGGCGGCGCAAGAGGTCCATGAACACCTTCAGGTCTCGGTAGGGCATGAGGTAATCCGTAATGGGTAATCCGCAAACCGTGATGCGTGATCCGTGCGCGAGGCGCTTCTGCTCGTGCTCGTCCGCGTCTTCGTCCTCGTCGTCGTGAGTGGCGGCCCGGGGTGCGGAGGCGTGCGCGTGCCGGGGGCTCACCGGGGAAGGGATTCGCGCGCGGGGGGTGGAGTTCCTATGCGCGCCGTCGCAGGAGAAGGCGTCAGGAAGGGACACGGTCGCATCGCTTGCCTCCCATTCTCATCGTTCGCCCACGCACACCGCCCCGCTCCCGTCGGCGTTCATCACCCAGATGCGCGCCTGCCCGCTTCGGCCCCAGACGACGGGGCATGCGGGTGCTCTCAGCCTTCCAGCAGCACGCGGAACTCATCCAGCGACGCCGCCCGGATGGCCACCCGATAGAGTTCGCGCAGGCGTGCCGGGTCCCCAATCGCCCCCACAACGGACGCCACCTCCTCGGGGACCTGCCCGAAGCGCAGTTCCAGGACGTCCAGCACCACCCCGCGCAGCGCCTTCTGCTCGCCCTCATCCAGTCCCTCCTTGCGTCCCTCCTCGCGTCCCTCCTCGCGTCCCTCCTCGCGTCCCTCTTCGCGTCCCTCCTCGCGTCCCTCCTCGCGTCCCTCCTCGCGTCCCTCCTTGCGTCCCTCCTTGCGTCCCTCCTCGATGCCCTGCTCCCGCCAGTCGCGGGTCCACTCCCTCACACGTTCCGCCAACATCGCTCGCACCTCCTGCAGTTCAGCCACCTGGGGTACTGTAACACCCGGCACGCGTCGGGGCAGCAGTACCCGCTTCAGCCACACCACGAATGCTCGTCGCAGATCCTCTTGCTCCGGTGCCGCCAGCCACTCGATCAGGGCGTCCAGCACCCGCCCCAGGTCCTCCGGCGTGCGGCTGTTCTCCAGACGAAAGAGCGCTGCTGCCAGGTTCCGCAGCGGCGCCAGATCTGCCTCACTGAAGGTGTTCTCCGCCAACAGCAGGTAGCGCAGCCGCGGCTGGTATGGATCCAGACCCTCGGGGGCAGCCAGGATGAGATCGCGCACCTCTGTCGGCGCATGCCAGGGACGTGCGCCGTTGTATAGCACCACGCAGAACACGGGCGGCAGCATCCCTTCCGACGTCACTTCCTCCCTGCGAACCAGATCTTGGAGGAGCAGCCCCACGTACGTCAGGAGGCGCACCGCCATGAAACGCGCCACCGTAGACTGGAACTCCAGCAGGATATAGACGTAGAGCCACTCGTCGCCACAGCGCACCCGCCAGATGATGTCGTCTTCCCGCTCGCGCAGGTCGTCACTCACGAAGCTGCCGTTCACCAACTCCAGTGTATCCAGGTGCGCCTGCTGCACCCACGGCTCGTGGACGAACCCGCGCAGCAGATCCGACACCATCTGCGGATGCGAGAACAGCATCTTGTAGCTTTCGTCGTGTTCCGCCATCTTCTCCGATCCCCGATGTGAAGTGCACACCGACGCGCAGGCGCTGTCAACTCCCGGCACCTGGTGTCAAGACCGGCCGTCGGGAACAGGAGTGGCTGCCGAACCGGGGCATCCAATGCGTGCGCTCGGTGCCGGTCGCCCTCTTCCAGGAGAAGCGAGAAGGTGCGCATTCCTCGTCGCCCTCCCCGCGTCCTCTGCCTCTCCGCGGTGAGATCCCCCCGCGGCGGCTACCCCGGCGCCCGGAAGCCGGCGGCGCGCAGGAGCCTCGCCATGTTGCCGCCGAGGACCTTCGCCTTCACCTCGTCATCCAGGTTCGCCAGCCCGATGCGTCCGATCTCGTTGCGGGCGTCATGGAACGGGAAGTCGCTCCCCCAGAGCACCTTGTCCACCCCGCAGGCCGCGACAATCTCCTCGGGCCACCAGTTGCAGCCGGTGGTGCCGCAGGTCTCGGCGTAGGCGTTCGGATACTTGCGGACCACCTCGGCATGGGCGTCGCTGCCGGCGTGGCCGAGGATCACCGTGAGGGTCGGGTGCTTCTCCAGCCACTGCGCGAACTGGGGCGCGCTGTTCTTACCGGAGTGGGCCAGGAGCATCAGGCCGCGCTCGGCCGGCCAGGCGAAGGCTCGCTCGTACCTCGGGTCGTCGGCGCGGCAGTTGTGTCCGTCCGGGTGGATCTTCACGCCGATGACGTTCGGGTGTTTCTCCGCCCGGGCCAGGTCGGCGGCCGCCTTCTCCGGCCACCCCGGGTGGACGACCACGTAGCCGTAGAACCGGTCGGGGTACTCGGCGACGGTGCGGAACATGATGTCGTTGCCGAAAGAGACGTCCGCCGAGAGCGCGGCGTGGGTCGAGATGCACGCCACGTTGACGCCGATTCGGTCCATCTGCCGGATCATCCCCGGCGCGCAGGGGTCTCCCGGCACGTAGAAGCCGGTGAAGTGGCCGTAGTGAGCGTGAGCATCCACGACCCAGGTGTCACTCAGCGGCTCTCCCCGCCTGATCAACTCCGCGATGCTGCTTCTTGCCACGGTTGCCTCCCCCGGTCTTTCTACAGCTCGACGCCCGCCAGCAGCCGGGCCAGGTTGCCGGAGCCGACGAGCGCCTGGTCGGCATCGGATATGTCGGACAGCGTCACCCGGCTGATGGCGCACCCGGCATCGAAGAAGGGCATCCGGCTGCCGAAGAGGATCTGCTCCGGGCCGCAGCGCGCCACGATCTCCTCCAGACCGCAGTAGCCCCAGATGCCCGAGCTATCGAGGTAGAGGTTTCGGTTCCGGCGGAGGAGGGCGATTTCCTGGGCGATCAGCCCGCCGGGAACGCCGCACATCACGATCGGCAGCCGGGGATACTCCCGGCACATCGCGTCCAGCGGGCCCAGGTCCTGCTTCAGCTCGTTGTGGTCCACGAGGACGGGAATGGCGAAGACCTCGAGGAAGTCGAAGAGCTCCGCAACGTTCCACTTCTCGAAGTTGTATCGCTGTGAGGCGGGAAAGACGCGCACCGCTTTCGCGCCGGCGCCGGCCATCTCCGCCCGCAGCCGCTCCACGCCCCCGTAGCGCCAGACCGAAGCGGTATCCAGGACCCAGCAGGGGATCAGCCCCTCACGCCCGGCGATCTCCCGGCCCAGGATGCGGTTGCCGTCCATGTCCGAGTGCTTGGCGGCCAGCGTGTGAGAGACCAGCGCCTTGCGGATCCCGAACTCGTCCAGGTGCTCGCACAGCTCGCCCGCCGTGGAGAAGTGCTGTCGTTCCTTCTGCCACGGCCCGATGATCGTGTTGACGTCCCAGAACTCCACGGGGCATCCTCTCTCCGCTCGGGGCCATGCGCTCAGAAGCCCAGGCTCCGCACGTGCTTCAACGAGCCGCGGCAATGCGCCGGCTCCGGGCGCTGGGGATGGTCCAGCTCCACGGACACCCACCCGCGGTAGTCCATCTCGAGCAGGGCATCGAGCACGCCCTTGACATCCAGCCCGCAGTTGCCCTTGCCGATCTCGGCGAACCGCGCTGTCTGCCACAGGCCCGGGGCGTGCCGGTCCCAGTTCTCGTGGTCCTCGGCGTAGAAGTCCTTGAGGTGGACGTGGGCGATGCGCGAGCCGAACCGCTTGATCGCCTGAACCGGGTCTCCCTTGGCGGCGCAGAGGTGCCCGGTGTCCAGGAGGGCGTATAGGTCGGGAGAGCAGGAGAGGAGCCGCTCCATGTCCTCTTCGGTCTCCATCATCGTGTCCAGGTGTACATGGCAGAACGGCTTGAGGCCGTGGGCCTTCACGTAGTGGACGGTCTTCTCCAGGCGCGCCGCCGCGGCGCGGAAGGCCGCCATTGTCGGGTTGCGGCCGCCGAAGTCCCACCGCCAGCACGGCTTGATCTCCACCGACTCGTTGCCGAGGATAGCGTTGTAATCAACGCTCAGGAAGCTTCCTCCCGACGGGGGATGGACGTTGAGCAGCTTCAGGCCGTGTCTGGCCGCCATCAGCGCCATGTCTCGCAGGTGTTCCAGTGACTGGATCGGCGCAAACTCGATCCCCTCGTAGCCGGCATCTCGCACGCTGTGCATCACCAGCTCGGGGTCTTCCTCGACCACCTTCTTCCAGGACATTGTCTGGCAGGCGAACTTGAGCTTCTTCTCCATTGTGGTCATCCTCGGGGTAGGCGCATCACGCTGCCGCTCGCAGCTCGGAGATGTTGTCGTGGACCTTGCGTACGGCCTCGACGATGAGGCGCATGTCGTCTTCACTGCCGAGGAGCGACCGCTGGGCGATACTCATCCCTTCCTCGTCCGACGCTCGGTCGGCGACCGGGAAGGATCCCTTCGTGTAGTCCACCGTCTTCCCGTACTTGGGGCAGTCGACCGGGCAGCCGTGCGTGAACTGCAACTCCCGGAAGGCAACGTCTCGAGTGATGGGAGCCACAAAGAAGCTGGAGATCGGCGCTCCTTCGGCTTGCACCGCACGCAGGAACCGCCTCAGTGGCACGTCGCCGAAGTGGGCCTTGTCGTACCGGAAGTTCAGGAACCAGATGCCGTGCCGGGTCACCCGGGGGTCGCCGAAGATCGGGGTGATCCCGCCTATCTCGCGCAGCCCGTCCGCCAGGATGCGGGCATTCGCTTCCTTCTTCTCCCTTTGGGCCTGGAACTTCCCAAACTGCGACCCCAGGAGAGCCCCCTGCATCTGGGTCATCCGGAAGATCATGATCGGGTTATGGTAGACGTTGTCGCGCGGGCGGCTGTAGCCCGCGTTCCACAGGCAGAGCTCGGCGAACTCCGTATCGTTGGTGATGATCGCCCCGCCGTCGCCGGAGGTGATCGTCTTGCTCATCTGGAAGCTGAATTCGCCCATGCTGCCGACGGTGCCCATGCCCTGGCCGCGCCACTGAGAGCCATGAGCGTGCGCGCAGTCCTCGATCACGATCAGGTTGTGCCGCCGCGCGATCTCCATGATGCGGTCCATGTCCGCAGGATAACCACCCAAGTGAACTGGGATGATCGCGCGGGTGCGGTCGGTGATCGCCGCTTCGATCGCCTCGGGGCTGATGTTGAACGTCTCGGGGTCGAGGTCAACGAGGATGGGGATGGCGTTGACGTTGAAGCAGACCGTGGCGGTGCCAATGAAACCGGAGACCGGAACGATCACTTCATCGCCGCATCCGATGCCGGATGCCTTGAGCCCGATGTAGAGCGCCGCCGTGCCGCTGCTGACGCCAATCACGTGCTTGCCGCCCTGAAACGCGGCGAACGCCTGCTCAAACGCGGCGAGGGGTCTCCCGGCCAGTTCCTCCTTGGCGGCATCGGCAGCCAGGCGGATCCCGCCACGGCCCCAGACGCCACTGCGAACTACGTCCGCTACTGCCTGGACGTCGTCCTCGTCCACGACCGGAAGGTGTATTCCGATCCTCTTGTCAATCACCTTGTTGCCACCGTTGATCGCCAGCTTGGCCATGTCACTACCCCTTCATTCCGGTCCGACGAGGATTCGCCCCGGGGGACCCGCACGCCACGGCGCAGGAGCCCGACACTCCCCCAGGTCATGGTGGGGCGCGCGGATACCCCCTCAGGCCTCCAGGCGCGAGCGGAACTCCTCCAGCGAGCCGGCACTGATAGCCGCTCGGTGAAGCTCGCGCAAGTACGCCGGGTCCTCAGCCGTCTCGATGGCTGAGGCCACTTCCCCGGGCACCTGCCCGAACCGCGTCTCCAGCGCTTCGATCACCACCACGCGGAGCGCCTTCTGCTCGCCCTCATGCAGCCCTTGCTGCAGCCCTTGCTGCAGCCCTTGCTGCAGTCCTTGCTGCAGCCCCTCCCTGCGGCCCTCTTCGATGCCCTGCTCCCGCCAGTCGCGGGTCCACTCCCTCACCCGTTCTGCCAGCATCGCTCGCACCTCCTGCAGTTCAGCCACCCGGGGCACTTCCACGCCCGGCATCCGCCGCGGCAGCAGCACCCGCTTCAACCAGACCACAAACGCTCGCCGCAGCCCATCCTGCTCGGGCGCCGCCAGCCACTCGATCAGGGTGTCCAGCACCGCGCGCAGACGCTCCGGCGTCCGGCTATTCTCCAGGCGGAAGAGCGCCGCCACCAGGTTCCGCAGCGGCGCCAACCGTTCCTCGCCGTACTCGTTCTCTGCCAACAGCAGGTAACGCAGCCGCGGCTGGTAAGGCTCCAAGCTCTGGGGCGCGGGGAGAATGAGGTCGCGCATCTCCACCGGCGCGCCCCATCGGCGGTCCCCATTATAGAGCACCACAGGGAACACTGCCGGCAGCTTCTCGCCCGATGGCACCTCCCCCGTGCGGATCAGATCCTGGTAGAGCAGCCCCACGTAGGTGAGGATGCGAACCGCCATGAACGTCTCCACTGTGGACTGGAACTCCAGCAGGATGTAGACATAGAGCCACTCGGGACCGCAGCGCACCCGCCAGATGATGTCGTCCTCCCGCTCGCGCAGGTCGTCGCTCACAACGCTGCGGTCCACGCGCTCCAGCGTGTCCAGGCTCACCTGCTGCACCCACGGCTCATGCACGAACCCTCTCAGGAGGTCGGCCACCATCTGTGGGTAAGAGAAGAGCATCTTGTAGCTCTGGTCATGTTCCGGCATCTTCGTCCCCGGCCCGCACTATAGAGTGTACACCGATGGACGGGCGCTGTCAACCCCCACAGCCGGTAGGCTGCGTAGGCTGCCCCCCACCAGGAGTCCGCGCTGGCCGTCGAGAACAGGGGACGCGACCGCGGAAGGACCCACCGCGCGGAGCGGAACCGCGGAACGCTCCCGGAGCGGCGGTGCGAGGGTCCCCGGGTAGGAGTTCCAGATGCGCGATCCTCTTGCGAGGCCGAATACGTGCTTCCCCTCGTCACTGCGCGCCCCCGCGAAGCTGCCGGTGCCGGCGATCCGGCGGGCGCTCGGGCTGGTGCTCCTTTCTCTCCTTGCGGTTGCCGGCCCGGTCGGGGCGGCCGGCAGCCGGGGCCCGGCGCCCTCTCGCCGCCCACCTGCGGAGCCCGTCGCGCCTGCGCCCGCCACCGAACCGTGGGGCCAACTCCTCGAACGGGGCGACGGCGCCGCCGCGGAAGGACGATGGAGCGAGGCGCTGGGCCTGTGGAAGCGCGCCTTCGAGCTGCGCTTCCCCGCCTTCCGCAGCCTCGCCTTCCGCTCGTCGGTGCCGGCGGAGTACCTCAGTCGCGAGGCGCTGCGCGACCGGATCACCAAAGAGATGGCGAAGGAGATGTCCGACGCCGAGATGGCCGCCCGGCAGAAGGCGATGGCCCGTTTCGGCTTCTTCGCCCCCGACTTCCCCCTGAAGGAGATCACGCGCCGCGTGCTGACCGAAGAGGTCGCCGGCTTCTACGACCCGGAGTCGGGTCGGCTCTCCCTGGTCGAGGACGACCGGCCGCCGGAGGCGCAGAGCTGGTGGGAGCAGCTTCTCGGGGGAAAGCGGCGCCGCGACCCGCGCACCGAGAAGATCGCGCTCGTCCACGAGCTGGCGCACGCGCTGATGGATCAGCACCACGACCTCCTCTCGATGCTCCGCTCGGCGGAGGAGGACGAGGACATGTCCCTGGCGGTGACCGGCCTCATCGAAGGGGAGGCGTCGCTCACGATGATGGTCGGCGAGAACGGCGAGGCCAACCTGGAGATGCTCACGGCCCCGCCGCGCCTGCTCAACTTCCTCTTCTCCCTCCTTCGCCCGCTCCTGCCGTTCGCCGGCGGGCCCGGCTTCCGCGCCGCGCCCCCAATCGTCCAGGAGACGCTTCTCTTCCCCTATATGAAGGGGATCACCTTCTGCCTGGCGCTCACCTCCCCGACCGGCACCTGGCGCCCGGTGGATGACGCCTTCGCCGCGCCCCCCATCTCCACCGAACAGATCCTCCACCCGGAGCGCTACCCCGACGACGCGCCGGTGGCGCTCTCGCTGCCCGACCTGGCCCCCGAGCTCGGCGCGGACTGGTCGCCCGTGTGCGCCAACGTCCTGGGCGAGCTGCAGACCCGGGTCCTCCTCTCGCAGGCGCTCCCGCCGCTCGATGCGAGCCTCGCCGCCGAGGGATGGGACGGCGATGCCTACCGGGTGTACGAGCGGGCGCCGGCCGGAGACGGCGAGGGGAAGCCGCCGGAGACCGCGCTGGCGTGGGCCACCACCTGGGATACCCCGGAAGACGCCGCGGAGTTCCGGGTGGGCGCCGCCGCGCTCTTCGCGGCCCGATTGGGCGCGGAGGCAGCCGAAGGCCCCGATCTGCCGTCGCCGGGCGAAGGTTCGCGCACACAGGCATGGCGCTGCGAAGGCCGCGCGTGGGCGGTGGTGGCGCGCGGCGCCGACGTGTGGGTGTTCTTCGGCGTTCCCGAGGACGCGCTGGCGAAGGTGGCCGCCCGCGCCTTCCAGGTGGAGCGGGCGCCCAAGCGGTTCGTGTTGAAGCGGGTGGAGCGGGCTACGGCTCCGAAGTAGCGGTGTCGGGCACGCGGCAGTTGATGAAGTAGGGGCGGGCAACCTCAGTCATCACGCGGCGGTTCCTCAGTAACGATGTCGGGCACGCGGCAGTCCTGGTCCCGGTGCGCCTCGAAGGGCTTCGTGAGAGATCCCTTGTCCGGACCGACGCGGTAGCACTGCCCCGCCCACGCCCCCTCAAAACGGAAGGTGCCATCCGTGCCCGTCCAGGGAGGATCGATCAGGTCGTCCAGGAGGGGGAGATCCGTCTCCCAGGGCGGCACGACTTGTGAGAACCGCAGGGGGATGCCCGCCGCCGGCTTGCCGTCCTGCCCAACGACCCGGCCCGTCACGGCCCCCGCGTCGCCCGGTGCGAGGGTGAGCGTGATCGCGCCATCCCTCTCCGGAGTCAGCTCCAGCGGCTCCCGCATACCCAGCGCCCCCTTGCGCGCCCAAACGCGGACCGGCACCGCCGGCTCCAGGCCGAGCAGTCGGAATCGCCCCTGGGCGTCGGAGCGAGCGCCGTTGCCGAACCACACCCAGACGAGGGCGCCGGCTACCGGCCGGCCCTGGCGGTCCACCGCCCGCCCCTCCAGGCGCACGCCCCGGCGCAGCCGAAAGACGACCGTGTGCGTCTGCCCCGCCACCGCATCCACTGTCTGCTCGAGGTTGTGCATGCGTTGGGGGTCCAGAACGTATTCCCCTCGGTGTGTCCAGTAGCACAGACCCGCCCTGCAGCGGCCGGGAGGGGCGCCCAGAAGCGTTCGGCCCTCTCGGTCCGTCCAGGCGGAGGTGGCCGATTCGAGCGGCACTCCCTCTCCCCCGATCGCCACCTGCACCCCGGGCACCGGCATACCCGTCTCGGCGTCCACCGTCCGCACGGCGATGAGGCTCGCTTCGCCCAACTTCAGATCCACGCCGCTCTTGGTTTCCCACTCGGCGATTCGGACGCGCACGTCGGGGCCCGGCACCCAGTCGGCAGATGGCTTACGCGCCACGCCGATCCTCCCCGGGTATCTCGGCGCCGTCCGTGCCAGCCGCAGCCAGGGAGAGGACACCGCGGTCGCCATGCCCCAGGGCGACCCCAGCCACAGCGGATGCGCACGGTTCCAGGGCAGCGGCGATCGGTCGCAGGGCCACGCGTTGACGTCCCACTCCCCCTCATCCAGTCCGGTCAACCGGTAGCGGCCGGCAGCATCGGTGACGGTCTCGGCCCACCCGGGATGCTCGCCATGCACCCCGGGCCACCAGCGCCCACTACGCCATGAGCGGAGCCGGCCGGCGACGCGCACCCCCGGCGCGGGCGCACCGGTGCGGGCGAAAGTCACGACTCCGCGGATTCCGCCCGCGCCGCAGAGTGCCACATGGGTGAAATGCCCCCCGTACGCCGGACGCGGTCTGCCCGGCGTCTCGAGGGAACACGCTTCCGCGTAGCCCGCGGCCGTGACACGCAGGTACGCACTACGCCCCCGTGGCAGGCCCGCGATACTGAACCGGCCGCGAAGACCGGTGTGCGTGACGAAGCGGCGCCGGACCGGACCGGGGAGGAAGAAGCCGGGCGTGCCGCCAATCCGCGCGACACTCACCGTCGCCCGCCAGAAGCCGCATCGGTGGCTGTGCATCACCCTCCCCTCGACGGTTGCCGGGCCGGGGAGACGAAGCACCAGCTCCGTGTACGCCTCGGGGCGGAACTCCCTCCCGTCCATGCTGAGGCGCGGGTGCCAGGCGATGACGGAGACGTGGCACTTCTCCCGCAACGCGACGCCCCGGAACGCGAAGGCGCCATCCGGCTCGGTGGTCGCGTCGGCGACGCGCCGCTCGTCGAACGCCACGTGGTCGTACACATCCACCTGCGCCCCGCCTACCGGCGCACCGGCCCCATCCAGCACCCTCCCCCGGATCTCGGCCGCGAAGGTCGGGCGCGGCGGCGCGGGGGGCGGCAGCGGCGACGGCGGCATCTCCCTCGGCAGTGGGAACATCGGCACCCGCCAGCACGCCGCCCCCAGCAGCAGAATCGCGACGGACGGAACATATCGCTGCCACCGCATTCGCCTCACCCCTCTCGCGGCTGTGTTGGCGTTCGGCGCGCCGGGCGCGCGTTCCTCGCGCTCCGCGCCGCGCGCCTCCTCCCCACTCTTGACAACCGCCCGGCGGATGGTCAATCATGGTGCCAGTGTGCTGCGCCCGGGATCGCACGGATGGAGGAAGAGATGACGGACAGGAATATTCACGGACGGCCGAGGCTGTGGGGGGCGGCACGCTGCCTCACTGCGGGTGGGAGACGCGCCGTCCTCCTCTTCACGCTGGCGCTCCTCACCGCGCCCGCACTCGCAGAGACGTTCGAGATCGACCCCGTTCACTCGAACGTGGGCTTCCGCATCCGGCACCTGGTGAGCCGCGTGAGCGGGAGCTTCAACCAGTTCGAGGGGACCATCACCTTCGATGAGAAGCGGCCGGCGAAGTCGAGCGTGAGCGTCACGATGGATGCCGCCAGTATTGACACCCGGAACACCCGCCGTGATGACCACCTGCGCGGCCCCGACTTCTTCGACGCGGCGAAGCACCCGAAGCTCACCTTCAGGAGCCGCCAGGTGAAAGCCGCCGGCAAGGGCCGCTTCAAGGTCCTTGGCGATCTGACCATGCACGGCGTCACTAAGCCCGTGACCCTCGACGTCGAATATGGCGGGCAGACCGCCGACCCTCAGGGCGGGAAGCGTGTCGGCTTCAGCGCCACGACCCGCCTCAACCGCAAGGATTACGGGATCATCTGGAACCGCGTCCTCGATGCGGGCGGCACCGTGCTTGGGGATGAGGTCGAGATCAACCTGGACATCGAGGCCATCGTGAAGAAGTGAGGGCCAGCGAGGTCTCGCGCGACGAGCGGCCGGCGGCGCGAACACCGGATCCCCTCGCGCACGCCGATCACTCTCCGCCGCGCCACTCAACGCACGCTCTACGCCCGCAGGCGCTCGTCCAGCCAGATGGCATCCGCGCCGGTGAGCGCCGGGGGTGGCGGCGGGCGACGATAGTCAATCAGCCGGGCGTAGGCACCGCGGTCGTAGACAGCCGCCACGACCGCGCCCGGGTCGAGCGCCGCGTCGGGATCCGGCTCCAGCAGCGGCACCGGCACCACCGGCAGGCTCTCCGAGAGTTGGATCGGCCACACCTCGACGTAAGGGCGGCGGTGGGAGCGATTCACGGTCACATAATAGGGCGCCACGGCCACGGGTCGTTCCAACGGCGGGCGCTCGCCGCCGCGCAGGAGATCGATCTCGATCAAGTGTACCCGCGTGCGGAGCAGCTCTCGCCGCTTGGCGCGGTAGTCGCGGTAGGCGTCGTGACCCGGACGCTTGTTCACCGGCGAGAGGATCTCGATGGCGGTGACCAGCCGGAGCGTGCCGGTTTCCCGCACCTCGACGGTGTAGAGCACCAGATCGTAAGTGACCCGCGGCCCCAGCCGGACGACATAGCGGTTCAGGAGCGACCTGTTCAGCTCCGCCCGGATCTCCTCGGCCAGGCCGCCGTGGAAGTCGCTCCACACCTCCGGCTCTTCGATGTACGGGTCCATTCCGGGGAACGGTGATGGCATCGTTCACCTCTCTTCCCCGCGCTGGCCGCAGACGGGGGACGGGAGACTGGCTCCCTCGTCCTCGTCGTCGTTGTCGTCCTCGGTTCGCCGTCTCGCCAGTGCCACCGCCATGTTCGGTGTGGGTGCCGGGCATCCTTCCCGGAAGGAACCCACCCGGGGGAGGTGGAACCTGAGCGGCAGTCGGGGCGCGGCCTGCCCGGCGAGCGCAGCCTGGATGCCGCCACCGCCACGTGCCGCCCTCCGGTCACTCCTCCCCCACTCCACCACTCTGGATCCACGCTCCCCACTGGTACAATCCTTGCACCCCTCCCCCCGGATTGGCGGCACCCGCGCCACCCGGAACAACCGGCGGTGAGCGCGCGCGGTCGCCGCGCCCTCTCGGGGGACACCCCCGGGGAGAGGAGGAGCGATGACACGCTGCATTGGGTCTGTTCTGAGCGCACTCCTGCTGACGGCCGCGCTGGCAGGCGCCTCGGTGGCACAGACGCCGACGACGGCACGCCCGGCCGTGGATGTGGTCATCTCGCCCGGAGACGTCGTCGCGATCACGGTGGTGGGCCAGCCCGAGCTCTCGAGCCGCGTGACGGTGACGGCCGACGGCAAGATCCCGGTCGCCTTCGCCGGAGAGGTGACGGTCGCCGGGATGAAGCCCGCGGCGGCCGCGGAGGTCGTCCGCCGGGCGCTCAGCGAGTACGTGCGCGAGCCGGTCGTCACCATTGACCTGATCGAGGCCAACCGCGCTTCGATCTACGGACGGGTGATGCGCCCCGGCACCTACGTGCTGCCCTCGCAGGCGCGCGCCATGGACCTGGTGCAGATCGCCGGCGGGTTCGAGGAAGCCGCCGACCGCGCCCGCATCCGCCTGCTGCGCCAGGGCGTCTCCACCGAACTCGACCTGGCGCGCTTCACGGCCACCGGCGACCCCGCTCTCAACCCGGAGCTGCGGCCGGGAGACATGCTCACCGTACCGGAGCGCGCCACCGTCCCCGTGTCGGTGCTGGGGCAGGTGATGCGTCCGGGCAGCTACGCCGCACCGGTGGATGCCACCGTGATGGACGCCGTGCAGATGGCCGGCGGCTTCGGCGAGCGTGCCGACCGCGACCGCGTCACGGTGCTCCGGGGCGGGCAGCCGATCATCATCAACCTGGCGAACCCCCGGCCGGGGGCCGAGGCGGGCACGCTGACGAAGCTGCAAGCCAACGACGTGGTGACGGTGCCGGGGAAACGCCTGCTCACCATCACGGTGCTCGGCCAGGTGGCTCGTCCCTCGGTCTACGAGATGCCCGAGGGCGCCACGGTGGCGGAGGCGGTGACGCTGGCCGGAGGCCTGTCCGAAGGCGCCGATCCGGCGACCGCGCGCCTGGTGCGCCGCGGCCAGGCGGAGACGCCGCTCGACCTGCGCGAGGCGCTCGAAGACGCCAGCGCCACGGCGAACGTCACGCTGCAGGACGGCGACGTGATCTCCATCCCCAAGCCGGTGGTGGAGCGCCGCATCGGCGTGCTGGGCGCCGTGCGCGCCGGCGGCTACTTCCTGATTGACCGCGACCGCGTCACCATCATGGAGGCGCTCTCGCGCGCCGGCGGCCCCACGGCCGATGCCGATCTGGCGCACGCCGTGCTGGTGCGCCGCGAGGGCGAGCTGGTGGTGCGCGTGCCGGTGAACCTGAAGACGATGCTGAAGGGCGACCGGCAGACAGAGGTGGTGACCATGGGCCCGGGCGATGTCCTCTACCTGGAGCCGAAGGAAGAGGGGATTGTCAACCGCCGGAACATGCTCGGCTGGATCGGCGCGCTCACCTCACTCATCCTGATCCTGGGACGGTAGGGCCGCACGGGGATTCGGTGGCCGGATGGATCGGACCGATCGGTCCGATCCATCCGGCTCGAACCCTCTACTCCGGGCACACTCCGCACCGCCGGCACGTCTCCACGCGGCAGGGCTCCGTCAGGCCGCCGCGCCTGTGGCTGGATGCCGCGCGCGTGGCCGCCAGCTCCTGCAGCAGCACCCGGCGGCGCACCCCCAGGTCTCGCCCGTCCCAGGGGAGCAGCGAGTCGGTGGGGATCTCGCGGTGCGCGTGCGCCTCCAGCGCGATACCCTGCTCGCGGCAGGCGGCGCGCCAGGACTGCCCCCGCGCCACCGACAGAATGGCCGGCGCCAGCCGCCGGTCGCCGCGAGAGAGAGCGGCCTGGAGGATGGCCTCCCGGGGGCTCTCGCCGCCCACCTCGATCTTCGGGTGGTCCTTCACCCCGTCGCGCACCCGCTTCAGCCGGGCGGACAGCACTCGCTCTTCCGCCATCGCGCACCACTGGAACGGCGTGCCCGGCTTCGGCACGAAGGGATTCACGGAAGCCGTCACCCGGCGCACGCCCGGCGTGTCGGCGATGCGCCGGCACATCTCGATGATGGCGTCCACATCCGCTTCGGTCTCGGTGGGGAGCCCGATCATCAGGTAGAGCTTCACCCGACGGATGCCGGCCGCCAGCGCCTCGGCCACGGCCGCGTAGATCTCCTCGTCGGTGAGTGACTTGTTCACCGCGTGCCGGAGCCGCTGCGAACCTGCCTCGGGGGCGATGGTGATGGCGGTCTCACCCGAGCCGGCCAGGGCTTTCACCGGCGCCGACAGGAGCATGTCCGCGCGCAGGGAGGAAGCGGAGACTTTCCCCCCGAGGCCGGCGATGTCCTCGACGAGCCCGGCCAGGTCGGGGTAGTCGGAGATGGAGGGCCCCACCAGCCCCACCTTGCGCCGGTAGGGGAGCGCCGCAGCCACCCACTCCAGGATGTGCGCTCGCGAGCGCGCCCGCGGCGGGCGGGTGATGTAGCCGGCGGCGCAGAAGCGGCAGCCGCGCCCGCACCCGCGGATGATCTCCACGCAGAAGAGGTCACCGAACTGAGTATCCGGCGTGAGGATGAAGGAGGCGCAGGGGTGCGCGTCCAGGTCTCTCACCCACCGGCGGGCGACGGTGGCGGGGGCGCCCGCGCGCGGCTGGAATCCCACGACGCGGCCATCCTCACCGGTCTCGACCGCGTAGAGGGAAGGCACGTAGACCCCGGGCACCTGCGCCAGCGCCGCCAGCAGGTCGCCGCGCGATGCCCCCCGCGCCATGCTCACCTCGCGCAGCACCGCGGCGACGTCGGCCATCACCTCCTCTCCCTCGCCGATGACGCAGGCATCGAGGAGGTCGGCCAGGGGCTCGGGGTTGTAGGTGGCGCAGGGGCCGCCGGCGACCACCAGCGGGTGAGTCTCGCGCCGGTCGCGCGCCAGGGGCGGGATGCCGGCCAGGAGCAGCGCCCGCGCCGCGTTCGGGTAGTCCATCTCGTAGCTGAGGGAGATCCCCAGCACGTCGAACTCAGCGAGGGGGGTCTGTGTCTCCAGCGAAAAGCAGTGTGTATCATCCCTTGCCCGGTCGGGAAGGAAGGCGCGCTCGCACGAGAGCCCCGGCAGCGCGTTCAGCACGCGGTGCATGGTCTGGAAGCCGAGGTTCGACATCCCGACCTGGTAGGTGTTGGGGTAGAGGAGGCAGGCGCGGATACCCCCCGGCGCCCGGTAGCCGGCCCCGGCGAGGATGACCTCCCGGACCAGGCGCTCTCGCGCGCGGCGCTTCGGCGCCCACGGCATCAGGCGGCCTTTCTCTTCCCGTCCAGAGCCTTCATCCGTTCCGGGCCGCCCGAGGAGCATGGGTGGCTCCACCACGTGGCGCCATCGTGCATCCACGGCACGGAGCTCGCCCAGCCGCGAGGCATCAGGCCGCCTTCCTCTCGCTCGCCACGGAAGCTGATTCCTGCAGCGTCATGTCCTCGAACCGAATGCCGCGGTCGCCCGGGTAGGGCTGGGTATGGTCATTCTCCCCGTTCCAGATCGGCAGGGGAATACCACGAGGAAAAGCAGCGCATCGCGCCGGCAAGTTCATCCAATCGCTCCCATCAATGTCCAGGTGGGCGCACAACGTGCAGGTCGGAGACGTCCCCTTCACCGGCCCATCGGCTATGATGATGCTATCCTCGGTGCGCATCGGAATGGTTCCCTTCGGTAGCTCAGACCGGCATCGCGCGCGGCACGGACCCAGGTTTCATGTGTCCGCATTTCGTGCTGCTCCGCCGGGGTCATCAGTGGTATGCCCTGCAATCGCCGTTCTCGGTTGGCTGCACGCACAGCCCGCAACGCCTGCTTCTGCGCCGCTTGGAACGCAGGCGCTACGTCTGTGGCGAACGATGTCTTGCTCCAACCTGGTCTGTCTAACAGCATTGGCGGCTCGATGATGTAGCGCCACTTGGAGTCTACCGCCCGAAGCTCTCGATACTGCAGTCCACAGGCCCAGCGCACATCCGTGTCCGAGAAGGAACCCACCTCGGGGTGGTTGTGCGTCACATACGCCCCCTTCAGTTTAGCCGCGTCCGCTCGTGTCGCTCTTATTGTATCACCGGTTCCCGTCGTCTGGAAAACGATGCTCCCGGCATCGTCCACCGCGACGAACTCTTCCGCCGCCTGGCCGCGAATGCGCTGCTCCTCTTGTTCCAGAACGGCACGTGGAAACCGGCCGCTCCCCTGTTCGCCGCTGTCTGCGTCCGATCGGTCGGCCCTCATCGGCGCGGCCGCAGGAAGGTGGGGATGTCTATCTCCTCGCTCCCCATGCGCTTGAGCTCGCGGTTGCTGGAATCGACGGCGCCGGCGGCCGGCGCCGCGGCGGGCACGGCGGCGGCGGCGGTGCTGAGACGCTGCTCGGTGAGCGGGCGGCCGGCGCGCGCGCCGAAGCCGGTAGCCAGTACCGTCACCCGCACTTCGTCGCGCGCGTTCTCGTCGAGGACCACCCCGGTGATGATATTGGCTTCCTCGGGGTCGCTGACGCCGCGGATGAGGCAGGTGATCTCGTCGAACTCCTCCATGCCGAAGTCGTTGGAGGCGGTGATGTTGATGAGCACGCCTCGGGCGCCCTGGATGGAGGTTTCCAGCAGCGGGCTGGAGATCGCGGCCTGAGCGGCCTCGGTGGCGCGGCTCTCGCCGGAGGCGACGCCGATGCCCATCAGGGCGGTGCCGGCGTCGCTCATGATCGACTTCACGTCGGCGAAGTCCACGTTGATCAGGCCCGGGACCTGGATGATGTCGGAGATGCCCTGCACGCCCTGGCGCAGCACGTCGTCGGCCATGCGGAACGCATCGCGCAGGGCGAGGCGGCGCTCCGCAACGGCGCGGAGGCGGTCATTCGGGATGACGATGAGGGTGTCCACCTTCTCGCGGAGGCGCATCAGGCCCTCTTCGGCGATGCGCGCGCGGCGCGGACCCTCGTTCTCGAAAGGCTTGGTGACGACGCCCACCGTCAGCGCGCCCATCTCCTTGCACAGCTCGGCCACCACGGGAGAGGCGCCCGTGCCGGTGCCCCCGCCCATGCCGGCGGTGATGAAGACCATGTCGGCCTGGTCCAGGGCCTTCATGATGTCCTGCTTGTTCTCCTCGGCGGCGCGTTGGCCCTTCTCCGGGTCGCCCCCGGTTCCCAGCCCGCGCGTCAGGTTGGCGCCGATCTGGAGCCGGTGCGTGGCGTGCGACACCTCCAGCGCCTGCACGTCCGTGTTCAGGACGATGAAGTCAACGCCCTGAACACCCATCTCGATCATCCGGTTCACGGCGTTGGTGCCGCCCCCGCCCACTCCGATCACTTTGATCCGCGCGAACTGTTCGGTGTCCAGGTAGCTGGCCATTATCAACGACTCCCATGAGATTGCAGATTGCAGATTTCAGATTGCGGACTTGCAGGCCCGCGTTCTCGCGCCGGGGATCATCTCGTCCCTTTGGGTTCGGGCGTGCGGCCGCGGCGCAGGAAGGCGGGAATGTCCGGCTCCTCATCCCCCATCGCCCGCAGCGCCTGCAGCCCTTCGTCAAGCGCCAGGGGGCCGGGCGCGGGCCGGCCGCCTGCGGCCGGCTGGCGGACGAAGAGCGGCTGAGGGGCTCCCGCCTGCGGGTTGACCGGGGCGGGCGCCGGCGCGGGCCGCGAAACGGCGCGGACGCCCGCCGGCGCCCGCACGCCCGGAGCCGCCGTCGCGGCGGGCACTCCCGCGAAGCCGGTGGCGACCACCGTCACCTTCACCGTGCCCTCC
>JACQGM010000363.1 GCA_016199585.1 Armatimonadota bacterium
CCCCTCCGGCACACGCTGCACCGTCGCGGTCTCGTCGCTCAGCTTCTTGTCGTGCTTGGTACCGGGCACGGCTTCGCTGACCGCCAGGATGTGGTGCTCCCCATCAGTCACAAACTGCGTCTTGACCGTGAACTCCTTGTGCTTGCCTGAGTAGTACTCCTTGGCAACGTGGTACTACGATGGCGCGTCGATCTCGCCGATCGACCGGGACGGCGCGACCAGCACCGCCTACCAAGGCGGGTACGATGGCATCGACCTCTTCGCCTACATCTGCCGCCATGAGCACCAGCACCAAATGCACTTCACGCAATGGTGGCCGGGCGGGCGCGTCATCTACCCCACCATCGAGCACCTGGAGACGGATCGAGACGACCTGATTCCCAACTCGTTCGAGGAGGGCGAGCCGCCGGGCGAGCCGAACTACGATCCGGACGATGCCCAGACCTTCGAGGCGCCTATCGACTGGGAGGGAAGCTGGAGTGACGACGAGCACTACGCGAAGCACAAGCAGGACTTCTGGGTGGACCATAGCGCCCACCAGTATGACTGGGGCAACCCCGGGCACCAGAAGACGCCGGAGCAGTAGGCAGGGCATCGCTGCAGTGCTAAGGAGGTACACTGACAATGAGACGTATTGTGACACTGCTTGGCATCATGGCGCTGTTGGCCGGCATCGCGGGGCTATCGCCGCTCCAGGCCCGCCAGTTCGACGTCAAACGTGCGGTCGCCCTGGTAGGCGAGCTACCGGGCTTCGATGAACCCACTGTGAGTGACCCGCGCGAACGCGTGGCAGGGCTAGTAGAACTCCTGGCGCAGGAGATCGCGGATCCGTCCGAGCCGGTCTCCGGTGGAATCTGTACCACTGAGGTGGTCACTTCCGCCCTGCACCGAGCCACGCTGGTATGGTACTTGGGGACTCCTCCCGGGTTCCGTGGGAGCCGTGGGATCAGCCCACCTGAGTTGGTGCTTGACGTCTACCAACGCATCCGTGATCCCGAGCTACGCCGCCACTTGGCTATCGCCTTGGCGATGGCCGGCGTCGTGGCGTTCGCGGACGTGGCGGCCGAGACGGCCGTGTATGATCCTGAGCCGGAGATGCGCGAGGTGGGGCTGCGTGCGCTCTACGCCCTGCCGCAGCCCCGCTTCCTGCCCGTGTTCTTGCAGTCCCTCGCAGACCCGACCGCGGATTGCCGCGGCGTGCGGCCCATCGCCAACTTGGGGCGCGCCTGTCTGCGCAAGCTCGGCTTCCAGGTCCGGTATGAGGAACCCTTCTACCGCGTTCGGGACCCCCAGGGCAACCTCCTCTACACGGTGAACACCGCCAACCGCGTCATCGAGGCCACGGGCGTGGCGGTGGCCGTGGTGGAGAAGATGGAGAAGGCGGCGCCGCCCCTCCCGGCGAAGAAGGAGAGCGCGAAGCCCGCGCCGGCGGCCGGGAAGAGCAGCCCGAAGGCCGCGCCCGCGCGCAAGCCCCGGCCCACCGTCGCCAAGCCCAAGGCTCGGTGAGCGCCGCGGGTCCCGTCCGCGGATGGGCCATCGGCGCGGAGGGCGCCGGGGCACCCGGAGGGAACGGCAACAAAGCCTGTCCTCTCCACGTGCCCCGGCGTCCTCGCCATGGGTGCCTTTGCGGTGTGAGCGGCGCGGCACATGCTCCCCATGCTCCCTACCCCGGCTTGACTCCCTCTCCCCGTCTCTCACCCCAGCCGCTCCCCCACCCTCACCCGAGCCCCGCGCGCGAAGGCGGCGGCGGGCATCCGCGCTTTGCCCGCCTCCTGGACCTCCACCAGCCAGAGCGAGCCCTCCCCCGTGGCGACGCGGACGCCGCGCGGCGAGACCTCCAGCACCTCGCCCGGGGTGGCCTCGGCGGGCCGGTCGTCCGTGCCGGCGCGCCACACCTTCACCTCGCGCCCGCCCCAAACCGCCCAGGCGCCCGGCTTCGGGTTGAAAGCGCGCACCTGGTTGCGGATCCGCTCGGCCGTGTGCCCCCAGTCAACGCGCGCGTCCTCGCGCGTCAGGTTCGGGGCGTAGGTGGCCCGGGAGGCATCCTGGGGCACCGGCTCGAGGTGGCCCGCGTCCAGGGCGGGGAGCGTCTGCAAGATCAGATCGGCGCCGACGCGCGAGAGGCGGTCGAGGAGAGTGCCCGCGGTATCGTCTGGCTCGATCGGAACCGGCTGCTGGAGGAGCATCGGGCCCGTATCCATGCCCGGGTCCATCAGCATGGTGGTGACGCCGGTGACGGAGTCGCCATTGAGGAGCGCGTGCTGCACCGGTGAGCCGCCGCGGTAGTGGGGCAGCAGCGAGGCGTGGATGTTGACGCACCCGAGCCGGGGGATCTCCAGCAGCGGCCGGCGGAGGATCTGCCCGAACGCCGCCACCACGATGGCGTCGGGCGCCCACTCCCGGACCTGCTCGACGACCGCCGGTTCGTTCACCTTCTCCGGCTGGAGGAGCGCCAGGCCCAGCTCGCGGGACACCGCGGCCACCGGGGTCACCTCCGGCTGGCGGCCCCGCCCCTTTGGCCGGTCCGGCTGCGAGATGACGCCGGCGATGTCGCAGCCCGCGTCGTAGAGGGCTCGCAGGGGAGCCACGGCGAACTCCGGCGTGCCGACGTAGACGATGCGCATCAGCCCCTCACTCGCATCGGCCGCCGGGCTTCCTCTTCCGGCGCCTCCGCCTGGCGCTCCGCGAGTTCCGCCTGCAAGTCGTCCTCTTCCGTGGACGCCACCCAGCGGAGCGTGCTCTCATGGGCGCGGTCCACGAAGAGCACGCCGTCGAGGTGATCCACCTCATGGCAGAGGCAGCGGGCCAGGAGGCCCTCGCCGGTGATCCGCACCTCGTTGCCGCTGCGATCCAGCCCGCGCACGGTCACCCGGTCCGGGCGCGCCACCTCGCCCTGGAGGCCGGGAATGCTGAGGCACCCTTCGGGACCGATCTGCGACCCGGACCGGCGCGTGATCTTGGGGTTGATGAGGGCGCCGACGCCCTCGCCCACATCCCAGACGATGACGCGCAAGGAGGCCCCGATCTGCGGCGCCGCCAGGCCCACCCCC
>JACQGM010000364.1 GCA_016199585.1 Armatimonadota bacterium
CCCCCATACTCCCATACCCCCATACCCCCATACTCCCATACCCCCATACCTCCATACCTGTGTTCGTTTCACGACCTGGAGTACTGAAGACCGATGTGGCTCACACGCCTTTCCATACAGCGTCCGGTGTTCGTCATTGTGCTGATGGCGTTCTTCCTGGTGCTGGGGCTGCGCTCCCGCTCCGAGATGAACGTGGAGCTCAACCCGCAGCTCGATATTCCCTGGGTCACCATCACCACGGTCTACCCCGGCGCGGGTCCCGAAGAGATCGAGACGCTGATCAGCAAGCCGATGGAGGACGCGGTCAGCGCCGTCAACAACGTCAAGAGCGTCGTCTCCACGTCGCAGTCGGGCGTCTCCAACGTCGCCCTGGAGTTCTACCTGGGAACGAAGGTGGACGTCGCCTTCTCAGACGTGCGTCAGAAGGTGGATGCCGCCCGGCGCCTGCTGCCCCGCGACGCGGAGTCGCCGGTCGTCTCGAAGATTGACATCGGCGCCATGCCGATCCTCTACCTCGGCATGACGGGGGGCCGCTCGCTGCGCGATCTGCGCTACCTCGCCGACAACGTGGTGAAGTACCGCTTGGCGAAGGTGTCCGGAGTCGGGTCCGTCGGGATCAGCGGCGGCGAGGTGCGCGAGGTGCGCGTCGCCGTAAACCGCGACCGGCTGCAGGCCTACGGGCTGACGATCAACAGCGTGGTGGGGGCCCTCCAGCAGGCGAACCTGAACCTTCCCAGCGGGCGCATCACCGAGGGCGAGCGCGATTACGAGGCTCGCGTGATCGGCGAGTTCCAGAGCGTGGACGAGATCCGCGCGCTGCGCGTGCCGGTGCGCCGGCCCACCGGGGCGCTCCTCAGCCTGCGCCTCGCCGACGTGGCCGACGTCACCGACACGACGCGCGAGCCCACCGAGATCACCCGCGTCTACGAGCGGCGGGATGGCCGCATGGTGGGGAGCGAGAGCGTCGGCGTGGTGATCACCAAGCTCTCGGACGCCAACACCGTGGCGGTCATTGATGACGTGAAGAAGGCGCTGGCCGGCCTGGAGAAGGATCTGCCGGGGAAGGTGCGGTTCGTCGTCACGACGGACCAATCCGACTACATCAAGGCGTCGCTAGAGGACGTGAACGTCAGCCTCGTCCTCGGGTCTCTCCTCGCCGTGCTGGTGATCTTCCTCTTTCTGCACAACCTGCGCGGCACGATCATCTGCGCCATCGCCATCCCCACGTCGCTGGTGGCGGCGTTTATCCCGATGAGCTTCCTCGGCTTCACCCTCAACCAGATGACGATGCTCGGTCTCTCGCTCGTGGTCGGCATCCTGGTGGACGACTCGATTGTGGTCCTCGAGAACATCTACCGGCACCTGGACCGGGGGGAGCGCCCGCGCGAAGCGGCCTACAACGGCCGCAGCGAGATCGGCCTGGCGGCGATCACCATCACCATGGTGGACGTCGTCGTCTTCGTGCCGATCGCCTTCATGGGCGGCTATTCCGGCATGTTCTTCCGCCAGTTCGGCCTCACCGTCGCCGTCTCCACCCTCTTCTCGCTGCTGGTCTCCTTCACGGTGACCCCGATGCTCGCCTCGCGCTGGTATCGCGTCGGCGAGGAGATGGAGGCGAAGCGCGGCCTCTTCGGCCTGCTGGATCGCTTCTACCACGGTCTGGACGCGGGCTACCGCCGGCTGCTGGGATGGGCGCTGCGCCACCGGCCGCTGGTCGTCGTCGGCGGGGTGCTCTCGCTCGTGGGGACAATGATGGTCTTCGGCCCGCGGCTGGGGTTCGAGTTCTTCCCGCAGATGGACCAGGGCCAGCTCAACGTGTCCGTCGAGATGCCGGCGGGCACCTCCTTGGAGCGCACCGACCGCGTGCTGAAGCGCGTCGAGAAGGTGCTGCACGAGATCCCCGAAGTGGCGACGACGTTCGCCAACGCGGGCAACATCTCCGGAGGGATGCGTGCGTCGGCGGAGCGCGGGCGCCAGTTCGGTCAGGTGGCCGTGGCGCTGAACGACAAGAGGGGGTTGGCGCACGTCATCGGGCTGGAGAAGGCCCACGGCCCGCTGCGCACCCGCGCGGACTACGAGGTGGCGGCAGACGCCCGCCGTCGCCTGCGAGACATTCCCGGCGCGCTCATCACGGTGATGACCGCCAGCGGGTTCGGCGGCTCCGAAGCCCCGATCCAGATCGAGATCTCCGGCTTCGACTTCACCCAGATGAGCCGCGTGGCCGATCAGGTGCGCTCCCGCCTCGAGACTGCGGAGGGCGTGCGCGATGCCGACATCTCGCTGCGCGCCGGCAAGCCGGAGCTGCAAGTGCGCCTGGACCGCGTCCGCGCCGCGGCGCTCGGGATGGACTTGAGCAGCGTGGCGATGGCGCTGCGCAACTCACTGGAGGGGAACACCGACAGCAAGTTCCGCGAGCGCGGCGAGGAGTTCGATATCCGGGTGCAGTTCGCCGACGTGGACCGCAACCGCGTTGACTCGCTGCGCCAGGTGGTGGTGGGCAGCGCCGTGTCGCGCACGGGCGCGGTGGAGCCGGTCTACGTCGGAGACGTCGCCAACATCGCCTACGGGGCCGGCCCCTCGAAAATTGACCGCGAGGACCGCGTGCGCCGGGTGTTGGTGACGGCCTACCTGGAGCCGGGCTACCCGCTGGGCAACGTCCAGCAGAAGGTGGCGCCGACGCTGCGCGACATTCCTCTGGGCGACATGCGCCTGAACTGGGGCGGCGAGGCGGAGGTCATGGCGGACGAGAGCCGCTACATGTTCTCGGCGCTGCTCCTCGCCGTCGTCCTGGTCTACCTGCTGATGGCGGCGCTCTTCAACAACCTGCTGCACCCGTTCACGATCATGCTCTCGCTGCCGATGGCGCTGGTGGGCGCGGTGGTGGCCCTGGTCATCGCCGGGAAGACGATGAGCATCGTGGCGATGATTGGCATCATCATGCTGGTGGGGTTGGTGACGAAGAACGCCATCCTGCTCGTGGACTACACGAACACGCTGCGGGAGCGCGGCATCGAGCGGAACCGGGCGATCCAGGAGGCCGGCCCCACCCGCCTCCGCCCGATCCTGATGACGACCACGGCGATGGTCCTCGGCATGATGCCGATCGCCCTCGGCATCGGGCGCGCTTCGGAGATGCGCTCGCCCCTCGCCACCGCGGTGATCGGCGGCCTGATCATCTCGATGCTCCTCACCCTGGTGATGATCCCGGTGATCTACAGCCTCTTCGACGACGCCACGCAGGGGTTGGTCCGGGCGATCCGGTGGGTGGGGCGGGGGCTCGCGGGGCGCGGTCGCACGCCGCGGGCGTGAGGCGGCTTCCGATCCCACAGGGAGAGGCGGCCTGGTGCGTGACGAGTGAGGCGTGAGGCCGAGCGCCACTCGTCACGCACCACTCATCAGCCCCCGGGGGTGCCCCGCGTGCCGCTTGGCCTCTCAGCCACCACTTCCTCTGCGGAAGCGGCCACGGCCGCGCGGGCGATCCACCGGTCCAGGGCGGCCCCGTCGGTGCAGGCGAGGATGCGCGCCCGCGCCTCCCTGTCCACGGCAATCCCGCGCGCGGCGAGGACCGCCAGCACCGCCTCGGCCCTCGCCTCAGCTCTCCCCTCCGCCCTCCCTCTGGCTTCCCGGGCGGCACCGTAGTCGCGCGCCTGCTGGATCTCGTCCATCACCTTCCGGTAGGCCTCCATCTCCAACCGCGAGAACGTGGCTTCGTTCGCCAACTGCACCGCCTCCCGGTGCGGCCCCGGGGGCAGGTCGGCCGGCATCTCGGTCAGCTCCGGCGCGTGGACGAACAGCCAGGCCCACAGGTCCGCCCCGCCGCTCGGCCGACCCTCCGGCAGCTTCGACAACTCCAGGAAGGCGTATTGCACTTGCAGGACCTCCTGGTTGCCGGAGGCCCGCTCCGTCATGTTCCAGCGGCTGAGCATCGGCACCCGCGGCAGCACGGCGGCGTCCTGTTCGGCATCCGGCCAGAGGGCGAAGTCGCAGATGGAGATGACCACTACGTCTGCCAGCCTGGCGTACGACTCCCCTGCCTGGAGCTGGTCAACGTATGCCTTGCAGGCGTTGTAGACGACTCGGTTGACGAAGCCGGGCACGTGGAGCAGCTGCATCTCGACGACGAAGGTAGTGCCGGAGCGGTCGCGGCAGCGGACGTCGAGGATGGAGAGCTTGGCCCCGGCCACCAGGGGGAGCTGTTCGCTCGGCAGGTAATCGATGACCTCGATGGTCTGGTCGCCGCGCCGGTCCAGGAGGTTGTTGAGGAGGCCCCGGAGGATCTCCGGGTGGCCGGCGAAGATGCGGCGGAAGACGAAGTCGTTCTTCAGGTCGGCGAAAGGCATGGCTCGCTCACCTCGCTGAGGGTAGTATAGCGGGAAAGGGGCTTGGGCGCAAGGGGGGCGTGTTCCCCACAGCCCTGGGGCGCCCCCGGGCTGTGGGCCGCGCTACTGCCGCTCCGGCAGCAGCCGGCGCAACTGCTGTGCTTCCGTCTCGGAGAGTGGCCGACCGGAGTTCATGTAGGGCAGTGCGAATACGGTGCTCCCGTTTCCCCCTCGAGATTGCAGGAGCCGGACAATCCCCTCTGACAGCTCTCCCGTGGGTTCCTCTAGGAACTCTCCCGTGGGTTCCCTCGGCATCGCCACGTGCTTGCGGAAGTCGTAGCCTGCTACGTAGAGAAGCTGGTAGGCCCCCTTGAACCCCTTGCCGCTGCCCTGGCCGACCTTGGCTCGGACGGCGAAGACAGACCCATCACCCGACCAGACGGCGCCCTGCATCTTGATGGAACCGTCGGAGGCGTACGTGCCGCCAAGGAAGATGGGAGACGCGCCCCGCTTGCCGTCGCTGACGAGAACCCAGGCATCGCTTCCCGCAAGGGAAGAGGGATCAGTGACCAGCCATGCTGTACCGATCCTGGCGGGACTTGGCGCTGCGGACTTGAGCAAGGGGGCCTCCCACGTCCGCCCGGAGTCGTGGAAGAGAGAACCCAGACAAGAGATGAGCAGAAACAGACCGAAGGCGAGGGCGTAGGCACCCAGCAGAAGGGCTGCGCAGAGGCGACCTACCCATCGGATAGCGTCCCGCAGGCGCTCCATGGTCTTCCCTCCAGCAATCTGTCACGTCCTCACGCTCCGCCGGTTCTGGCGCGGCGGCCGATCTCGGCGTGAGGAATGCCCTCGCCGCGCCGGCAGGCTTCCCGCGACTCCGCGTCGAGGCGCTGCTCCTCCTCAATATGGGGGTCGTCGTCCTCCGGCGCGCTCGCCAGAAACGCGATGAGCGGATCGTCTGCAGGGACCAGGCCGCGCAGCATCCGGGCAACGACCGCCAGGTCCGCCTCGGACAGCCGGTCCAACAGGCTGTGCGCTTCCTGTTTCGTGCTCGTGATGGCGTCTCCCAAGCCCATGATACCACGGATGAGGGTGCGCGGCAACTCCCACTCCGCGTGGTAACTGCCATGCGCGAGCCGCGGCGGAGCTGCGCGCGCGATAGGCGGCGGTTCGCCGTCCGCCGGAACCGGCTGTTCGCTGACCGTCTCTCGCCGTCCGGTCAGAAGCCCTCGCAGACGTTGACGCTACCGTCCGGAGAGGTCGAAGCGATCCAGGTTCATCACCTTGGCCCGGGCCACCACGAGGTCCCGGACGAGCTTCTCCTGCGCGTCCGCACTTCCGTACGCGTCGGCCAGAGCCCGGGGCTGGGAGTTCGAGCCGAAGATCAGATCGACACGCGTGGCGGTTCGCTTGGGTTCGCCGGTCTTGCGGTCGCGCCCCTCGAACAGGTCCCCGGCGTCCGATACCGCCTGCCACTCCGTACCCGTGTCCAGCAGGTTCACGAAGAAGCCATTGGTGAGCGCTTCCGGCTTCCGGGTGAAGACGCCGTGCCGGGGACCGCACTCCGTGTCGGCCCGCCCGTCGGTCACCTCAAGAGTAAGTCGCTGCGAGTCGACTCGGTGCCTTTGCACGAGTGGTGCGCTCCGGGCTCGGCGGCGCCTCGCGCAACGTTTGCGTTTCTGCGCCGTCAGTGGTACAATAGGGGCGAGGAGGCAACCGGCGCCATGTACCGCCCGCGCGTGCTGATCATTGAGGACGAAGCCCGGATCGTCGAGGTGCTCACCTGGTACCTGCAGAAGGATGGCTGCGAAGTGCTGGCGGCGCTCGATGGCGAGACCGGCCTGGAGATGGCCCTCTCCGAGCGGCCCGACGCCATTATCCTGGACCTGATGCTCCCCGGCCTGCACGGCCTGGAGGTGTGCCGCCGCATCCGCCGCGAGTCGCGCGTGCCGATCCTGATGCTCACCGCCCGCGATGCCGAGTCCGACAAGGTCCTCGGCCTCGAGACCGGCGCCGATGACTACGTCGCCAAGCCGTTCAGCTCGCGCGAGCTGATGGCCCGGGTGCGAGCCCTGCTGCGCCGCGCCACGTTCTCCGACTCGATGGCGCGCGACCGCCTCAGCTTCCCCGGATTGGAGATTGACCCGGCGGGGCACGAAGCGGCGCTCAACGGCCAGCCGGTGCGTCTGACGCCGATGGAGTTCCAGATCCTGCTGCTGATGGCGCGCAGCCCCGGCCGGGCGTTCAACCGCGAGGAGATCATCGAACACGCCTCGGGGATGGAGTTCATTGACGCGCGCACCGTGGACGTGCATATCCGCCACCTGCGCGCCAAGCTGGGGGAGGACCCCTCCAACCCGCGCTACCTTCACACCGTCTGGGGCGTCGGCTACAAGTTCGAGGTGGTGACCTGAATGTTCCGCAGCTTTCGAACCCAGCTCACGGTCAGCTTCTTCCTGGTCATCGTGGTAACGCCACTGATCTTCTTCTGGCTGCTCTACCCGATGCTCCACCGCTACGCCCGATCCGGCAGCACCGGCTCCTCGCTGCTGAACCCGACGCGCGCGCTGGCGAACGTTGTTGAGGAGCACTCGGCCCGGGGGCTGGACGCTCTGTCCCTGGACGACCTGCTGCGCAGCGCCGCGAAGGGCACCTCCTATCGCTTCGTCTTGCTGGACAGCGGCCGCCACGTGCTGGTAGACACGGACGCCCCCCCCGGGGAGCGCCGTGACTCGCCGCTGCACGTCGCCGAGACGGACCGCGTGCTCCTGGAGGGCGCGGATGAGGCGGCGGCGAGCGAAGGGCGCTACCTGCGCGCGGCCGTGGCCGTCAACTGGGGGGCGCGCCGGAAGGGAGCCTTGCTGACCACCCGTGAGCGCCACACCCGGCCCTTCCTCTCCTTCTTCGAGCCGGCGAGCTTCGTGCCGCGCGTGATCTTCGCCCTTCTCGTGGCGGGTGTTCTCGGCCTCGCCCTCTCGCGGCGACTGCTGCGGCCGGTGGATGCGCTCCGGCGCGCCGCCGAGGCGATGGCCGCGGGCGACCTGAGCCAGCGCGTCACCGTGCCGGCGCAGCGGGAGCTGGGCCTGCTCGCCGAGCGGTTCAACACGATGGCCGCCCGGGTGGAGGACCTGGTCAACCACCTCTCCGACGAGCACGAGCAGTTGCAGGCGGCGCACGCGGAGCTGGCGGAGGCGGAGCGCTGCCAGCGCGAGTTGATCGCCAACGTCTCCCACGAGTTGCGCACGCCCCTCTCCTGCATCCGCGCCTCCGTCGAGGCGATCCTGGACGGCGTGGCGGACGACCCGGAGCGGCGCACGAGCTGCCTGCGCACCATTGAAGAGGAGGCGGCCTCGCTCGCCCGACTCGTGGATGACCTGCTGACTCTCTCCCGCCTGGACAGCGGCCAGATGCCGATCCGGCAGACGCGAGTGGACGCCGGCCACCTCCTGGAGCGGTGCGCCAACCGCTTCGAGGCGCGCGCCCAGGATCGCGGGGTCGAGCTGGAGTGGCGCTGCCCCGAGCCGGTGAGCTTCGCCGGCGACGAACACCGCATGGCGCAGGTGCTCAACAACCTGGTGCACAACTCGCTGCGGCACACGCGGGCGCCCGGCCGCGTGCTGATCGAGGCCGCGCCGGAAGACGGGCAAGTGTGCCTGCGCGTGACGGACACGGGCAAAGGTATCCCCCCGGAGCACCTGCCGCACGTCTTCGAGCGTCTCTATCGCGTCGAGCCATCCCGAAGCAAGCGCTCCGGTGGAGCCGGCCTGGGGCTCGCCATCGCGCGTGAGATTGTGGAAGCTCACGGCGGCGAGATCGACATCGAGAGCACCCCCGGCGAGGGCACCACCGTCACCATACGCCTGGCCCGGAGCCCCGAGGAAGTGACGGCCGGATCGGTCACCGGGCCGGGGATCACCGTGCAGACACCGCAGCCACCCGGTTCGGCCGCCGGTGGCACAGCGGGGCGAGAGCCACCTGCCGAGCAGCGCGCCGGCCCCGCCCTTGCCGCCCGCTGAGCGCGTCGTGGCGCTCTCTCCGCAGCGCGGCCGTCGGCGGGCGATGGCCGCGCAGGATTCGCAAATGAGGAAATCATCGTGAAACTGAACTACTCGAGACTGATCGCTGCCACGAGCGCGCCGCTGCTTCTCGGCGTGCCGCTCGGCTGCTCCGCTGCCACCGAGGATCTGGGAGACGGCTTCCTGCACCATGGCGTCGCCGTGCCGGTCAGCAGCCCCCGCGGCATTATCGCCACCGTGGATGGACAGGGCCGCAACGTCGTCCTGCTGTGGCTCTTCGACCAGCGCGGCGGCTATGGCCTTCTCATGCTGGACGCCGAGACCGGGAAGAGCGAGGAGTTCCCGATGCCATTCCCATCCGGCGGCTACTGCGTCTACTCCTCGGTGCTCTCGAGCGACAACAAGCTCTATACTTTCTACAACCGCCATTTCACCGAGTTCGACCCCGTGAAGCGCGCCTTCACCTTCACTCAGCGGACGGCCGAAGGAAGGGTCGCGCTGAGCATGACGGAGGACGACAACGGCGTCATCTGGACGGCTACCAACCCGCGCAGCGACGTAGTCTCGTTCAACCCCAAGACGCGCGAGCTGCGAGAGTACCCGGAAGTGAATAGGGAGAGCTGGCCGCAGTCCCAGTCATCCATCGCCGCGGACGACGCCGGGTGGGTCTACTTCGGCGTCGGGAACGCGGCCGCGCAGATCGTCGCCTTCGATCCCCGAACCGGCACGGGCAAGGGGATGCTCCCGGAGGATGAGCGCGTCACTGGAACCGGTACCGTTTACCGGGATCTGGACGGGCGTGTCTACGGGCGTATAGGCTACAGCACGGAGGACGGCTGGTACCGCTTCTACCGTGGCCAGGGCGAGAAGATCGGCAAACACCCGGTGATCCGGCGCAAGCCGATCATCACGGCCAACCAGGGCCTCTTCCACCGCGACTTTCCGGATGGCAAACGCATCAAGACTTGCGACCTCGTGGAGCGCCTCCTCGTCATCGAGGACCCGAAGTCGGGTGAGACGAAGGAGCACCATTTCGACTACGCCAGCGAAGGCGCCCCGATCATGAGCGTCGCCGCCGCCCCCGACGGCACGGTCTGCGGCGCCACGGCCGCTCCGATGCACTTCTTCCGCTATGATCCCAAGAGGGATGAGCTGGTGAACCGCCCCTGCTACCGCCAGTGGAACACCCTGGCTCGCCAGGGCGACCGCTTCTTTGCCGGCTGCTACAGCCGGGGATCCCTCCTTGAGTGGGATCCCTCGCAGCCCTGGGTCGCCACCGAGCCGGGGAACCCGAACTCGAATCCCCTGCTGCTGACGGAGTGCGCCCCCACCATCATCCGGCCCAGCCAGCTCCTCGCCCACCCCGACGGCAAGACCCTGGTGCTCACCGGCATCACCGGGTACGGGCGTGTCGGCGCGGGCCTCCTCTTCTGGGACCGCGAGACCCGCACTCCCATGGCGCTGCAGCACACCGACGTCCTTGCCAACCACGCCACGGTGGGCATCGCGGCGCTCCCCGGGGGCAAGCTGCTGGGCGGCACCGGCATTGACCCCAAGGCGCCCGGCGAGAACATGCCTCAGGTGGCGGAGCTCTACCTCATGGACATGGCCACCAAGCGCGTCGAATGGCGCGAGGCAGTGCTGCCGGGAGTGATTGCCTACCGGGAACTGCTGGCGGCGCCCGACGGCCTCGTCTACGGCATCATCGTCCCGGCGCGCTTCTTCGTCTTCGACCCCGCGCAGCGGAAGGTCATCCACGAGGAAGACCTGGGTCCCGCTTTCGGAGCGGCGGTCGGGCAGCAGGGGTCGCGGGCGTTCGTGGTCGGACCGGACAAGACGGTCTACGTGTTATTGGCGAAGGGCATTGTCCGCGTGGAGCCGGGAACCTTCCGTGCGACGATGGTCGCCCCGTCGCCCGTGCCGATCGCGACCGGCGGCGACATCCTTGACGGGCGCATCTACTTCGCCAGCACGTCGCACCTGTACAGCTACCGCCTGCCGGAGTGATCGGGCACTTGGTCGCCGTCGCGCGTGGGCTGCACCAGGGCTGCGGAGTGATGGCCCGGGGATGCGCGGCGGTGACCTCCGGGCAGCGCGCGAAGTCGCTCGGGTTGAGGGTGAGCAGGTGGGTGATGCCATGCGCCAGCATCACCGCCGCCAGGCGAGCGTCGTGTGCCTTCACACCGGAGACGGCGTGGGTGGCGACAAGGCGGCGCCACCGGGGGTACACCTCAGGTAGGTCCGGCACCATGCGGAACGCGGGCCGCGCCGGTGTGAGGAGTCCGCCCGGCTCACTCCTTCCCGGGGTTCACCACCTCGAAGGCCGTCTGGTGCTCGGCATTCGTCTCCTGGTAGGCGGTCCACGCGGCTTTCTGCAGCGCTGCGGCTTCCTCCGGCGAGAGACCATCCGGCTCCAGCGTTGGGGCCCTATGGGTGAGGCCAACAGGACTCAGACCGGTGATCGCCGAGTAGATGCAGCAGGCCGCCATGTAGCCGCCTTTCTTCGACGTGTGTACCGCATCGCGACCGTACAGGGCCCGGCGCTCCTCATCTGGGGGATTCGGACCCAGATACGTCATCCAGGCACGGCACGACGGCGCCACGGGGGCTCTCAGCGCCTTGCCCAGGGCCACGTTCTCCTCGTGGAAGCTCTGGAACTTCTCCGGGTAGGGGTAGCTGTAGTTCACCGGACTCTCGTAGAGGGCCGGCCTGGCGCCCCTGCTGCGGATGAGGTCGGTGAACAGGGTCCCGTACTTGAAAAGGCCATCGTGGGGGAGGGTGAAGAACGTCTCCAGGACCACGAAATCCCATGGCTCCGTGGCGATCTTGGCCCGGGCGGTGTCCGGGCCGGCGCCCTCTTCCCAGAACCAGTTGATCATCCTTCCGCCGCGGGTGAACTCGTCCGTGATGATCCGGGGGCACCCGGGCGGCGCGGATGCCGCCAGCGCCTCTACGAGCAGGGGGATGCTCCACACCTGCGTGTGGCTGGCGCCGATGAAGAGCACGGTGAGCGCCTTCTCGCCATCGAGGCGGCGCTCCCTCAGGCAGAGCCGCAGCTTCGCCTCATGAGTCTGCCTGGCCGTCGCGCCCGGCATCGCCAGGACCTTCCGCAGCTCCGGCGTGGCGCGATCGAAGTCGCGCGCGCGGTAGTCGCTGAGACCGATGCCCAACTGCGCTTCAGCCCTGCTGGCGTCGGGGACGCCCTCCAGGGCGAGGACACTCGCGAATTCGCTCTTCGCCGCGGTGCAGTTCCCCTCCGAGAGATAGCTCTGCCCCATCAGCACCCGGGCGGATGCCTTCGAGGCCGGGGGCAGCCCCCGGGTCGCCAGGATTTCGGCCAGCACGGAGCGAGCGTCGCCGTACGCCTTCTCGGAGAAGAACGCGCGAACGATGGCCATCCGGGCATCCACCTTCTGCTGGAGAGAGGCGCCGGGGATTCCCGGGACTCGGGAGAACGCCGCTCTCGCCTCGGCCCACTCTCTCAGGCGGCCCAGGCTCTGCCCGATGGTCATCTGGGCCTGCACCTTCCATTCGACGGGCGCCCCTGCCATCGCCAGCACTTTCTCCATCTCGCCCCTCGCCTCGGGGAGCTTCCCCTCCAGGAAGTAGCTGGCGCCAAGGCGGCACCGTGCCTCCGCTGCCTGCTCCAGGGTGACGCCCTCGGTGGCGAGCGCCTTCTCAAACTCGGCTCGCGCCCGGGCATGCTCCTTCTCCGCATTCCGCGAGATGCCGATGCCGATCAGCGCGGCAGCCCTCTCGGGGCCGCTGCCCGCCAGCCTCAGCGCCTCCTCAAAATCCCTTCTCGCCTCGGCGTACTGCCCGGCCCGCAGCCTGGCCTGCCCGGCTTCATAGGCGTCCTCGCTCCCGGACGCGCCCGCTGAAGCCAGAACGCCCGCCAGACACGCGCACGCGGTGATCCGCCGCGAAAGACCCACCACGATTGCCTCCTTTCCTCCCACAGCACCTGTTCGGGGCCATCGGAAGAAGCGTGATCATCAGCCCACATCAGACCACAGCCTCCACCAGCGGCAGCACGTTCCGCTCGACGCTCCCTTCGTCGGAGACGTCCACGTCGCGGAAGAGGCGCCACTCCTCCACGTGCTCGATGGTCTCGCCCGGAGCCACGGTGCGCAGCGGACCCAGTGTCTCCAACTCCAGCATCGCTTCGTTGGTGTACATCTCCACGCTGCAGCCGCAGTCCGGGTAGCGGGCGCCATCCTGGTAGGCGAACCGCTTCAGGAAGAGGTGGCCGCGGCGCGCATGGGCACACCAGCCGGCGTCCACGTCCAGGCCCACCTTGATCGGGCCGCGCTCCGGGTCCTGGCGAAGCC
Organism: Armatimonadota bacterium; assembly: GCA_016199585.1. GTDB lineage: Bacteria > Armatimonadota > JAAZEB01 > JAAZEB01 > JAAZEB01 > JACQGM01. The sequence continues at coordinate 12,670 of JACQGM010000364.1, forward strand.
GGAGATACCGGCTACCCAACATCAGGCGCGGGTCGGTCGGGTCGGTGTAGGGCCACAGGACCAGCACGCGGTTGGGGAGCAGGTTGTGGGGCACCGACCGCTGCGACTGCGGAGCGATCCCGAAGCCGCCGGGGGCCATAACCGAGAGAGCCCACGCGGCCATCTCGACCGGCCACGGCCCGGCGTTGCGCAGGCGGTGCGTCACCCGCACGCGCGCCTCCGCCGGCGAGAGCGCGACCGCCATCTCCTTCTGGATGCCGGTCTGTGGCTCGACCGGCTGGATCAGGCGCAGGGTGTCGCCATCCGTGCGGGCCTCGATCGGGGAGTCGTCGGGGGAGTAGCTGCGCGGCATCGCCTCGGGCGAGTGCCACAGGCGGTGCCCCCCGTAGATGTGCCACGCGCGACCGCCCGTCTGCATCACCATCTCGGGCAGCTCGGCGAACTCGTTCTCGCCTCCGAGGAAGGCGAGCCGGATGATACGCGGGCCGACGTCGGTCGTCGCGACTACCTCGATCTGTCCATTGGCCAGGCGGCAGCAGTTCGGCCAGACTCCATAGCTCACTCTCTCCACGGATGTGCCTCCTATCGTCCGAGTGTCACGGACACTTCTGCTTCGATGGGGAGGTTCGACGTGCAGCGGCGTTGCCCTGTCGGTTGCGGAGGCAGCACCCATTTCGCTGGCGGTATCGGCGGCAGGCAGCCGATGGCGCGTTCTCCCCGGTGACGATCCGAAACGGGCTCGCAGGCTCGGCACGCGGAAGGAAGGCAGCGGCGCGCGCCGAATAGTGGCGGCGATCCAGACACGTCGTCGGGCCTGAAGGCGGCCTGCCCGGCGTCAGGGGCACACCCCTGCGCCGGGGCACCGCAGGCAAGTGTAACGCACGGTAGTAGAAGCGTGATGAGAACCATACGGGCGTACTGCGGACGCGGCGGCCAGGCACTACGGTCCCCGCCGCTGCCGGCGCTCGTCGGTGCGGGAGGGGTAGCGCAGTGGGGGCCACGAAGGGCCAAGAGAGAGAGCCGGCGGATCCCGGAGACGCCGGGGACCAACGGATCGCTTCGCCGCCGGCGCTGTCGCCGCACAGCCCCGGGACGGGCGACGGCCGCGGGGCGCGCTCGCTCCGCTGGTCTCTTCTCCTGGCTGGCCTGGCCGTGGCTCTCGGCATCGCTGCGCTGAGGGCGCGTTGGCCGCGGGACCGGGCCACCGGCGCCGATGCGTGCGGCCCTTCCGCTGAACCGTGCCCCGGGCTGTCTGCGCCCGCGCAACCTGCCCGCTGCAGCGAGGTCCACGCGACACCCGTCGCCTGGCTGCCCGCGCCGTCGCCCGAGGAGACCGAAGAGCACGGCACGTTCGGGGCGTCCGCCCGCCGTCCTGCACCCGGCGCGGAGCTGGAAGGCATCTGGGCCGGCATCCAGTCTGCCGTCGGGCTGGAAGACATCCGGGCCGCAGCTCGTTCGGTGTGGCGGACGGCGATCCTGGCCGGCCTCGCCGCCGGAACGGTGTTGTTCATCCAGGCGTGCCGCGCCACGCCTCTCGACGAGGGGCGACTGGCGGGGCTGGTCGTCTCGGTGGGGCTGGGCCTGGGGGTGGCCGGTGGCGTCGTGGGGGTGAACGCACTCTGGATGTGTGCCCGGCGTACCGGCGCCGTCGAATGCGGCGACGCCGGTACGCTGAGGCGGGTGTTCCCGGATGCGCCGCCCGCGGTGTACCGGCGCGCCCGTACCAGCGGCCTCGTTGCGGCGTTGGTCGTTGGCGCGGCGCTCTCCCTGTTCCGGGGATGGAGCTACCTCACATGGGGCCTGGTGGCCGGCGGGGTTGCCTACCTTCTGCCGCTGACGGCGGCCTGGACGGGCCAGGGCTTCGACCGTCGCTGCCGCGAGTTCGCGCGCACGGTGGATGGCGTGTTCGAGGCGAGCCGGCCCGGCCTGGTGCGCGTCGTTCTCCCGCGGGTGCTCTTCCGCCATCGCGATTGCCCGGCCTGCCTCGACTTCGGACCCGGCCGCGCCATGGCCAGCTTCGGCTTCGGCGTCGGCGAGTGCGCCGATGTGCAGTTCGGGGGAGGCGCGCAGTCCACCCGCCTCACCTTCGAGCTGCCGGGCGGGTCGTCCGCACGTTGCCATATCGCCGCATTTTCCCGGCCGGGTCCGACGGAACGCCTCCCCGGGCTGGAGGAGGTGAGGGTCGGCCGGCCCTGGTTCGATGACCTCGTGGCCGTGAGCACCAGCGATCCTGCCTGGGCAGCGCGTCTCCTGACGCCGGATTGCCAGCAGGCGCTCCTCTCTCTGCGGGAGTGGGGGAAGGAGCACCTGGTGGTGACGCTGGAGGCGGACCTCCTTCGCGTCGTGGCCGGAGGGCAGGCCGGCAGCCCGGAGGGACTGGGCGAGTTCTACCGTCACGCCGGGGTGGTGTGTGATGCCGTTCTCGACAGTCTGCCTGCGCTCCCGGCGGCGGGCGCGCCGGCAGGCGGCGAGGAGTCTGCAGACCGTTTGGCCGCCGTCACCACGGGCGAGACCCCCGCCGATCCCCCCTGGACACGGATCGCCGCCGGTTCGCGGGGGATCCTGAGGCGTTTCCGGGTACCCTGGTATCCCGTGTGGTTCCTGACGGCGCTGACGCTTGGAGTGGGCAGCCGGTCCTTCTACTGCGAGCGCTGTGGGCTGATCCGCGCCGAGGGGGGCTTGATGGCCCTATCCCTGCGCATCACCTGGCGCACGCGCTACAAGGAGACGGAGTTCCGCCGGCTCTACGCCCGCTGCATGCCCCCCTGCTCCCACCGGTGGCGCGATGGCGGCGACGCCTGGCGTTCTCTGGCAGAGGGCGTCTACAGCCGCGAGCGCAAGGAGCCGCTGCCGCCGCTGATGTCGCAGGATGGCTACCTGAACCGCCACATCCTTGATCGGTTGCGGCGCCTCGACCGGCACACGCTGGCTGCGGTGTTCCGGCAGGTGCCACAGCCGGACGCCACGCGCCAGACGGGCCCGTTCCTGAGGGCACTGGATGCCCTGGCGCCGGAGAAAGCCCGCCGATCGTCTCAGCGCGCGCCGCAGGGCCGGCGGGACGGCAGCCACGCGCGGATGGAGGCACTCCCGTGACTGGGTCTCTTCCAGATGAGCCGAACCTGCCGGTGGAAGCCCCCGACAGAGGGGGGTGCCCGCCCGGGGCCGCCTCGGCCGGTCCCGAGGACCCCGTGGCCCTCGTCGCGGGGTGGTCGCCACTGCGCACCGGCGCGATGAGCATCCGCACGCACCGCCTGGTGCGCGTCACGCCCGGCCGGATGGAGTTCCGCTCCGAATGGGCCGCGAGAGGCTTTGCTGCCGCGTTCGTCGTCGGCTTCGGGGCCGGGGCCATCGCGCCCTGGCTCATCGCGGCCAGCTCGGAAGAGCCGGCGTGGAGCGTGGCGGTCTTCCGCATCGCGTGTTCGGCCGTCTGCGGCGCCATCGCCCTCGGCTTTGCCGCCCTGTGCTATGGGCTGATGCGCCCGATCGTCTTCGACACACACGCGGGCGTCTTCAGGAAGGGGTGGCGCCCTCCTCGCCGCGGGAACCTGGCGCGCCCGCCCTCGGCGGCGCCGCTGGCACAGGTACACGCGCTCCAGCTCCTGGCCTCTCGGGGAGATGAGTTCACGAGCTATGAGCTGAACCTGGTGCTGAAGGACGGTCGTCGCATCGGCCTCGTGAACCACGGCGACGGGGACCGGCTGCAAGCCGATGCCCGGGCGCTCGCACGGTTTCTGGGCGTCCGCGTCTGGGACGGGACACGCGGCCCCGTAGACTGGGGAGAGGAGCCGGCGGCTGCCGGTGAGCCGGCGGACGTCTGCGGCATCCCGGATGCCGCTGGCGGCATCGCGGCCCTACGGAGGGGGCCGAAGCGAACACTTCTCTGCGGCGCGGCACTCCTCGCCGCGGCGTCCGGCACTGTGCTGACAGGCCGCTGGGCACTGCGGCCCCGGGTGGACCCCGGGTTCTACTCGGCCGGCTCTCCGTACCCCTACGTAGACATCCGCCTGCGCCGGGGCGAGATCGAGATCCTCGGCAGGATCCGGGGGGCGGACGCCACCGGCAGGCGCCTGGCCATCGAGGCGGAGCGGTTCAACCGATATAACTTGTGGGGACGCGTCCGCCTCCGCCCGTTCCCGTCTCCTCGCCGCATGGTGCTCCGCGTGGGCCCGGAGACCGCGCTGCACGTTCGCGGGCGGGAGGCGCTCACCTTCGAGGACTTCCAGCCCGGGCGCTACGTCTTCGCCATTGCGAGGAACCGGGGGCCGGGAGAGGAGCTGCCCGCCCGCGAGGTGGCGCTCTGGTCGAGCCCGCCGCGGCAGTCAAGGAGGCATCCAGAGGCAGGTTCTGACGGCACTGGCGGGAAGCGGGCGGGCGTGCCCCGGGGCGGCGAAGGAGGAACGGTGTTGCCATGAAACGCGTGCTCGTTCCGGCCGTCGTGCTGGTCGTAGTCGTCCTGATAGCGGCCATCAGCGATCCCGGTTCGTCGGCGCTCGGGAGTCCCGGCGGACTGCTCTTCGCCGCCGTCCTGGTGCTGACGTACGTGGTCGTAGTGAAGATGTCCGCCTCAGATCGAACGCCCTCCGGCGCGCACGACCGCGGCGCCGGGGAGACGGCGCCGGCCACGTCGTGTCCCACCTGCGGCGCGGCGATGGTGGACGGCGAGTTCTACTGCACCAGCGACGGCACGGCAGAGTGCGCGTGGGTGCGCCCGCCGGGAGCCAGACGCCCCGGCCTGTGGGAAGTGCCATTCTGGGACTGGGTGGCCGCGGGCGAGCGGGGCGGGGCGCGAGTGATTGAGCAGGTCGCGAAGGTGTGTCTGCGGTGCGGGGTCCTGCTGCTTCGCATCGATCCCTCGGCGTTCGGGCCGCCGGACTCCGCGACGGAAGGGCCTGACCGTACGCCACCGGCCGCATGAGCGGCTGCCGGGCCTGGCCGGTCCCCACCCACGGCGACCTGACCGGGGGGCGATGGCACAAGGAAGAACGCGGCGGACCCGGAACCTTCCTCCTGGCGCGGCTCCCGTGGGGCCGACGCCGGGAGCTCGGGGGTTCCCCCGGGATCCGAGCGTGAAGGGAATCCGAAGCAATGAAGCAGTTGGAATGGCTCGGGAGAGCCTCCCTGGTCGCCCTGGGGTCGGTCGCGTGGACGGCCGCGGCCGCACCTGGGCCCGGCGCGGCGGATGGGGCCGCCCCCTCCAGCAGCGCACAGGTGTCGGATGCTCGTCTCGCGGAGCGAATCTACCACCCCGTCGCCTCCTGGCGCCTTTCGGGCGCGGAGGGCGACGCGGGGCTGGCCAAAGCCATCGCCGAGCTGCGCCGGCTGAAGGCCCTCGGCTTCACCGGGGTGGTTCTCCGAAACGAGCCGCAGTTGGCCTTGCCGGGCATCCTGGGCGACGCCGCCTACCGGGCGCGCCTGCGCCAGCTCGGTGAGAAGGCCGCGCGACTGGGAATCGACGTGATTCCGCACGTGATGAACTTCGGCAACGGCCAGTCGCTCCTCGCCCACGACCCCAATCTCGCGGAGGGCTTCCCGGTCAAGGACGCGCTCTTCGTGGTGAAGGGCCGGGAAGCGACTCTAGTGCCGGATCTACCGCTGGCGCTCGCCGATCCGGGCTTCGAAGCGCCCGAGGGAAACCGCTTCCCCGGCTGGATGGCGAACGCCGGCATGGAGGGGAAGGCCGTTCTGTCCGACACGGACGTGCGCCACGGCGGCGCGTCCTCGGTGCGCTTCGAGGTGGCGGCCGCCCCGGGGCCGCAGAACAACGTGCAGTTGTCGCAGCCGCTCCCGCTGACGCCCTTCCGGCTCTACCGGCTGTCGATCTGGATCAAGAGTGAGGGCCTGGATCCGAAAGCGGAGGTGACGGTCGAGCTTCAGAACGGCGAGCGGCGCCTCCACTTCGGCGGGCTGAGAGCCGAGAACATCCAGGGGGTGGCACCGACGCAGGACTGGACGCGCCATGTGCTGGTTTTCAACAGCCTGGCCGGCGGCACGGGAAGCCTGGGGCTGCGCGTCCGGCACAGCCCGCAAGGGAAGGTGTGGTTCGACGACCTGGCGGTTGAGGAAGTCGGGATGCTGAACATCCTGCGCCGTCCGGGGTGTCCGCTCACGGTGAAGGGGGAGGACGGCACGCTCTACGAGGAGGGGCGCGACTTCACGCCGGCGAAGGACCCCAGGCTGAACCGGCTGCACGCCTGGGGTGGATGGAGCCTCTCGCACGAGCCGCCCGCCCTGGAGCTGACCGCCGGGTCCCGGCTGCGAGAAGGACAGCGGCTGCGGGTGAGCTTCTACCACGCGGTGCCGGTCTACGGCCACCAGGTGGCCCTCTGCATGAGCTGTCCGGAAACCTACGAGCTCTTCGCCAGGGGCGTCAAGGAGCTGGAGGAGCTGCTGCGCCCTGTCGGGTACCACATCAACGTCGGTGAGTGTCGCTCCGCCAACTGGGATGCCGACTGCCAGCGGAAGGGGCTTCCCCTGGCGCAACTCCTCGCGTGGAGCGTGAAGGAGCGGATGCGACTCATCCGGGAGATCAACCCCCGGGCGCGCATCTACGGATGGTCCGACATGCTGGACCCCTACCACAACGCGCGCGACAACTACTACCTCTGCAACGGCACCCTCGTGGGCGGGGCGGAGGCGGCGCCGAAGGACCTGATCATCCTCAACTGGAACATCTCCTCGGGTGGCGAGGGCGAGGAGAAGGCACGCAGCCCGCGCTTCTTCGCGAACCTCGGTTACCGCCAACTGCTCGTCAACTACGGGAAGCCCGTCCGCGAGTGGCTGGATGGCAACCCGGGCGTGCCGGGGATCAGCGGCGTCTACCAGTTCGCCTTCGAGGAGCCGGAGGTGTTCGCCGGTGCGGTGTGGGGGGCCGGCGCGAAGCCGTAGATTGTCGGGAGGACCTGATGTCTGAGAAGCGAGAAGTGCGCGTCCGCGTGGCGCCCAGCCCCACCGGCGACCCGCACGTGGGGACCGCCTATGTGGCCCTGTTCGACTACGTCTTCGCGCGCCATTGCGGCGGCAAGTTCGTGCTGCGCATCGAGGATACCGACCGCGCGCGCTCCACCCCGGAGAGCGAAGAGGCCATCCTGCGCGCCCTCCGTTGGGTGGGCCTGGAGTGGGACGAAGGCCCGGACGTGGGCGGCCCCTACGGCCCCTACCGGCAATCGGAGCGGGCGGAGATCTACCGGGAGCACGCCTTCGAGCTGGTCCGCCGGGGGCACGCCTACCCCTGCTTCTGCACGCCGGAGCGGTTGGCGGAGCTGCGCGCCGCCCAGATCAAGGCGAAGGAGGACCCGAGCTACGACTCCCTCTGCCGCCGCCTCCCCCCCGAGGAAGCGGAGCGGCGCGCGCAGGCCGGGGAGTGCCACGTGGTCCGCCTCAACGTGCCCGACGAGGGCGAGACGGTGGTCCACGACCGCTTGCGCGGCGACGTCGCCTTCCGCAACGCGCTGATTGACGACCAGATCCTCCTGAAGAGCGACGGCTTTCCCACCTACCACCTGGCCAACGTGGTGGACGACCACCTGATGCGGATCAGCCACGTCATCCGCGCCGAGGAGTGGCTCTCCTCCACGCCCAAGCACGTGCTCCTCTACCAGGGCTTCGGCTGGGAGTTGCCGGAGTGGCTGCACCTGCCCCTCCTGCGTAACCCCGACGGGAGCAAGATATCGAAGCGCAAGCAGCCCGTCTCCATTGACTACTACCGCGACATCGGCATCCTCCCCGAGGCGCTGCGCAACTTCCTGGCGCTCATGGGGTGGTCGTTCGGGGGCGACCGCGAGAAGTTCTCCACCGAAGAGATGATCGAGGCGTTCTCGTGGGACCGCGTGACCCTCGGCGCGCCGGTGTTCGACATGGAGAAGCTCGCCTGGCTGAACGGCGCCTACATCCGCGACCTCTCGCCGGCGGAACTCCTCGCCCGCCTGCGCGAGTGGCGCCTGGGCGACGACTTCCTCCTGCGCCTCATCCCCCTGGTGCGCGAGCGCATCCGCCGCCTCGACGAGTTTGTTCCCGCCACCACTTTCTTCTTCGCCGGCGACCTGGACTACGCGGAGGCGCCGCCCTTGGCGCCCAAGAACCAAACGCCGGCCGAGGCGGCGAAGATGCTCACCGCCGCGCTGGAGATCCTGGACGCGGAGCGCGACATGGACGCCGACGCGCTCGACGCGCGCCTCCGCACCCTGGCGGATGAGAAAGGCTGGAAGGCGCGCGAGCTGTTCATGATGCTGCGGATCGCCATCACCGGGCGCACCGTCTCGCCGCCGCTCTTCGAGACGCTGCGGGCGGTGGGACGTGAGATCACCCGCCGCCGGCTGCGCCAGGCGGCGGCGCTCCTCAAGGGGTCGTGAGCGGGCCGCGTGGTGGCGCGGCCCCGCCGCCCGGTCGCGTGTGAAACTTTCGGGGGGCGTCCGAGTCCAAGAACCATCAGCGACCGTTCCCTCGTCGGGTCGAGGGATGGGAGAGACGCGACCAGCCAATGGGCGTGACCGCCTCCTCGCAAGCGGGTGGGGGATTGAGAGATGAGTTGCCGACGCATTCGGAGCAGGCTTTCGGAGTACATGGACGGGGAGTTGGCGGCGCTTGAGGGCGCTCGCGTGCGGGAGCACCTCGCGAGGTGCCCACGCTGCGCCGCCGAGGCGGAGGCGCTGCGTCGCGTCGCGGGCGTGGCCCGGCGCGTAGGGGCGTACGAGCCTCCCCCGAACCTGCGCGCGCGCCTGGATGCGGTCGTGTTGGCCGGCCTATCGCGGGAGCAGGTGCGTGTTCCCTGGTCCCAACGCTTCCAGGCCGTGCTCGCGCCGGCAGGCACTCTGGCCGCCGCCGCCGCGGCGCTCTTCCTCGCCGTGCGCCTCGCCGGCCCGGGATCCGTACCCCACCCCACCACTCCGGTGCCGGATGGCGCGTCGCGAAGCGTCGCGTCGGCGCCGCCGACCCGACCCGCCGATGCGCTCATGCCCGCCGCCGAAGGGATCCTGCCGCCCTCCGCAGGCGCTGATGTTGCCTCGCGACCGGCACCCACCCGTACCCTCGCGCAGGCCCCGGACACCTCTCCGGCAGCGCCGGGTGACCACTCCGCACCGCCGGTTGCTGACCTGCCGGACTCACCCGCGAAGGGAGCCGCGAGCGCGCAGCCTTCGCCCCTTCGCTCTCGGGAGCCACGGGCAGCGCCGTCCGGGAGGGTGCGCGTCGCGTCGGCGCGTCCCCGGCGGGGAGTCAGGGCCGCTCATCGCGCGCTGGAGCGCCGCCCCGAGCGCGCGGAGCCGGCGGAGCCGCTGGCGATGGCGGAGAGCCTGTACGCGAGCGGGCAGTACTCAGAGGCGGTGGGGGTGCTGAACGCCGCGTTCGCCCAAGCGTGTGAGCGCTCGCCCGAGGAGATCCGCGAGCGGAACGCCCTGGCCGACGGCGCCATCCTGGAGTGCAGCCGCGCCCTCCGCCAGGACCCGGGCAACGCCAACGCGCGCAAGTTCCTGGGCGAGGCTTACTCCACGAAGCTCGCGCTCCTGCAGTCGCTCGCTGGCTAGCGGTTAGCTCTTTCGGCGCTTCCTATGGTATAATAAACCGATGAGCGGATGGGGCGCGAGAGTTCTGGTGTTGGGGTGGACCTGCGCGCTCCTGCTCGCCGGGGCGAGCCGGGGGACCGCAGCCGAGGAGGTGGTCGGCCTCAGCGAGGTGACGAAGCACCGGGCGCCACTGGAGCCGGGCCAGCGCCTGGTGATCCGCCACTCCTACGGCGCCGTGCGCCTCAGCGGCGTGGACCAGCCGGAGGTGAACGTGTGCGCCCAGCGGCACGTGCGCGGCGTGAGCCTCCAGGCCGTGCGCTCGTACCTGAAGGCGCTGGCGACCAGCGTGCAGCCGATGGGCGACCGGGTGGAGATCGAGACGCGCCGGCCCGGAGGCGATCCGAGGTTCCTGACCCAGACCACGGTGGACCTGGACATCACGCTGCCGCGCGGCACACCGGTGGAGCTGAACAGCAGCTTCGGCGACGTGGATGCCGAGGGGATCGGCGCGCTGCGCGCCACGGTTCCCTGGGGCGCCATCAGCGTGCGCAAGATCGCCGGCGACGTGAATCTGGAGGGAAAGGCCGGCAAGGTAACGGTGGCCGATGTGGCCGGCGACCTCACCGTCGCGCACTCCATGCAGGACGTGGACGCGAGCCGGATCGGGGGGAGCGTGACGATCCGCAACCAGTTCGGGCAGATCCGCGTGCAGGGGGTCGGCGGGCGCGCGGTGCTCGCCAACCGCGGCGGCCCGATCGCGTTGATGAACGTCGGGGGCGGCGCTCAGATCACCTGCCAGACCGGCCAGGTTCAGGTGAGCCGGGTGCAGGGCGGCCTGACGGTGACGAACGCCGATGAGAGCGTCTCCATCTCGGAAGTGCAGGGCGTCACGGTCATCGAGGCGAGCAACGGCAACGTGATTGCCAGGCAGGTGTCCGGCGACCTGAAGATTGACAACCGTTACGGCGTGGTGGACATCGCCACGGTGACCGGGAACGTGACGGTCAAGCACGGCAACCAGCGGCTCCGGGTGAGGGGCGTGAAGGGATCAGCGGCGTTGAGCAACAGCCACGGCGCCATTGACGTGGATGGCGTCGCCGGGGACTGCAATATCCACAACCAGTTCGCCTCGGTGACCGTCCACCGCGTCTATGGCGCCCTGGAGGTGTTCAACGCCTGGGGACTGGTGCGGGCCGACCTGCCGGCGCCGCCCGCGCGGGGGGAGGCCGCGCCCTGGAAACTGAAGACGAACAACAGCAACATCGTGGTCGGCGTGCCGGAGAAGACCGGGTGCGCGCTGAGCGTAGAGGTGATCTCCGGCGCCATCGAGTCGCAGTTCCCGGTCGAAGTGCAGCGCGCCGGCAACGTGCAGTCGGCGCAGTGGGCCATCAACGGGGGTGGCCGCCCGGTGGACGTGGTGGTGGATCTCGGCATGGCGCAGGTGCAGAAGCGTCCGGCCGCTGCGCCGCGTCCGGCCGGGAATTGAGCAGGGAGACGCCCGATGGACCTGGACGTCGCCGTGAATGAGGCCATGGTGGCAAGCACCGCCATCGAGCGGCGGTGCGCGCCCGACACGGCCATCCCGGACGAGGACCTCCGGCTCTCCTTCGGCGAGCTCACCGACAAGTACTACCGCCGCATCTACAACCTCATCTGCTACCAGGTGGGCGACCCGGACGAGGCGGCCGACCTGACCCAGGAGGTGTTCGTGAAGGCGTTCCGCGCCTTCCCCGCGTTCCGGGGCGAGGCGAGGGTCTCCACCTGGCTGTGGCGGATCGCCATCAACCTCTGCAAGAGCAGCTACCAAAAGCGCGCGCGCCAGGAACACCTCTTCCCCTTCTCCCTCGACGCCGAGGTCAGCACCAACGAGGGCGAGGTCAGCCGCGAGGCGCCGGACTGGTCGGTCTGCCCCGAGCATATCGCCGAGGTGAAGGAACTGCGGGTCCAGGTCCGGCGCGCCATCCGGTCGCTGCCGGATCTCTACCGCAACGCCATCGTCCTGTGCGACCTCGAGGGGTGCTCTTACCAGGAGATCGCCGACATCACCCAGGCGAGCGTCCAGGCCGTGAAGTCGCGCATCCATCGCGGGCGGCAGATGCTGCGCCAGAAGCTCGAACGCTATGTGCGGGGGTAGAGGTTTGGGAAGGACCGTGCCCGGATGGCGTTCCGTGTGGTGCTGGAGAGGCTGTACCCGGACATGAAGGAGGCCACCGTCGGGCGGTGGCTGAAGGCGGAAGGTGAGGCGGTGGCCGAGGGGGATCCGATCGCCGAGCTCATCACCGACAAGGTGACATTCGCGTTGGAGTCACCCGGGGCGGGGCGGCTGCGGCGCATCTACGCACGCGAGAAGAGCGTGCTGCCGATCGGGTGTACCCTGGCGGTGCTGGCGTCCCCGGAGGAGGCGCTCCCGGACATCGAAGCCGAGAACCGGGCGCTCATCGCGGCCCGGGAGGCGGAAGTCGCCCGCGGATTGCCGGCACCGCGTAGGGGCGGACCGCGTGTCCGCCCGGCGCTCGTGGCCGGCGTCGCCGGGCCGGGCCGGGCCGACGGGGTACGCGCCACTCCCTCGGCCCGGCGTCTGGCCCGTGAGCGCGGCATCGATTTGGCGCGGGTGCCCCGCCCCGAGCGCGGACCGATCACCGAGCGGGATGTAGAGGCGTTCATCAGTGGCAGGTAATCAGCGGGTGGTCGTCACCGGCATCGGGGCCGTGTGCTGCCTCGGGCTCTCGGTGCCCGAGTTCTGGGAGGGGCTGTGCGCGGGCCGATCCGGCATCGGGCCGATCGCGCGTTTCGACACGACCGGCCTGCGCAATCCGTGCGCCGGTGAGATCAAACATCCCGAGGCGCTCCGGCTTCCCGCGGGCGCCGACCCCGAGGACCTGGCCGTGCGCTTCGCCCTGGCGGCGGCGCGCGAAGCCGTCGCCGATGCCGCCCTCCCCCAAGGGGGCGACCCGGGCCGCCGGGGCATCGTCTTCTCCACCAACTTCGGCGGCGCGCACGCCTGGGAGCGCTTCGCCACCGCCTGGCACACCGACCCGGCGCAGGTGCGCTCCGCGGATCTGCTGCGCTTCTCCTTCGAGGATGCCGTCGCCATCGCCGCCACCGCGCTGCGCTTCCTCGGCCCGCGCGGCACCCTCTCTCTCTCCTGTTCCTCGGGCGCTGCGTCCGTCGCCTGGGCGATGGATACCATCCGCGCCGGGCGCGCCGATGTCATGCTGGCCGGCGGGCACGACGCCCTCAGCCTCTCCTCTCTGGCCGGCCTGAGCGCCCTGCGCACCGTCACCGCCGAGCAGATCCGCCCCTTCGACAAGAACCGCAGCGGCACCCTCTTCGGCGAGGGCGCCGGGATGCTGGTGGTCGAGGCGCGCGACCACGCCGTCGCTCGCGGCGCCCGGATCTACGGGGAGGTGTGCGGCGCCGCCGTCAACAACAACGCCTACCACGTCACCGCCCCGGACAAGCAGGGCGAAGGTCTGGCGGCCGCGCTGCGCGCCGCGCTGGGAGATGCCGAGGTGCCCCCGGAGGCGGTGGACTACGTGAACGCCCATGCCACCGGCACGAAGTACCACGACGCGGTGGAGACGGCGGCGATCAAGGCGGTGCTGGGCGCGCGCGCCGGGGAGATCCCGGTCAGCTCCATCAAAGCGGCCACGGCACACCCGATGGCCGCCGCCGGCTCCCTGGAGGCGATCGCCAGCCTCCTCGCCCTGCGCGACGGCATCGTGCCGCCCACCTTGAACTACGAGACGCCCGACCCCGCGTGCGACCTGGACTGCGTGCCGAACATCGCCCGGCGAACATCGCTGCGGTGCGTGGTCTCCCTCTCCTCGGGCATCGGCGGCAACAACGCCGCCCTCGTGCTGCGAAAGGACGAGCCGTGAGCGTGGTCATCACCGGCACCGGCGCTCTCTCGGCCATCGGCTGCGGCCCGGCGTTCGCCTCCGCCCTGGCGGGATGCACGCCGGGCATCGCCGAAGTCACCGGCTTCGATCCAGGCGATGCGCCCTCGGTGCTCGCCGCCGAGGTGCCCCACTTCTCCATCGAGGAGTATTTGACGAGCGCGAAGACCTACCTGGATCGCTCCTCGGCCCTTGCTCTGGCGGCGGGCGCCCTGGCGCTGCGCGACGCGGGCGTCATAGTGGCTCCCGGGGAAGGGCAGCGCGCCGGTCTTTCCTTCGGCACCGCCTACGGCTGCCTGGAGACGATGGGCGGCTTCTGGGCGGGCGTGCAGGAGAAAGGCGCCCGCCTGGCCAGCTCGCTCCTCTTCACCCACTCCTACGCCAACACGCCCGTGAGCCTGGCCTCCATCGAGTTCAACCTCGCCGGGCCGCACGGCTGCTTCTGCGCGGGCGCCGCCTCCGGGGGGCACGCCCTGGCCGACGCCGTGGCGCAGGTGGCCGCCGGCCGCGCGGACGTGATGCTCGCCGGCGGGTGCGAGGCGCTCTCGCCCATCCTCTACGGGGGACTATCCGGCGCCGGCGTTCTCTCGCCGGGGGATGACGGCCCGGAGGGCCTGCGCCCCTTCGCGGCGTCCCGCAACGGCACCGTGCTGGGCGAAGGCGCCGCCATGCTCGTCGTCGAACCAGAAGGCGTGGCCGCGCGACGCGGAGTCCGGGTGCGCGCCCGTGTGCTCGGCGTCGGCCCGGGGGGCGGTGGGGCCGTCGGCGCCGAAGCGGCGATGCGCGCCGCCCTGGCGGATGCCGGCGGGGGACCCGGGGAGGTGGATGCCGTGTTCGCGGCGGCGAATGGCTCCCCCGAGGGGGATGCCGCCGAGGCGGGGGCGCTGGAGAGCGTCTTCGGGGGACGGTGGATCCCGGTGGTCGCCCTGAAGGCGATGGTCGGGGAGACGCTGGGGGCTTCCGGGGCCCTGGCGGCGGCCGCCGCCGTACACGCCCTGGAGGAGGGCCTCTTGCCCGCCGCTCCCGGGATGGAAGCTCCCGAGTTCGCCCTCGACCTCGTGCGCGCCCCCCGGCGCGCTTCTCTGCGGCGCGTGCTCGTGAACAGCTTCGATGCGCGCGGCGGGTGCGTCAGCCTCTTGCTCGGGGCGGCGTGAACGCCCGGCGCGGGGCGGAACCCGCGCCCTACGGGATGCCCGGCGCGGGGCCGAACCCGCGCCCTACGATTTCGGCGAAGAGGAGAGCATGGACCAGGAGGTCAGAGTAGAGCACGGGGCGCTGGTCGCCGCGATCCGGGAGGTGCTGGAGGGCGCGGGCGTGCCGGCGCCGGTGAGCCGTGTGGAGGCGGAGGTGACCGCCGAGGCTGACCTGCTCGGCGTGCCGTCGCACGGCGTGCGCATGGTGCCGGCGCTGGTGAAGGCGATCCGCGAGGGACGGGCGACCCCCGACCCGCAAGTGCGGATCGTGCGCGAGCGGGGCGCCACCTGTGTCCTGGACTGCGACAACGGGCCGGGGCGCTACGTCTCCGTCCTGGGGATGCGGCACGCGGTCGGGCGCGCGCGGGAGGCGGGCGTCGGGGTGTGTCTCGCCCGGCGGACGACGCACTGGGGCCGGGCGCACGCCTACGCCTGGCGGGCGGCGCAGGCCGGGATGATCGGGGTGTGTGCCACGAACGCCATCCCGAACATGCTCGCGTTCGGGTCCTCCGGCCGCCTGGTGGGAAACAACCCCTTGGCGATCGCGGTGCCCGCCGGGGAAGGGCGCGACCCGGTGGTGCTGGACATGGCGATGAGCCAGGCCGCCCTGGGCAAGGTCGGCACCTACCTGCGCGAGGGGAAGAAGGCGCCCCCCGGGTGGGGTCTGGATGCCGATGGACGGCCGACCGACGACCCGGCGACGATCCTGGCCAGCCGGAAGATCCTCCCCTTCGGCGGCCACAAGGGCGCCGGCCTCGGCGTGATGATCGAGCTGCTCACCGGCGCGCTCTCGGGCGGCCTCCTCGCCCACGAGATGGCCCGGAGCGACGCCAGCGGCCTCGACCGTGAGGCGACCAAGCTCTTCCTGGCGCTCGATCCGGCGGCCTTCCTGGACCCGGAGCACTTCTGCCGCCGGGTGCGCGACTCGCTCACCTTCCTCCAGACCGCCGAGCCGGGGCTCACGGTTCTCTATCCCGGCGAGCGGGGCTGGCAGGTCAGAGACCGCTATCTCGCCGAGGGGATCCCAATCCCGACCGACATCATCGCCGAGCTGCGAGCGTTGGGGGCTTCGCCGGGGTAGGACCGGGATCGCTGTGGGGGTAGATCATGAACACTCTGGTAGTTTGCGCGGCGGCGTCGGGAACGACGTTCGCCGCCGAGGCCGAGGAAGCGCCCCGCCTGGAAGTCGGCGACTGCGCGCCCGACTTCCGGGCGAGCGCCTCGGATGGCAAGGAGTACACTCTGGCGCAGTTCCGCGGCCGGTCGGCCGTCGTTATCGCCTGGTATCCCCGGGCAATGACCGGCGGCTGAACGCGGGAGATGAACTCTCTCCGTGATGAGATGAGTTTCCTCTCGCAGTTCAACGTGCAGGTGTTCGGCGCCAGCACCGACCCGGTGGAAGCCAACCGGGAGTTCGCGGAACGCCAGGGCTACCCGTTCCCCCTCCTCTCCGACCCCGACGGGAGGGTGGCGAAGGCTTTCGGGGTTCTCAACGCCAAGGGCACGGCCGCCCAGCGCTGGACCTTCGTCATTGACGACCAGGGCATCATCCGCCACATTGACCGCAAGGTGAAGACAGACACCCACGGCAAGGACCTGGCCGAGGCGCTGGGCGCGCTCGGGATGCCGAAGCGGTAGGGGTAGCAGCCACGGAGGTTGGCGCCTCACCGCGCGCTCAGGTCCACCACCTCGATGTGGGCGGCCTCGGCCAGTGCCACGCAGCGCTCGTCGCGATAGAACTCGCCGAAGAAGATGCGCGCGATGCCAGCGTTGGCGATCAGCTTGAAGCAGTTCCAGCAGGGGCTGGCCGTGGTGTAGAGCTCCGCGCCGGCGATCTGCACCCCGTTCCGCGCCGCCTGGATGATGGCGTTCGCCTCCGCGTGTACCGTGCGCACGCAGTGCCCCTCGACGACATCGCACCCCGCTTCGTCGCAGTGGGGCAATCCGCGCACGCTGCCGTTGTAGCCGGTGGAGAGAATCGTCCGGTCGCGCACGATCACCGCGCCCACGTGCTTGCGCGGGCAGGTGGAGCGCGTCGCCACCACCCGCGCGATGTCCATGAAGTACTCGTTCCAGTTCGCCCGCTTCCTCTGTTCCGCCATCAAGCCTTCTCCACTCTCAGCTCGCCCGCGACGATCAGAGGATCGACGACCGCGTCCACGGCGGCGCGCAGCTCCTCGACGGTCCCGTTGTTCAGGACCATGGCATCCGCCAGGGCGATCGGGGGCGCCTTCTCCAGGTGGTCCACCTCCATCCGGTCGCGGCTGGCGGCCTCCTCCGGGGTGAGGGGCCGGGCCGGCCGCGCCGCCAGGCGCGCGTAACGCAGGCGCTTGTCGGTGAAGACGCCCAGGACGAACACTTGACCGGGGAACTCCTCCTGGAGCACCTTCAGCTCGGCGTCGCTGTAGAGGCCGTCAATGAGGACGGAGCGCCCCTCCGCCACCAGCGCCCGGATCTTCGGCAGCGACAGGATCGCGTAGGCCGCCATGCCGTGACGCTGGCGCAGCTCCTCGCGCACCATCCGCTCGTTCGCCTCACTCACCAGCAGGCCCCTTCGTCGCACCTCCTCCATCGTGATGCCGCCGAAGTGAACCCGGGGCAGCCCCTTCTGCGCCAGGTGAGCGCTCGCTTCGGACTTGCCCGAGCCGCACATGCCGACCACTGCCAGCACCGCAATCATCGGTGATCCTCCTCGGCCGCCAGCCGGCCGCACGATCCGCGCGCGGGCGTCGCTAGACTCGCGGCCCGCTCGCCACGAAGGCATCTATCAAGGCGCGGGCGATGCTCAACTTGCCGGGGAGTCCCGGCAGGTTGCCCGCGCCGAACCAGTCCGCCTCCAGCACCTCCACGCCATCCACGCGGATCTCGCCCCCCGCGTGCTCGGCGGTGAAGCCGAGCATGAGCGAGTTCGGGAAGGGCCACGGCTGGCTGCCGAAGTAGCGGAGATTCCGCACCTCGATCCCCGTCTCCTCGCGGATCTCGCGGCGGATGCACGCCTCCAGCGACTCCCCCGTCTCCACGAAGCCCGCGAGCACGCTGAACATTCCCGGCGCGAAGCGCGGGCTGCGCGCCAGCAGGATCCGATCCTCGCGCCGCACCGCCACGATCACCGCCGGGGCGATCTGCGGGTAGTAGACCTGCCCGCACGCGGCGCACGCCCGGGCGCGCTCGTCGCGCTTCAGCGCCAGCGGCTTCCCGCAGCGGCCGCAGTAGCGGTGCGCCAGGTCCCAGTGGGCGAGGTGCGCGGCGCGGGCGGCCACGGCGTAGTGGTCCTCCGGCAGCACGCCGAAGAGCTCGCGCAGGCCCGCGAAGCGATGGTCGGGGGGGAGCGCCAGTGGTGGCGCATCGAACCCGGCGGCATGGCAGGGAACCCCGTCCAGGACCCCGAGGTGGTGCAGCGTGTCCGGCCGCAGCCCGAGCGCCGCCGGGCCATCCGCCCGTGGCACGGCCGGCGTCATGCCCGGCACCCCTTCCTGCACGAGGATCTGGCCCCCGTGAAAGAGGAACCACCACCCGGCCGCATCCGCCGCCGCCGGCCCTACTCCCGAGACGAAACCCATGCGCGCTCCCCCTCGCCGCGTCGCTTCCGGGGGAAGGATTCGCGGTGCGGGGGGGAGGATCCTGTATGGGAGAGGGGCGGGGGGGCGGCGCTGGACGACCACCACACGTCCACACCTGTAGCGGAAGCCCGACGGCGATGCTTCGGCTCGGAGCCTCCCAAGAAACTTGCGGCCAACCAGCACCGTTTCGCCCGATTCGCCGCAGCCCCGACTCTGTCATCCTGAGCCGAAGGCGAAGGATCTCCCCCGGACGACCATCACGCGTCCGCACCTGTAGCGAAAGCCCGGGGGAGATGCTTCGGCTCGGAGCCTCAGCATGACTAGTGCGCGGGCTGGGGATGGTTGTGTCCGGGCAGGGGCAAGACGCGCGAGCCCGTTTCTTCCCCTGCCACCCCGGGGCGGCCCCGGGTGAGCGGCTCCTAAGAAACTGGCGGGCGACCAGCACCGTTTCGGCTAATTCGCTGCACCCGCGACTCTGTCACCCTGAGCCGCTGAGGCGAAGGGTCTCCGCCCCGAGAGCCACCACAGGTCTGAACCGGTAGAGGAACCCCGGCGGAGATGCTTCGGCTCGGAGCCTCAGCATGACCGGTGCGGGGGCTTGAGATGGTTGTCCCCGGGCACCGGTACGCCGCACGCGCCTGTTTCTTCCCCTGCCACCCCGGGGCCGCCCCGGGTCACTTGCTCAGCATGACAGCACGAGGGCCGGCAAGGCGACGCCGGGCGGGACCAAGAGCGACGCCGACGGTGGGCGCCGGGCCAAGTTGAGGGTGATAGAGAGGCCCTCTCCTTGCTCTACGACCGCCGCTCCCCCACCCACCGCTCCGCGAAGGCAATCGCCTCCTCGCGGCTCCTCACTTCCCCGACGGCGACGGCCTCCTCCAGGGCTTCCAGCAGTTCCCCCAGCTCCCGCCCAGGCTTCAGGCCGGTGGCGCGCATGAGCTCGCGACCGTCGGCAGGGACCACCGGCCGCGCCACGGGCGCGCCCTCGAAGTGCAGCCGCAGCATCTCCACCACGAAGCGCCGGTGCCGCTCGATCTGCTCCGGCGCTGCCCAGGGGCCGCGCGCCGCCAGGCGATCCGCCAGCGAGAGGATGAGCGTCTCGACCGCCGAGTCGCCCGCCTCGCGGAAGAACCGGTAGCGCTGTCGAGGATCCAGCGGCTCCTCCAGGGAGAGCCAGCCGGGGGAGAGGTGGCCGGCCACCATTCGCGCGACAGCCTTTGTCTCCCGGCCGCCGAGGCGCAGCCGGCGGCAGATGCCCGCGGCCACCGCGGCGCCCGCCTCGTCGTGACCCCGGAAGGTGATCACTCCGCCCGGAGTGACATCGCGTGTCTGTGGCTTGGCGACGTCGTGCAAGAGGGCGGCGAAGAGGAACAGCTCCCGCCGCGCGCGCGGTGGGGTGATCGGCTGAGAGAGCGCCCGGTGTGCCGGCTCGAACACGTCCTCCGGCAGCTCCTCACCGACGAGCAGACGCTCGGTCTGGCGCACTACCTCGAGGGTGTGCTCCCAGGCGTCCAGGTGGTGGTTGGCGTTCTGCTCCAGGCCCTTGAGCGGCATCAGCTCTGGAAGGATGACTCCGAGCATCCCCATCTCATCCAGGCGGCGCACCGACTCCGGACAGCCCGGCGCGCCCAGGAGCAGGAAGAGCTCGTCACGCACGCGCTCGGCAGCCGCGCCCGCCAGGAGGCCGGCCTGGCTGCGCGCCAGCGCCTCGGTCTCCGGCACGATGGTGAACCCCAGAACCGCCGCCATCCGCACCGCGCGCAGCAGCCGGATCGGGTCGGCGGTGAACACATCGGGCCGGACGTGCCGCACCCTGCCCGCGCTCAGGTCATCCAGCCCGCCGGCGGGGTCGATCAGGCGGCATGTTGAACACATTATTCTATAATGTATTATAGAATAATACATTTGATCGTGCTGCAGCGGCAGCGCCATCGCGTTGATCGAGAAGTCACGCCGCAGGAGGTCCTCTTCCAGGGGCTCGGTGAGCGGGAGCACGTCCACCGGGATGCCGGGGGCACCGGAGCGAGGCACGACCCGGTAGGCGCGCATCTCGCGGTGGAGGCAGAAGGGCGCCCCGCCGGTGCGCCGGGCGATGCGCTCGGCCAGGCGCCGGGGGTTGCCATCGGTGACGAGGTCGAGGTCTTTGGTCGGACGGCCCAGGAGCAGGTCGCGCACGCACCCGCCCACGAGGTAGATGCGCTCGCCGGGGCGCGGCAGGTCGGCGAGGGATCGCAGCAGTTCTTCCATCGCTCACCAGGGGAGGCGCGCGGGCTGGCGGAAGGAGCCGCGCGCCAGGAAGACGCCCCACCGGTGTACGAGGGGCGACGGCAGATCGAAGACGACGCCGGCGGCGTTCCCCTCCTGCGCCGCGGTGACGAGGCGCATGGCGTGCCGCGAGGTGCGCACCCGCGCCGTGCTGACCACGGGGAGCACGCGGGTGCCCGGCGCCAGGAGTTGCACCCGCTGGGAGAGCTTCCGGGCAGCGGCGGTATCCCCGGAGTCCAACTCGGGGCAGATGCCGTCCACCCAGGACTGGCGCACCCAGGAGCGCCAGTCGGCGATGGCGTAGGAGCGCGGCTCGATGCCGACGGCGCTGATGCCCGCCAGGATCGGCACGCCGGGACGCACCGTCCGCAGGTCGCGGGTGAGGCGGCGCACCAGGGTGCTGACGCGCTCGCGCCGCCAGCGCAGCCACTCCGCCTCCCACTCGCCGCGCAGCGTCTCGGTGCGGGGGTTGCGGCCGGTGTCGGCCTGGAAGAGAGCGACGCAGGTGGGGTCGTAGCACGCCTCGGGAACACCGCCGTAGTCCAGGCAATCGAGGAGGATGCCCTGCACCGGGTAGCTCGCAAGAACGCGGCGGACCCCGGCGCACAGCGCGTCACGCGCGCCGGCCTGCGAGGGGCAGAGCCACTGGAGGCCGCTGGAGACATAGCGCGCCCCGGCTCGCGTCTGCGCGCTCCACCCCGGGGCGAAGGGGGAGGTGGCGCCGGGGGCCCCGGTAGTGAGCAGCGGCACCCAGGCGTAGACGGACATGCCGCGCGCGGCGGCCTCGGCCAGGATCGAGGCGAGCGGGTCGTGCCCCGCGAAGCGGGGGTCCTGATTGGGTCCGGGAGCCAGGGTGAGGCCGCCGCAGTAGACCTCGGGCACGACCAGGTTGATGCCGGCTGCCTGGAGGTTGCTCAGGAGCTGGCCGATGGCGGCGCGCGAGGCGGGGAGCAGGCTGCGGGGGAGGAGCACGGCGCGCGCTTCCACCGGCCGCGAGGGGAAGGCGAGGAGGCCGATCCGCTCGGCCGCATCCAGCGCCGCGGCAATGGCCGCCGTCGCCGTGGGCGAGAGCGCCGCGGCGGGCGTATCCGGGGGCACCGCGGGGGCGATCTCCAGTCCGGTCGCGTCGGGCGCCAACCCGGGTGCGAGCGGATCACCCCCCGGCGCGAGGGCACCCGGGTCTGTCTGCGCGCCGCCACCGGCGGAGCCGGGAGCGGGCGCCGCGGCGATCGGGGGAGCCGCCAGAGCGGCGGGGGCGGCCGCGGCGGGCACGGGAGATCCAGCCGGCGGGAGAGAGGTGCTGGCCGCCGCCGCCGAGGCCCGGGCCTCGGCGGCGGCCAGCAGCGCCGCCGCATTCGCATCTGTGGATGCCGCGGCCACGCGACGGGCTTCGCCCAGGGCCACCTCCAGCTCGGCGAGCGCCAGCCGGCGCGGATCGGGGGCTGCCACGGGCGAGAGCATCCGAATGGCGTTCTCCAGCAGGCGCAGCATGTTCCGGGTCAGCAGCGCCTCGGAGAGAATGTCCGGAGCGAAGTACGCCGTGCACGCGGTGGTGACCAGCGCCGGGGAGCGGGCCGCCGAGCGCCCGCTCGGGGTGCCATCCTCGGCCACCCAGCTTGCCTCTACCTTCCCGCCGGGCAGCGCCTCGACCAGCGGCGTGGAGCGGCTGCGCACCTCCACGTACTCCGGCAGCCCCCGGAAGGCGGCACCGCTGTTCACGGAGCGCAGGTAGGCGTTCCCGGCGGCGCTCCAACCGTTGATGCGCACCTGCAGCGTTTCCTGCAGGCGGTAGGCGGGAAAGGCGAGCTGCCGCTTGGGCGAAACCGTCGTGCCCCACGAGCACGCGATCATGCGGCCGCCGCGCTGCACGAAGTCACGGAGGAAGGCCGCGGCTGTCAGCGTCAGCGGCCGCTCCAGGTTCACCAGCAGCGTGCCGTAGGCATCCAGCGCCCCGGCGTCCACGTCTTGATAGGACACGACCCGCGCATCGTAGCCGGCCTTGCGCAGCAGCTCGGCCAGCTCAGGGGCATCCACCACCCCGATCGCCGGCAACTGCGCGGGTGAGACCACCTGAAGCTGCAGCGCCGTTGGCCCGGGCGCCAGCGGGATCCCCGGTGCCCCGGCGGGCGGCGTCGGTGGAGGCGTGGGAGGCCCGGACTCGAGCCCCTGCGCCAACAGACAGGCGCCCCCCAACGCGATCGCCAGCACTACCCGCGCCAGTCTGGCGGCCGGTGCCGATGCCGCGCAACACGCCCCGCGCCCCCGAGAGACGGCGCGCTTCCATCGCTCTCGATCCAATCTCCCCATCTCCTCAGCCTCCCGGCTTCCGCGCCACGAAGTAGGCGCGGTCGCTGTCGGGGAGCGGCCGGCGGAAGGTGTAGGCCTCGAACACCGCCAGCGTGTCGAAGCCCGCTCCTGCGAGCGCCTCCAGGACCTCCTCCGGCTCGTAACCCGCCTCGTAGTGTACTTCGGTGAAGTGGCGGGTGCCGCCCTCCTCATCCACCCAGAAGTCCATCACCACTTCGCAGATGCGCGCCTCCTCGTTGTAGGCGCTGCGCCAATCATAACGGATGGCCGAATGCCGGTCCATGTGTCGCTGGGTGAAGAGATTCTCGCGCAGGGCGAAGATGGTGTTGATATCGAAGATGTAGAGCCCGCCGGGGTTGAGCACGTCTGATGCCGAGCGGAACGCCCGTCGGACGTCCTCGAGTGTCGTCAGGTAGTTGATGCTATCGTACAGGCAGACGGCCAGGTCGTACCGATCCGGGAGCGATAGGCTGCGCATGTCGCTCCGGTGGAAGGGGATGTGCCGCTGCGCCTGCCGGGCCTTCTCGCGCGCCACCTCGAGCATCGGCTCGGAGAGATCCGTCCCGGCCACGCGGTAGCCGCGCTCGGCGAGCGCGAAGGTGACGTTGCCGGTGCCGCAGGCGATGTCGAGCACGTTCCGCGGCGAAGCCTGGAACCGCGCCAGCAGCTTCTGGACGTAGTCCACCCACTTGCGGTACGGCACGGTGGACATGAGGGCGTCGTAAGCCCGGGCCACTTCGGTGAACTGAGGTTGACGCCCCCGGACGGCCTCGCTCATGCGCTTCCTTTCCCGACGACGCTGGCGGTCTGGCGAAACAGGCCCCGGAGCTGCGGATAGAGCCCCCGGTAGAGGCGGTAGTGCTCCTCGTAGGCGCGGACGCGCTGCGGCGGAGGCGGCTCCGTCACCCGGCGCGCGGCGATGGCGCGCGCGCACGCCTCCGGTACCGAGGGGTAGGTGCCGACGCCCACGCCCGCCAGCAGCGCCGCGCCGAACGCCGGACCTTCCTCCGCCGCGGCCTGCGAGAGCGGGACGTTCAGCACCGCGGAGAGGATCCCGCGCCAAACCTCGCTGCGCGCGCCTCCGCCGGATACCCGCACCTCGCCGATCGTCAGGCCGATCTCCCGCAGGATCTCGAGGGAGTCGCGCAGGGCGAAGGAGACGCCCTCGATCACCGCCCGGGCCAGGTGCCGCCGGTCGTGGCGCAGGCTGAGGCCGAAGAAGACGCCGCGCGCGTCGGGATCGGGGTAGGGAGTGCGCTCGCCGGTGAGGTAGGGGAGGAAGAGGAGACCCTCGGAGCCGATCGGCGCGCGGGCGGCCCCCGCGGTGATGAGCTCGTAGGGATCCACGCCCTGGCGCCGCGCCCGGTCGGCATCGGCCGCCGCCACCACATCGCGATACCAGCGGAGGGAGCCCCCGGCGCTCAGCACCACGCCCATCACGTGCCACTTCCCCGGGACGGCGTGGCAGAAGGTGTGGGTGCGCAGCTCCGGGTCCATCACCGGCGCGTCGGCGCAGGCGAGGACCACTCCCGAGGTGCCGAGGGAGATGGAGACCGCTCCCGACGCGGCGATGCCGTTCCCCACGGCGCCGGCCGCCTGGTCGCCGCCGCCCCCCACCACCGGGGTGCCCTCCTTCAGGCCTGTCTTCGCCGCGCCCGCGGCAGAGACCCGGCCGCTCACCTCGGACGACTCGTAGACGCGGGGCAGCCACTCCTCCGGGATCCCGAGCGCCGCCAGTATCTCGCCCGACCAGCGCCGACGGGGCACGTCGAAGAGCGAAGTGCCCGAAGCGTCCGAGACCTCGGTGGCGAACTCGCCCGTCAGCCGGAAGCGGATGTAGTCCTTGGGCAGGAGCACCCGGCGCACGCGCGCGTAGACCTCCGGCTGGTTCTCCTTCACCCAGACGATCTTCGGCGCGGTGAAGCCGGTGAGCACGGGATTGCAGGTGATCGCGATGACGCGATCGCGCCCGACCGCCTCGGTGATCCGCTCACACTGGGGGGCCGTGCGCTGGTCGCACCAGAGGATGGCGGGCCGCAGCACCCGGTGGCTCTCGTCGAGGAAGACGGAGCCGTGCATCTGGCCCGAGAGACCCACGCCGGCGATAGACTCCGGCGCGACTGCCGCGCGCTCGCACGCCGCGCGCACGGCGGCTCCGGTCGCCCGCCACCACTCCTCGGGGTCCTGCTCCGCCCACCCGGGCCGCGGCGTGGTGAGCGGGTGGTCTGCCGTGGCCGAGCCGCGCGCGCGCCCGTCCTCGCCGATGACCAGCGCCTTCGTGCCGGTGGTGCCCACGTCAATGCCGAGCAGACAGGGCATGGAACCGTTCCTACGCATCAGACACCCGACCCGCAATCCCTTACCGCAAAGCCAAGCCCACAACCGAAAGACACCATCGCACCGGCCTCACCCCCGGCCGAAGGGCAGCACTCTCGCAACGGCATCGGAGCGCCGGTGGAACCGGCTGGAGGCGGGGCGGGAGGGGGCCACTGGCCCTTCGTGCCCCACGCCGCCCCCGCCCGATTCTCGGGCGCTCCGGGCAACAGGCCGAAGGAGCCTGCGTGTCCGGCGGCGCCAGGCCCGGCATGGCGGGTGTTGTCGGGGGTTGAGACGACGCGCGCCATCCTCATCCTGCCCATCCAGCTAACCCTCGGCCTCGTCTTCCCCCGCCAGTGCTCGCAGATCGATCTCCAGCCCCGGGAAGATGCCCGGGCGGAACACCGACCCGGCGGCCACGCTGGCGGCGCGCACATAGCGCCCCTCAACGAGTTGGTACTCTTCAACCACGAGCTCCATCGGATCGATGATCCAGTACCACGCCACTCCCACCTCCCGGCAAAACCTCGAACTTGCCGACACGGTCGCGCGCCTCGCCACCCCGCGGGGAGAGCACCGCCACCACCAGATCGGGAGGTCCCGTCACCTGGCCGCTCTCCGGGTCATACTCCGCCGCGCCCTCCCGCGCGATGAAGAAGACATCCGGGGCGTAGACGACGTCCGGCAGCACCGCCACCAGGCTATCGAGGAACACCCGGCCCAGCCGGTTCTGGCGCACGTGCGCATCCAGGAATGTGAAAAGGAATGCCGCCAGGCCGTTATGTCTCGGGTGGGGGCGTGGCATCTCGATCAACTCTCCCCTCTCGTACTCGTAGTCGGGAGGCCCTTCGGGGAGCTGCGCGAACTCCGCCAGGCTGATCCGGGAACGCACTATCGGTTCTGCAACGGCCATGGTCATCTCTCCCAAGGATACGTTCGTGGGCGAGGGCGGGCTTCCTGCCGGGAGCGCCCCGGGCGCTTTCCCCTGCGAGCAGAACGTGGTATACTGGGGAGGCGGTTCGCCGTCCGAGGGTAGGGAGTGTCCCATCTGCGGCCATATTCGCGGGAGGAAGTCCGTGGACCGTGAGCGTTTCCGGCTGACCCTGTTCTTCATTCTGCTGACACTGTTGGTCGGCGTGTGCGTGGTGTTGGTCTGGCCGTTCCTGCGGCTCATCGCGCTGGCGGTAGTGCTGGCGGTGGTGGTCTACCCGGCGCACCGGCGCATCGCCCGGCGGATCCGCGGGCCGTCGGTCGCCGCGGCGCTGTCGTGCGGCCTCGTGGTCGTCGCGGTGGTGCTGCCGATGGCGCTGGTGACGGCACGGGTGGTGGACGAGGCCACGGCGCTGACCGAGGAGATGAAGACAGCGTTCGAGAGGGGCGAGCTGCCGGCCTACCTCCGCCCTCTGGACCTGGCCGCCGTCCGCGACGCCCGGCGCTGGGTGGAGGAGCGCATCGCCCTCTCGGGGCTCGACCTGGAATCGGCCGTGCGCGAGACGGTGACGCAGGCGAGCGCCTACCTGGCGGCGCAGAGCATGGTAATGGTAAGGAACCTTGTCTGGGGAGCCGTGCAGCTCCTGCTCGCGCTGGTGACGCTCTTCTTCCTGCTGCGCGACGCGCCACGGCTGT
Source organism: Armatimonadota bacterium (assembly GCA_016199585.1). Lineage (GTDB taxonomy): Bacteria > Armatimonadota > JAAZEB01 > JAAZEB01 > JAAZEB01 > JACQGM01. The sequence continues at coordinate 39,333 of JACQGM010000364.1, forward strand.
TGAACTCGGTGCGCGCGTTCGCGCCCCTCGATCCCGTTCAGACCGACGCGGTGCTGCGGCGCGCCACCGACACGATCCACGCCACCGTCTATGGCGCGATGATCGTGGCGATCACCCAGGGAACTCTGGGAGGGCTGGCGTTCTGGGCGCTCGGACTCCCCTCGGCGCTGCTGTGGGGCGTGGTGATGACGATGCTCTGCTTCGTGCCGCTGTTGGGCGCGCCGGTCGTGTGGGTCCCGGCGGCCATCGCGCTGCTGCTCCAGGGAGCCTACGCGAAGGCGGTCGGCCTGGCGCTCTGGGGCGCGCTGGTCGTCGGCCTGGTGGACAACCTCTTGCGTCCGACCGTCATCGGCGCGCGCACGCAGCTTCACCCGCTGGTTGTCTTCTTCAGCGTGTTTGGCGGGCTGCTCCTCATCGGTCCGCTGGCCTTCATCCTGGGGCCGGTGATCGCGGCCGTGACCCTGGCCCTGCTGGACATCCTGAAGCTGCAGTTGGCGGAGGGCCGCGCGGCCGCGCCGGTCGAGAAGGTGTGAGGCGCGGCCGCCCGCGGGCTACGCTTCCCGCAGCCGCGCCAGGATGGCGGCGAGCCTCCGGCGGTCCGCCTCGCCCAGGGGACCGGCGGGGCCGCGCACCGGGCCGGCGGGGTGGCCGATCTGCGCCAGCGCCTCTTTGATCACTGCCGGGAAGGTGCCCATGGCGAAGACCTGGCGCAGCGGGTGCAGGGCGTACTGGGCCTTCCGGGCGCCCTCCAGGTCGCCGGCGCGGTAGCGCTCATAGACGGCGACCACCTTCTCGGGGAAGATGCCGGCGCTGGCAGCCACGGCGCCGCTCCCGCCCATGACGAGGGTGGCGAGGATCAGCGAGTCCATGCCGGCCATGACGCCGAACCCGGCCGGACCGGCGGCGATGTAGGACATGGTGAGGGCGAGCTGCCCGCTGCTGTCCTTGATGCCGATGACGTTGTGCGCGGCGGTGAGGCGGGTCACCACCTCGGGGGGGATGGTGATCTGGGTGCGGAGCGGGTGGTTGTAGAGGAGCGTGGGGATGCTCACGCTGTCCGCGATCGCCGCGAAGTGCGCGTACAGCTCCTCGGCGCTCGGGGGCACGAAGGCCGGAACGATCACGGAGAGGGCATCGGCGCCGGCGCGCTCGGCGGCGCGGGCGGCGCGGATGCTCTCGCGCGTGGAGGGGAGCCCCGCGCCGGCCATCACCGGCACCCGCCCCGCCGTCTCCTCCGCGACCGCGGCAATCACCCGCTCCCGCTCCGCGTGCGTGAGCACGTACGCTTCCCCTGTCGAGCCGGTGGGAAAGAGTCCGTGGACTCCTCCGGCCAGCAGGCGGCGCACCAGCGCGCGCAATCCCGCCTCGTCTACCTCGCCCTCCGCCGTGAAGGGCGTCACCATCGCCGGAATGATACCTTCGATCTTCATCGGATCCCCCAAGTCACCGGGCGCTCGGCACCTTGTGGCGCTCCCGCCGGCGATGGCCGTTTCCGGCGGCCTCTGTCGCCTGCTGAAGCGCCTCGCGCTCCACGCGGGCGGCTTCACCGGAGCGGCGCACCGCCGCCACCAGGCCCCCCGTCAGCACCAGCACCGTGCCGAGCCAGAGCACGTTGATCAAAGGTTTATTACTCACGTCCACCACAACTTCCTCTCGCGGGCCGGCGGGCGCCGCCGTCGGGAGGCCGGTGATGGAGAGCTGGACCCGCGGGACGGCGATGCCTGCCAACTCAACCGAGATGCCGGTGCCCGGGAGCTTCGCGGGATGGGGCACCAGCTCGCTCGATTCACTCGGGGTCACGGAGGGCACCACCGTCGCGCTCTTGCCGTCCGGCTGCTGCACCTTCACCACGGCGCCGATGGACCCGCCGCCGTCGCCGTGCCCGCTCATGTCGAACTTCTCGAAGGTGAAGGTATACCCGCCGGCCTTCAGCGACTCTCCCTTCCCCAGCTCGCCGTGCTTGGCGCCGGGGTCCTCGCTTTGGCGGAGCTCGACCGGCGAGACGTAGATGTCCTGAAGGAGGTACTTCCGCACGGCGGGGGAGTGTACCCAGGAATTCATCTGGGGGCTGAAGACCATGCGCGGGGTGGCGGCGAACTCGCTGCCGCCGCGCGAGAGCGTGAGCTTCATCTCGCGCCGCGTCTCGCTCGGACTCTCCGTGCCGAGGAGCTTCACCCGGTAGCCGAGCGCCTCCTTCGTCTCACCCGGGTGCAGCACCAGCTTCTCCGAGCGGCTGTAGACCGACGAGCCGACGATGCCGATGAGCATGAGGGCGAGACCCACGTGGCTCAGCGGCGCCCCGGCGTGCAGGGGGTTCTCGCGCAGGGCGCGTCTCAGCACCCCCACGGCCACGGAGAGGCAGAGGAGAGAAGCGGCGATGAGGAGGAGCATCCAGCCGCTGCGCACTCCAATCAGGAACGCCGCCGCGGTGCCGATCAGGGCGACAACGCCGTGGGGCGTCAGGCGCTTCCTGATCACTTCCGCAGCGGTGTGCCGCCAGGAGAGGAGCGGCGCCATCGCCATGATGATCCCGAGCAGCACGGCCACCGGGTAGTGGGTGCGGTTGTAGAAGCCGGGCTGCAGGGACGCGGGCTTCACATCGAACCCCAAGCGCGCCAGCACCGAGGAAAGGATCGGCGCCGACGTGCCGAAGGTGACGATGGCCGCCGAGATGAAGAGCACCAGCATCCCGAAGAAGAAGGAAAAGTCGCGCGAGGCGAGGTTGTCGTAGGTGGTATCGGTCTCGATCTCGCGCACGCGGCGCACAAAGAGGATCGCGGGAGCGACGAGCGACAGGACCATCCCCAGAACCAGCGTCCAATACAGTGCGGCGCCCGCCTCCGCGAAGGAGTGGACGGAGAAGTCCGCCAGCACGCCGCTGCGGGTGAGGAAGGTCCCGTAGAGCACCATCACGAAGGAGGCGACGGCCAGGAGCAGCGTGGTGCGCTTCATCGTGCCGCGCGCTCGCTGCGCCAGCATCCCGTGCAGCAGCGCGGTGGCGAGGAGCCAGGGGATGAGCGAGGCGTTCTCCACCGGGTCCCAGCCCCAGTAGCCGCCCCAGCCGAGGACG
>JACQGM010000361.1 GCA_016199585.1 Armatimonadota bacterium
GCCGTGCACCCCCGGCCCGGGACCGACTTCGATCACGTGGTCGGCGCTGCGGATCGTCTCCAGGTCGTGTTCGACGACGATGATCGTGTTGCCGATGTCGCGCAGCTTTTTCATCGTGTCGATCACCCAGTCGGCGCTGTCAATCGTCTCCTGGTCGTGCTCCACCACGATGATCGTGTTGCCGATGTCGCGCAGCTCCAGGAGGGTATCAATCAAGCGGCGGTTGTCGCGCTGGTGCAGGCCGATGGATGGTTCGTCGAGGATGTAGAGGACGCCCATCAGCCCGGAGCCGATCTGGGTGGCGAGGCGGATCCGCTGCGCCTCGCCGCCGGCGAGGGTGGCGGCCGCGCGGTCGAGGGTGAGGTAGTCGAGGCCGACGTTCTTCAGGAAGCCGAGGCGGGTGCGGATCTCCTTCAGGACGCGGTCGGCGATCTGGTGCTCGCGCTCGGTGAGGTCCAGGTCCTGGAAGAACGCCAGCGCCTGCGCGACGGAGAGCGCCGTGGCCGCGGCGATGTTGCGACCGCCGACGGTGACGGCCAGGCTCTCCGGCTTCAAGCGGCTCCCCCGGCACTCCGGGCAGGGGCGCGTGGATTGGTACTTCTCCAACTCCTGCTTGATGTAATCCGAGGCCGTCTCCCGCAGGCGGCGCTGCAGGATGGAGATGACGCCCTCGAAGCGCGTCTCGTAGTGCCGGGTGCGCCCCCAGCGGTTGGTGTAGACGACCGGGATGCGCTGCGGCGAGCCGTAGAGGAGCGGCTGCAGGTGCTCCGGCGCCCACTCCTTCAGCGGGGTGTCCATGCCGTAGCCGCCGCGGGCGGCCAGGGCCGCGAAGACCTGCGGAAAGTACTCGCTGCTGCTCCCGGCGAAGGGGATCACCGCGCCCTGATGGAGCGAGCGCTCCGGGTCGACCACCAGGTCGGGCGAGAACTCGGTGTAGGTGCCGAGGCCGTGGCAGGCGGGGCACGCGCCGTAGGGGCTGTTGAAGGAGAAGTTGCGCGGCGCCACTTCATCGAAAGAGATCCCGCACTGCGCGCAGGCGAACTTCTCGCTGAAGATGATGTCGTCCTTGGAATACATGCCTGCGGCGGCGCCCGCCTTCCGCTCGAGTGGGGTGGTTGGGTGGTTGGGTGGTTGGGTGGTTGGGTGGTTGGGTGGTTGGGTGGTTCGCTCGCGCCCTCTCTCGTTCTCGTCCTCGCCGTCGTCGTCGTCCTCGGCCGGGCGCCCGTCCCCCGTACCCCCATGCTGCCACACTCCCACACCGCCCCTCGCCACCGGTCCCCGGGCCCCCGTCTCCGGTCTGCCCCCCATCACCGCCACGGCCGCCACGCCCTTCGCCAGCTTCAGCGCCGTCTCGAAGGAGTCGGCGAGGCGGGTGCGCGCGTCGGGGCGGACCACGATCCGGTCGATCACCACGTCGATCCAGTGCTGCTTGTAGCGGTCGAGGGCGAACTCCTCGGAGAGCTCGCGCACCTCGCCGTCCACGCGCACCCGGGCGAAGCCTTCCTTGCGGAGGTCGTCCAGCTCTTTGCGGTACTCCCCCTTGCGCCCGCGGATGAGCGGGGCGAGGATCATGATCCGCGCTCCCTCCGGCATCGCCAGCACGGTATCCACCATCTGCTCCACCGTCTGCGAGGAGATGACGCTGCCGCACTGCGGGCAGTGGGGGATGCCGATGCGGGCGTAGAGAAGGCGGAGGTAGTCGTACACCTCGGTGACGGTGGCCACGGTGGAGCGCGGGTTGCGGCTGGTGGACTTCTGGTCGATGGAGACCGCCGGCGAGAGGCCCTCGATGTGGTCCACGTCCGGCTTGTCCATCTGCCCCAGGAACTGGCGGGCGTAGGCGGAGAGGGACTCGACGTAGCGGCGCTGCCCCTCGGCGTAGATCGTGTCGAACGCCAGCGACGACTTGCCGGAGCCGGAAAGCCCGGTGATCACCACCAGCTCGTCGCGAGGGATCTCGACGGTGATGTTCTTCAGGTTGTGCTGGCGGGCGCCACGGATGATGATCCTGTCCTGAGGCATTTCGGCCACGTTCCAAAACGCATGTTTGCTCTGCGAAATCAAAAAGAAAGCGCCGTGGGCGACACTGGCAGTTCGATTCTCAGTATAACAGCCGGGAAAGCCCGTGTCAACCGCCGGATTCGCCGCAGCGAGGGAGGGGGAGAGGTGACGAGAGGGTGCAGAGCACACCCAACACAGAGGAGCGGAGGGCGGGGAGGATGCTGAGGTTTATATAGGAAAATCACTAAATCCTATACTTGCGCAGGGGCAGTCGTCGGGAACGGTCCGGGGGGAGCAGGGAAGGGGAGCTGGCAGCGCGACCGGCGCCGTAACGGTCGATGTGGATGGCGAGGGTGGCCAAGGCGAGCAGGGCGGCCGCGGCGAGGCCCGGGGCCGCCCTGCGGAGCCGCTGCGAGAACCGGCCACAGCCGCTGCGCGGGGCGCTCACTCAGGCCCTCGCTCGTGCTTCGCGATCAGCGTCACGTTCCTCATCGCAGTTCCCGACCCGCCACTGAAGCTCCCATTGGCCCCGCCTTCCATCCGGCGAACGTCTCCCAGCGCCGCAGTAAGCCGTTGAGCAACGATGTATCGAGCGGTTCGCCCAGATAGGCATCGATGCAGCAGTAGGAGCGGAACATCTCTTCGGGATCGAAGCGCCTTGCCACCATCAGACCGATCCGGCCCGGCGGGACCTGCTCCTTGATTGACATGTACGAGAGTGCGAACGATAGGAACCCGGCACTGACGGCACTGCCGACATGCGGCCCATATACCATGGCCAGGCAGTTGCCATCCCGGGCAAAGGAAGCCAGGCGTTCCAGGAACCGCTCGGGATCCGAGAGCACGGAGCACTCGTATCCGCGCCGCACCAGCACTGTGCAAAGGTCGGGTAGCCACGTATCCGCCGCCGGCGCCGCGAGGATCAGCGCGCGGCACGTGGCCGCCCCGCCACGAAGCTGGCCGCAGCTACTCTGGACCCCGGTATCGGATTTCGGAGCGCTCCCATCGCGCTCGCCGTCGTCCCCGGGCGGATCCGGTTCAGAAGACACGGGCGTCATAGCCCTTCCTCCGTTTCGTGCAGCAGCGTGGGCAGGTTGCCCCCAGACTTCGCCAGGACAGACCCCCAACGAACGTCTGCCCCGCGCCCCGAGCCATCCCGAGCGGGCAGCGCCCTTACGACGGCGTTGAGCAAGAGAATAGTGTCGTGGTCGTTGCCGCGTACTCCTGTGACGCCGGTGACCGAGCGCGTGTTCCACGGGCGTGCGTTTCCGCCCGGCCACCGGGTCGCGCGGCGAAGGGGCGAACACGCGGTCCGCCCCGACACGGGTACTCCGGGCCTGGTGGGATGGGCCGTTCAGCCCCCGATGCGCGACATGGTGTGGGCGGGCCGGCGGAAGCCGGGCTCGTTGATGGCGTGGCCGGGCTCCTTGTGGAGCACGGCGTCGGCGATGGCGCGGGCGATCTCGGCGTCGGAGGCGCCGCCGCGGAGCAGGGCGCGCAGGTCGGTGGCTCGCTCGCCGAAGAGGCAGGTGTGGAGCTGGCCGTTGGCAGTCAGCCGGATGCGGTTGCACCGCTCGCAAAACGGCTCGGTGACGGTGGGAATGATGCCGACCTCGCCGCGGCCGTCGGCGAAGCGGAACACCGTGGCCGGCTCCGCGTGGCCGTTGCGCGAGACGGGGACCAGGGGCCAGCGCGCGTGGATGCGGGCCAGGATCTCGCGGCCGGGGAGCACGGCTTCGCGCGACCAGGCGCCCCCGCCATCCAGGGGCATGAACTCGATGAAGCGCACCTGGTACGGCTTGCGGCGCGCCAACTCCGCGAAGGCGATCACCTCATCCTCGGTGGTGCCGTGTACCGCCACCACGTTCACCTTGATCGGATGGAAGCCGACGCGCTCCGCCGCTGCCAGCCCCGCCATCACGGCGTGGAAGGCGGCGCGCCGCGTGATCCGCTGGAACCGCTCTGGGTCCAGGCTGTCGAGGCTGACGTTGATGCGCCGCAGGCCGGCTTCGTGGAGGGGCGCGGCCAGCCGCTCCAGATGCACGCCGTTGGTGGTCAGGCCGATGTCGGCGAGGCCCTCGATTCGAGCCAGACGGGAGACGATCTCCGGGGCGTCGGGGCGCAGCAGCGGCTCCCCCCCCGTGAGACGCACCTTGCGGATACCGAGATCCACGGCGACGCGCACCACCCGTTCGATCTCGTCGAAAGTGAGAATCTCCGCACCCCTGAAGAACCGCATCCCCTCCTCGGGCATGCAGTAGACGCAGCGCATGTCGCACTTGTCGGTCAGGGAGACGCGGAGATTGACGATGCTTCTCCCGAAGGTGTCCACCAGGGCCATGCGCACTTCCCCTCAAGCCAGCCAGCGTGGGCAATGTCATTATAGCACAGGCGGGATCGTTTTGGAAAGCGCGGCGGGCTTGGAGGGAGCGCCGGCCACCCCGGATCAGGGAGGGTTCCGCCGCCCGGCTGGCGAACAGGATGGAGCAGGGAAAGGGAGAGCGACGATGGATCTGAGAGTCGGTTTCGTCGGTGTGGGGGGCATCGCCCGCCGGCACCTGGAGAACACCCGCAAGCGCACCGATGTTGCGATGGTCGGTTACTGCGACGTGGCCCTCGACCGGGCCGAGCGGTGCGCCGCGGAGTACGGCGGCCCCGCCTATCAGCACTTCACCGATCTCTATGACAAGGAGAAGCCGGACGTCGTCGTCATCTGCACTCCGCCGTTCGCTCACGGCGACATCGAGGAGGAGGCGGCGCGCCGCGGCATCCACTTCTTCGTCGAGAAGCCGGTCGCGATCAGCATGGAGACCGCGCGTCGGGTGGAAGCCGCGGTCGCGAGCGCCGGCACCGCCACCCAGGTGGGCTACATGTTCCGCCTGGCCGAATCGGTGAAGAAAGCCCGCGAGCTCCTCTCGCGGCGCTCCATCTCTATGGTGCAAGCCCACTACTACATGCCCGGGCTTCCCTCGCCCGCGTGGTGGCCGAAGATGGCCCTCGGCGGCGGCCAGCTCGTCGAACAGGCGACCCACATGCTCGATCTGGGCCGCTTCCTGGCGGGGGAAGTGGTCTCCGTCACCGGGTGTACCGCGCGCGTGCGCGACTGGACCCCGCCCGCCGGCTACGAGCCCGGCTCCGGCCTGCTGAAGTACAGCGAGGGGATGGAGATCCCCGATACCACCGCCCTGATTCTCCAGTACGAGAGCGGCGCCCTCGGCACGCTGAGTTGCTCGATGGTGCCGCAGAAGGCCTGGGACAACGGCTTCAAGGTGGTGGCCGACGGCCTGCTGGTCACGCTCACCGGCGCGGCCGCCCGCTGGACGGGCGATGAGGAGGGGGAGATGAGCCCTGGGGCGGAATGGGCCGGCTACGTGCTCTGGGAGCTCTACGACGCGGTGAAGGCCGGCACTACGGCCACCAGCGTGCCCTACTCCCAGGGCGTGCGCAGCCTGGCCGTCTCGCTGGCCGGCTACGAGTCGGTCCGCCGCGGTGGCGTTCCGGTTCGCCTGGAGTGAGCGGGCGCGCGGCGGCAGGAAGTGACGCCCATTCCGCCTAATAATAGTCTTGTAGGGGCGAAGCGCCGCGCCGGCGGCCTCGCAGTCGCGGGCTGCCGCCGGCGGTGCTTCGCCCCGCCTGGTCAGGCCTATGAAGCGATTGAAGCTCTCTATCCTTGGTATTCGCGGCGTGGTCGGCGAGGCGCTGACGCCGGAGCTGGTGGTCACCTTCGCGCAGGCGTTCGGCACCTACGTGGAGGGCGGGCCGATCTTCGTCAGCCGCGACACCCGGCCCTCCGGGGAAATGATCCGCTCCGGGGTGATCGCCGGGCTACTCGCCACCGGCTATGAGGTGATAGACCTGGGCGTCTGCCCCACTCCGGCGATGGAACTGGCGGTGAAGCGGCACGGGGGCGCGGGCGGCATCGCCATCACCGCCGGGCACAACCCGAGCGACTGGAACGCCCTGAAGTTCATCAACGGTGACGGCCGCGTGCTCAGCGCCTACCAGGGCGAGGAGCTGCTCGACGTGGTACACCAGGGCGAGTTCACCCGCGCCGCCTGGGACGGCCTGAAGCCGCTGCGGCGCGAGAGCTACGCCGTGCCCGAGTACGTGAGCGCCCTGGTGGAGCTGCTCGACGTGGACGCCATCCGCAAGCGGCGCTTCAAGGTGGCAGTGGACGTCTGTAACGGCGCGTGCACCACCTCCACCATGCTCTTCCTCCACGCCCTCGGCTGCGAAGCGGTCTCCATCAATGACGAGCCGGGACGTCCCTTCCCGCACGACCCGGAGCCGAACCCGGACAACATGAGCCAGCTCCGCGCGATGGTGCGCGCCAGCGGCGCCGACGTCGGCTTCGCGCTCGACGCGGAGGGGAGCCGCCTCGGGATCGTCACCGAGATGGGCGACGCCCTCTCCGAGGAGTACACCCTCTGCATCGCCGCCGACATCGTGCTGGGCGGCGGCTGCGGGTGCGTCGTCACCAACGTGTGTACCACTAGCTCCGTGGAAGACATCGCCCGGCGGCACGGCGCGCGCGTCGAGCGCGCCAAGGTGGGGGAGCCGCACATCGTGGAGGCGATGCTCTTCAACGATGCCTGCCTGGGCGGCGAGGGGAGCGGCGGCGTGGTCCTCCCCCGCCTCAACCACACCTTCGACTCCACCGCCACGATGGGCGGCATCCTGGCTCACATGGCCCGCACCGGGCGGCCTATCTCGGCGCTCGCGGCGGCGGTGCCGCGCCACTCGATGGTGAAGGAGCGCATCCCCTGCCCGCCGGAGCGCGCCCCCGCCGTCATGGCCCGCGTGCGGGAGATGGTGGAAGAGCAGCCGGAGGCGGGCCGCGTGGACCTCACCGATGGCATCCGCCAGGACCGCGGCGAGGCCTGGGTTCACGTGCGCCCCTCGATGACCGAGCCGACGCTGCGCGTCATCGCCGAGGCGCCCACCACCGCCGAGGCCCGCGCCCTGGCGGATGAGACGAGCTCGCAGGTGCGGCGGTTCCTCGTGTGAGGGGGGTGTGGGGGTGTGGGTGTGTGGGTGTGTGGGGGTGTGGGCGTGTGGGAGTCCATACTCCCATACGCCCATACGCCCATACTCCCACACACCCATACAC
>JACQGM010000360.1 GCA_016199585.1 Armatimonadota bacterium
CGGTGATCCCCTTCGCCGCGGCGGCGTCGGCGATCTCCCGCGCGCTCTCCGCCATCCGCGCCATCAGGTCGTCCACGTCAACGTCCTGCGGCGAGGTGCCCGGGGGCAGGGAAGAGCGGGGATCCAGCCGGATGACGTGCGTCCCCAGGATGAGGGCGGTATCCAGCCGCCGGATGCACTGATCCACGCAGGCGCGGCGCTGCGCGCGGTCGTAAACGGCGAAGTCACTGTCCAGCGAGTAACAGGAGACTTCCAGGCCGACGCTTTCCAGCACGCGCTTCGCGTCGCGGGCCTGTGCCGCTTCGTCGCGGCCCTTATCCCAGAAGCGAGCGAGCACCTCGAAACACTCCGCAACGGTTTCCCTGCCGATGAACTGGATGACCTGCGCCAGGCCCATCTCGCCGTCAAGGAGCATCGGGCCGAAACAGTAAGTATTGACACCCGCCTTCATGGCTCTCTCCTTCCCGAACCTCTCTTCCATTGTTAGGCAGCCTGGCGAGAGATCCTTGCGGCAGCACTCGCGCCCGCGAGGTGCCGGCCCTTGGCCCGTAGTTGCCGCCCGGGATGGATTGTGCTATAATACGGCCATAGCGAGAAGGTGTTGTGGGTAACGCCCCGCGCCGGGGCGGCCTGAACGGGATGGAAGTGAGGAGGCTTCGTTGAAGCGAACCTTTCAGCCGCACAACCGGCGGCGGCAGCGGACTCATGGTTTCCGGGTGCGGATGCGCACCCCCGGTGGACGCCGCGTGATCGCGGCTCGCCGCCAGCGGGGGCGCCATCAGCTCTCGGCTTGACCTTTCCGGTTCACGGGCAATACCCTTGTGGATCGGCGCCAGCGTGCGCCGATTATTTGTTGACGGGGTCGCATGCTGCCAAGGCACGAGCGATTGACGCGGCCGGGGGCCTTCCGGGCCATCGTCGGTCGCGGCCGAGCCTATCGCGGCCGCTACGTGGCGCTCTTCTTTCTGCCCCGGAGCGGCGGCCCCAGCCGCCTGGGAGTGTCCGTCGGCAAGAAGGTGGGGGGCGCCGTAGAGCGGAATCGGGCGAAGCGGCTGCTGCGCGAGGCATTCCGGGCGGAGAAGCCCCGGCTGCGCGGCAGTTTCGACATGGTTCTCATGGCGCGGCCAGAGACGGCGCGAGCGCGCCTCGAGTCGGTGCGCAGCGAGTTGGAGACGCTGCTGCGGCGCGCCCGGGTCCTGGGGTCTGAGCATGACGGGAGGTCGGGAGCGAGCGTTTGAGAACTCTGGCACTGAAATTGATCCGCGGCTACCAGGCGGTCTCGCGCTGCTTTCCGCCCACCTGCCGTTACGTGCCGTCCTGTTCGGAATACACTGCTCAGGCGATCACGAAGCACGGCGTGCGGCGCGGCGTGTGGCTCGGGGTGCGCCGGATCCTGCGCTGCCATCCGTTCCACCCCGGAGGCTACGACCCGGTGCGGTGAAGGGAGATGAGGGAGTGAAACTCCCTCATCGCTTCAGCACCCCGGAGGCTACGACCCAGTGCGGTAGGGCAGCGCGGCAGGGCCGCAACCGAAGGCCGGGCATTGGAAATACCCGTCTGGCGAGCGGCGCGGCGCCGCTGAGCGTCATCCCGGACGCAGAGATGTTCTCCCCCCGCGAGGGCGGTCGGCCGCCGGCCCGCGAGACGGGTATTTCCAATGCCCGGTACTCCTGCCCGTTAGTAGTGCAGAGCAGCATTTGGGCATTGTGTGACAGAGGATAGAGCCGGACTATGATCTTACTGCGACGATTGAGGACTTGGGGCTTGTGGCTGGTGGTCGCGATGGCGGCGCTGCTGCCCGTCCTGCCGGCGTCCGCGGATGAGCTCCCGGACGACACGCGCGCACTCCTCACGCGAGTGGCGGAGATGCGCCGGGGGGGCAAGGCGGCGGATACGGTTTCGATACTCCAGGAAGCCGCCGGGAAGTCGCGCCGCGACAGGGTGTCTCACGCCGCGGTCCAGTTCGTGCTGGCCGACGTGTACCTTCACGACCTGCGTGACGAGAAGCAGGCGAAGGGCCTGTACTCGCAACTGGGGATGGTTCAGGGCGTCGGCGAGGTCACCATTCCGGGATACGACCGGCCGATCAGCATCCGCCAAGAGGCGTTTCGCATCCAGGACAGCTACAACCGCCACCATTGGCTCTACAAGGTGATGGCGGCGATTGACGGCGCGATCAGCAACAACCCGATCAGCGGGCGGGCGCTCAGCGCCCACGGCGGCGTGCTGGCGATCCTCCTTCTGACCATCCTGATCAAGGTGGCGGTGACGCCGTTGACGATCAGCTCCTTCCGCTCGATGCGGGAGATGCAGAAGGTCCAGCCGCTGATGCGCGAGTTGCAGCAGCGTTACAAGGACCGCCCTCAGGAGCTGCAGAAGCGGACGATGGAGCTCTACCGCGAGCACGGGGTCAATCCTGCCAAGGGCTGCCTGCCGATGCTGCTCCAGATGCCGATCATCATCCTCCTCTGGCAGGCGATCGCGCGCTACCAGTACCCGCTCTCAGAGGAGTCGTTCCTCTGGATCGGAAGCTTGGCGAACGCGGATACGGCGCTGGCGGTGATCTATGCCGCCAGCCTGTGGGCGTCGTCGAAGCTGACGATGATGCCGGCGGCCGACCCGCAGCAAGAGCAGACGCAGAAGATGATGGCGGCGATGATGCCCTTGATGTTCTTCGTGCTCTTCAAGGGATATGCGTCGGGCTTCATCCTTGGCTGGCTCTTCTTCAACATCCTGACCACCGCTCAGCAGTGGCACCTGAACCGGGGCCAGGCCGCCGCGGAGGGCGCAGCCGCGCCGAACCCGGGCGGAGCGATCAATGGCAACCCGGGTTCCGGGGGCGGCGGCAGCAACGGGCAGCGCCGGCTGCCCGCCAGCGGCCCCAATGGCAGCGGGCGCAAGTCCGCGAAGCTCGCCGCGCCGCGCGCCATCAAGCGCAAGCGGGGCGCCGGCCCCCGCTCGCGCGGGAAGTAGGCACAGAGCGTCGTCGGGGCGGAGGATCGCCGGGAGGACTCCTCACACTGCTTCAGGCCTGGCAGCCGGCGGTTCCTCGTCCCACCAACATGGAGTGCCCTTGCCGGGCACGAAGAAAGCCGATGATGCGATGAATACCGTGGACCAGACAGATGCCGGCGCCGCGCCGGTCGCAGAGGAGGTCACCGCGGCCGATGCCGAGCGCGCCCCGGCGCAAGACGGGAGCGAGGGACCGGAGCCGGAAGAGGTGGCCGGCGCGGCCGTCGCGTTCGGGGAGCGGGTGCGCGACATTACCCAGCACATCGTTGACCTGATGGACCTCGACCTGAAGGCGGTGCTGGCGTCCGCGGATCGGCACCAGGTGACCGTCGATCTGGAGGGCGAGGATACCGGCATCGTCATCGGCAAGCACGGGCAGACGCTGGAGGCGCTGCAGCACCTCGTCGGGCTGATCGCCGGCAAGGGGGAGCGCCAGCGCCGGCGCGTGGTGGTGGACGCCGAGCAGTACCAGCAGCGCCGACGGGAGCGGCGCGAGCGAGAGTTGATCGAGATGGCCCGCGCCGATGCCCAACGCGCCAGGGATCTCGGCCAGGAGGCGCTCATCCAGTACGCCGTGGGCGCCTACGAGCGCCGCATCGTTCACCTGGCTTTCAAGGATGACCCGGACTTCATCACCTACAGCGAGGGGGACGAGCCGAACCGCTACGTGGTGATCTCCCCGCGCGACTGAAGCCACCCGCCGTCCATGTTCGCCAACGACACGATCGCCGCGATCGCCACCGCGCGCGGCGAGGCCGCCATCGGCATCGTCCGCGTCAGCGGCCCCGCGACCCTGGCCCTCCTCGACCGCCTCTTCCACCACGCGGGCGGGGTTCCCGCATCCCGCCTCGCCGCTCGCACCGCCCACCTGGGCGAGATTCGGGAGCCGGCCAGCGGCCGGCCGGTTGATCAGGTGGTCCTGATCCTTTACCGCGCGCCACGCTCCTACACCGGCGAGGATGCGGCCGAGATCTGCGGGCACGGGGGCGCGATGCCGTTGGGCCGCATCCTGAGCCTGGCGCTCGCGCACGGAGCCCGCCCGGCCCGGCCCGGCGAGTTCACCTGCCGCGCCTTCCTCAACGGGAAGCTCGATCTGGCGCAGGCCGAGGCCGTCGTTGACGTCGTTCAGGCCCGCACCGAGCCGGCGCTCACCCTCGCCGTGCGGCAGCTCGAGGGCCGCCTCTCCGCCCTGGTGCGCCGCGCCCGCGACGCTGTCCTGCCGGTGGTCGCCCACGTGGAGGCCACGATTGACTTCCCCGAGGACGTTCCCGAGCTGCCGCGCCCCGAGCTGGATCGGCGGATCGCGGCCGCTGCGGCGACGGTCGAATCGCTCCTCGCGGGCGCGCGCGCCGGGCGGATCTACCGGGAAGGAGCGCGCGTCGTCATCGCCGGGCGGCCCAACGTCGGCAAGTCCAGCCTCCTGAACGCGCTGCTGCGTGAGGACCGGGCCATCGTCACCGACATCCCCGGCACCACCCGCGACGTCATCGAGGAGTCCGCCACCATCCGGGGCATCCCGATCCGCACCATTGATACCGCGGGCATCCGGCCCGCGCGTGACCCGATCGAGGCGATCGGGGTGGAGCGCGCCCTCGCCCAGATCGCAGACGCCGACCTCGTGCTGGCGGTGCTGGACGCCTCGCAGCCGCTCGGCGCCGACGACCGCACGGTGCTGGTCCGAGCGCGAGGCCGCCCCGCCGTCGTCATCTTGAACAAGCGCGACCTCCCCGAGCTCCGGGTCGCCCCCGCCGACGTGGCGGGCGATCTGCCCGGCGCGCCCGTGGTCGCCATCTCGGCGCTCCAGGGAACGGGCATCGCCGAGTTGGAGGAGGAGGTGGCCGCGACGCTCCTCGGCGGCCGCGGGCCCGCCGGCGACGATGCGCTGGTGACGAGCGCCCGGCACCAGGCAGCCCTGGAGGCCGCAGCGGCAAGCCTGCGCGAGGCGCGCGCCACCCTGACGGCGGGGATCCCCCTCGACCTGGTCGTCACGGACCTTCGCGGCGCCCTCGCTGCCCTCGGGCAGATCACCGGCGAGAGCGCCTCCGACGCGGTTCTGGCGGACATCTTCGGGCGCTTCTGTATCGGGAAGTGAACCCGCCCGGACCGGACCGACAGAGACGTGGCCCCTACGCGGCCAGGTCCGCGCGGGGCAGCGCGAAGGCGCCGGGTGATCGGTCCCCGGCGCCTTGCGTGCCTTGCCGTGCGGTCGCCGTCAGCGTACTACCAGCGTCTCCCGAGCGATGAAGTCGTACCTCGTCCTCGGCGTGGACACCATGTAGGATGCCAGGCGGTAGGTGCCCGGCTGCAGCGTCAAACGCAGCGTGGCCGTCTCGCCGGGCGCCAGCATCGGGGTGCGCTCCTCGATGCCGGGACCCTCGATGAGGAACGCCTGGCGGAAGCGCGAGTGGTTGGTGATGTTGACTTCGACGGGGCCTGCCGGGAACTCCGCGGCGCTCGTGCCGAGCACCTCATCGCGTAGGGCGATGGAGAAGTACCGCGTCGTCGGCACCGCCAGGGCGCCCTCGCGGAACCCGGCCACGGCCGGCGTGCCGAAAAGCGACTGCGCGGTGCGCATCTCCTCCGGGAGCAGAGCCACCGGGGCGCTCAGGTTGCGCAGATCGAGCGTCGCCATCGGCCAGTAGACGTACAGCGCGTCCTGGTTGCGACCGGGGATGTCCCCCTGCACCATCACGTGCAGCTCGATGTCTTCGGGACGCACGTTCGCCGTGTCCAACAGGCGGTGGGTCTCCGGGGCGCGGATGCCCTGGGTCACCATCAGGTGCCCATCCAGGTTCGTGGCGATGCGCTGCCCGTTGCGGAAGACGTCCACCGGGCCGTAGATCGCGAGATAGGCCAGCGTGCGCGGGAACTCCGAATCACCGCGCCCGGTGTCGCCGTGAACCGCGCGCATGACCCCGGCGCCGCGGAAGGGGGCATCGAGATCCAGCCGCGTGAAGCGCACCTCGTAGAGGGCGCGCTCCTCGGGCACCATCCACTGCGCCACGCCGGTCACCAACTGGTCGTCTCCGGGCATCGTCGCAGCCGGGGTGCCCGGCAGGCCGATCACCTCGCGGTCGACCGCGGCCACCCGCGCCGTGCCCTGCACCTGCACCAGGTCGTCGCCCCAGGGGGCCTGGCGTGCCATCCAGGCTTCCTGGCCCGCACTCGACGCCGCCGCGTACCACCCCTGCCCCAGCGGGGCCACCACCGGCAGGTTGTAGGCCCGCACATCCTGGGGGGCCGTGGTTACTGTCGCGCCACCCTGCGCCAGCGCCGGCACGGCACCCAGCGCCAGCGCCAACGCGAAGGCAAGAACTCCTCGATACCGGTGAAACTCCATCAGGTCTCCTCTCCTTCCTGGAGATCGCCTCCCGGACGGGCCGCCGCCTCTCAAGCCCGTCCTGTGATGGGGATCGCGCCATCCCCTACTCCTCGCCGCGCGAGGGACTCAGCGAGCATCTACCCCGCGCAACTGCGTGCCAAACGACGCAACGTTCCCAACGGCGCGTGCCGCGCCGCGAGGGGCAGGCAGGCAGGCCGCCGGCACGCCGCGCGCGTGCCGCGCTGAGGCTCGCCCCGAAGGTTTGGCAGGCAACCACACCGGGTAAGATCGGCGCGGTCCACCGACGCCCGGTGGACCATCCGGGGGGGACGGTCCTGTGGTAGCCCAAGGTTCACCCATCGCCATCATCGAATCCGCGACACCAACGATCCGGCTGCGCGGCAGCATCGGCCCTCAGGGGGTGGCGCAGATTACGAAGGCGCTGGCCGCGCTGGCCAGCCGCCCCTGCCGCGCGATCCGGGTGGAAGCGGGCGGCCTCTCCGGTGTTGAGGAGTCCGGTCTCCGGGCGCTCGCCCGGGAAGTGGACGGGCTGCGCCAGCGCGGCATTCGGGTGACGCTGGTGGGCGCCAGCCGCCACGTGCGCGACGTGCTGAGCAGCGGGGGACGGGTGAGCGCGGACACGCCAGCGGAGAAGCGCGGGGGCCAGGCGCGCCGGCGAACCCTTCTTCAGCTCCCGCGCGCCCCGCAATCAGTGGCTGCGATCCGCGGCGCGGCGGCCGAGAGCGCGCGCAGCCTGCCCTTCACGCCCGTCGAGGTGGAGGACATCGTGATGGCCGCCGGCGAAGCCGCCTCCAACGCGGTGCGCCACGGCGTGCCCGCTGCAGGTGACAGCGACCTGCGCGTGCGCTGCTGGACGCAGGGCAGCACCTTCTGCCTGGAGATCACCGACCCCGGCGCCGGGTTCGATCCCGGACAGTGGCGCGTTCCCGACCTCGGCGCCACGCGCGAAGGCGGTCTCGGCATCTACCTGATGCGCCAGGTGATGGACGAGGTCACCTACACCTTCGACGCCCGCGGCACGACCGTGCGCCTGGTGAAGCGGGCGCACCCGAAGGCCGCGCGGCCGCCCGGCTCCCGGCAGCGCGCGGCGGCGCAGGTTGGCGCGCCCCCTCCGGCGAAACCAATCGCATGAGCGGATGCCCCGCGCGGGTCGTGGATCTGGGACTGGTGCCCTACACCGACGCCTGGCGCGTGCAGCGCTCCCTGGTAGCCCGGCGCGCTGCGGGCCGGGAGCCGGATACGCTGCTCCTCTGCCAGCACCCCCCGGTGGTCACGGTCGGCCGGTCCGGCCACCGGGCGCACGTGGGTCCCGAGGTTGTGGCGAATGGCGTGCCGGTGCTGGCGGTGGAGCGCGGCGGCGATGTCACCTACCACGGGCCGGGCCAACTGGTGGGCTATCCGATCCTCTCCCTCGAGGGGGGGGAGCGCGACCTCCACGCGCTGCTGCGCCGCCTGGAGGAGGCGGCGATCCGCACCGTCGCCGCCTTCGGCATCCCTGCCGGCCGCATCCTGGGACTGACCGGCGTCTGGGTCGGCGACGAGAAGATCTGCGCCATCGGGATCGCCGTGCGACGGTGGGTGACCTTCCACGGCTTCGCGCTGAACGTGGAGATGGACCTGCGACCGTTCGGCTGGATTGTGCCTTGCGGCCTGCGCGACCGCGGGGTCACCTCGATGGCGCGCGCACTGGGAGCGCCGGTCGAGTGGAGCGCGGTGCAGGGGGAGTACGTGCGCCACTTCGGCGGCGTCTTCGGGCGCGCGATGTATCCGGCCGATCCACAAGCGGTGCTGTCTGCCGCCTCCGAGGCGTGTTGAGGGCGCCGGATCGGGAACAATCGTCGCAGCGAAGCCGCCGGCATCCGGCAGCCCGCCGGGTGGCGGCCGCGTCACTGGCGCCCGGGGACCGGAACGCCGGCGGGCCCGTTGGCGCGGGGAGGAGCAGACAACATGGTGACGATGGAGATTTCCGTGATCCCGACTGGCACCGGCAGTGCCAGCCTGAGTGACTACGTGGCCGATGTGATCAAGGTGGCGAAAGCCCGCGGGCTGAAGTACGAGATCACCGGCATGAGCACCAACCTGGAGGGCGACCTGCACACCTTGTTCGACGTGGCCCGCGAGATGCACGAGGCGAGCTTCAAGCGCGGCGCCCCCCGGGTATACACCCTCATCAAGATCGACGACCGCCGCGACAAGGAACTGACGCTGGACTACAAGCGAGAGACGGCTGCGCGGAAGGTGGGGGCGTAGGGAGTTTGGGGTTCCTAGTTCAACGTTCAACGTTCAACGTTGCGGCGCAACTCGCAACGTTGAACGTTGAACTCCCAGGAGCAAGCATGGACCTCGAAAGCCGCGCCGGCCTGGCGGAGCTCGTGCCCGGAGGGGATCGGCGCACCCTGGTGATGGGCGTCCTGAACATCACGCCCGACTCTTTCAGCGACGGAGGGCAATTCATCGAGGCGCGTGCCGCGCTGGCGCACGCCCGGCGAATGGTCTCGGAAGGCGCCGACATCATTGACGTGGGCGGCGAGTCCACGCGCCCGGGCGCGGAGCCGGTATCCGCCGAGGAGGAGATCCGCCGAGTCGTGCCGATCATCCGCGGCATCCGCGAGTTCTCGGATGTGGCTATCTCCATTGACACCTACAAGGAGCCGGTGGCCCGCGCCGCACTGGCCGCGGGGGCGCGGATCGTCAACGACATCAGCGGACTCACCCTGGATCCCCGCCTGGCGGTCGCAGTGGCGCAGTCGGACGCCTGGCTGGTGCTGATGCACATTCTTGGCTCGCCGCGCACGATGCAGCAGGAGATCCGCTACGACAACGTAGTGGGCGACATCAGCGCCTTCCTGCGCCGCCAGATGGCCGCCGCCGTGGCGGCGGGCGTGCCCCGTGGCCGGCTGATCGCCGACCCGGGCATCGGCTTCGGCAAGACCGCCCAGCACAACCTGGAGATTCTTCGGCGTTTGCGCGAGTTCGCGGCGCTCGGCGTGCCGATCCTGGTGGGTCCGTCTCGCAAGAGCTTCATCGGCAAGGTGCTCGGCCTTCCTTCCGACCAGCGCATCGAGGGGACGGCCGCCGCCGTGGCGGCCGCCATCCTCAACGGCGCCGCGATCGTCCGCGTCCACGACGTGCTCCCGATGGTGCGTGTCGCCCGGATGGCGGATGCGATCCTGGGGCGGTGGCAGGAACCGCCGCCGGCTTAGCCCGGGCGAGCGGGCACCCGGCGGCCGGCCATCGAGCGCCCGCTCCTGATGCCCCCGATGCCGCCCAAGCCGAAGCCAAAGAAGAAGCCGGGGCGCCCGCGCCCGGATGGCCGCCAAGCGATGATGGCGATCTTCGGCGAGGACACCGGCGCCCGAGAGCGGACGCCGGGCTACCGAGCCCGCCCGGCGCAACCGTGCGCAGCGACAGGCCGCGCGTCTCGCAGTCACTGAGCCAGGACTTGACGGCGCGTTGGACGGCCGCCGCGCCGGGAGCGGGAGCTTCCCGCTCGCGTGAACACATGCGCGCTATTCCGCATTTGTCACCATCCTTTGGTGAGAGTGACAGGGCCGCGAACCCGCGAGATACCTGGCTTTTCGGGCCATTTGGTCGGGGCGGCGAGATTCGAACTCGCGGCCTCATGTTCCCAAAACATGCGCGCTGACCAAACTGCGCTACGCCCCGGCCGAGCAGCCCCATTGTACCAGGCCCCGGCGCGTCGTGTCAATAGGTGGGCGACCGGCGCACAGGGGTAGCACCACATTCTACCGTGGTTGGCTCCCGGGCGCCGCGGCAGGCTCAAGTGCCTGCTTGCGCGAACGCCGCCGACGCTTTGGTGGCGCCCAAGGTGGCAGCGGCACCTTGTAGTGC
>JACQGM010000023.1 GCA_016199585.1 Armatimonadota bacterium
CCCGCAGCCCCGGCTGATCTCCACCACGCCCATCGTGCTGGCAGCGCGGATGGGTGGAACGTCGGCGGCGGACGCGCCTTCGCCGTCGATCACGGCGGGCAAGGCCTCTCCCTTCAGGAGGGAGCGGAAGAGCGCCGGGGCGTTGCCCTCGGCGTAGCCGGTGACCACGTGGTTCACGCCGAGCTCGCGCCGGGCGGCGTCAGCCCCCGCCACCTGCCAGGCGCCGGGTCCGCCGAGAACGACGCGGGCGGGGGCGCCGCAGGCGGCGATCCGGACGCGCACCGCGCGCGCCAGCCGCCGGAACATCGCCTCGGGGTAGATGCGGCCGCCGGCGACCGCCGTCATCGTTGTGGTGTTCATCCCGCGACCGGTCGGCTCGCCCGACGTGATCCCGACGACGCGCGTGTCGGGGCCGATGGCGCGCTCGAGGCCCGCCTCGTCCACCACGGCGACCTCCGCCGCGTCGAACCCCGCCGAGAGGAGGGCCGCCTCGATGCGCCGCAGGCCGAGCGGCGCCACGCGCGCCCGCCCGTTCCGGCTGCGCGCCGCGGGCATCAGCAGGGCATCCATCAGGAAGCGCGGCGTGGTCGTGGTCTGGCTGGCGACGAGCATCCCGTCAAAGAGGAGGCGGTAGTCGGCCATCAGGGTGCGGTCGGCGGTGAGGACGACCGGGTATCCGGAGGGGGGAGGCACTCAGGACCTCCTCCGCGCCAGGTTGTCCAGCTCCAGGATGAGGGCGTCAATCTCGTCGGTGACGGCCGTCTCGGGCGCCGCGGCCTGCGCCGGGCGGCCGCACTCCGGGCAGGTGCCGTCGGCCGGAGGCATGGGGAGCGTGCCGGGGCCGGAGCCGTCGCTGCCGCAGGCCGGGCAGGGCTTGCGGGTGCGGGTGTAGAACATGCGGCGGGCCGCCGCGTCCGGCCGCACGATATGCCCCGGCGCGCCGGCGATCGCCGCGTCGCGCTCGTAGAGGGGGAACATGATCGCGCCTTCGGGGCAGATCCGGCTGCACGCGGGGCACCCCGGCTTGCACCGGTCCGGATGGCGCACCACCACGCGCCCCTCTTCACCGAGGGCGTAGACGCCGAAGAGGCAGAACTGCAAGCAGTGCTGGCAGTCGGCACAGCGCTCGCGGTCCACCACGGGATACCAGCGCGGCAGCGCCGGGGCGTCGAGCACGCGCACGGCTCCGTCTGGAGACCCTTCCGGGGCTACCGCGCCGAGTGCCGCCCGCGCGGCGCGGCAGGCGGCCTCCGCGTCGGGGAACGCGTCGAGGTTGAGGAGGCACCACTCGGAAATCTCCACCCCGCGGCGTCGCAGCAGCCATTCCACCGCGCGCGGGTGCAGCCACGACAGGAGCGCCACCGGCCCGGAGAGTCCGGCCAGCTCGCCCCAGATCGGGCTCTCGTCGGGCACGTGGTAGAGGTGCGGGGTGACGAGCACCTGCGCGCCGGAAGCGCAGGCCGCCAGCGCCCGCTCCCGGGCCTCCGCCTCGGGGTCGAGAGCGCCGCGTCTGGAGATGATGAGGGTGGTGCCGGTCGCCATGCTGTTCGTCCTTCTGGCGGCAGACGGGGACCGAAGAGAGGTGACGGGCCCCCGTGCCCTCTCTTCCATCTCCCGTCTGCGATCGCCCACCCCTATTATAGCGCATCTGCCGGCCGCTTTTCCAGTAGGCGCGCGGGCGCTCCAGGGCCGCTTCATCACTGCCGCACGGCGCGGCCCCGGGGGGGCAGGGGAGTGCCCGCGTCCGCCCGTACCCCGCCCTGCGAGTGCGTTGGCACCTTGTCCGAAGCGGAGGCGCGGACCGCTTCGCGCGCGCCGCGGAAGTTCCAACCGCTTCCTCGCTGTGTAAAGGACCGAAAGGACGTGCGCGGTGCTCGGCGAGCTGCCGGCGGAGTGCTCCAACCGCTTCCTCGCTATTTAGAGCACTGAAAGGGATAACGCTCCCGGCGGGCGGTCACTCGTACTGCCGTTCCAACCGCTTCTTCGCTATGTAGAGGACTGAAAGCAAAGGGAGCGAGCGCGACGACCTCCCGCGCGTAGTCGAAGCTCCAACCGCTTCCTCGCCCCCCGGCACGAACGCACGTAGAGACGAGGGGTGTCATGCGACGTGAGCAAGAGCACATCGTCTCCCGCGCTGAGAGGAAGGGCGCCTCGGGCGGCGAACGCTTCAGGTGGTGGCCCGGAAGCCGAGGGGCATCTCCCCGCGGGGCTGCCAGGTCGCTGAGGCGGACGCGGAGTCCGCCTTCCTGGAGGGTACGATCATGGGGGAGGTAAGACTGGGCGTGATCGGCTGCGGGGGGATGTGCAAGGCGCACCTCCGGACCATTGGAGCGAAGTCGCCCAACATCTCGGAGCCGCTGCGCCCATTCGCAGAGAAGATCACGATCTACGGACTTGCGGATGTGAACCTGCAAAAGGCCGAGGGGCACCGCCAGGAGTTCGGCGGGGAGTACATCACCGACGACCCCGAGCGGATCTTCACCGATCCGAAGATCGACGCGGTGCTGATCACCACCTGGCACGACACGCACGCGCGGTTCTCGCTGCGGGCCATGGAGTGCGGCAAGCACGTCCTCATTGAGAAGCCGATGGCGATGACCGAGCGGGAGTGCGACGACATCGTTGCCCTGGCGGAGCGCTCCGGCGTGAAGTACATGGTGGCGTTCCGCTGCCGGTTCGCCAAGGGCGCGCAGGCGGTGAGGCAGGAGTTTCCGAAGCCGGACAACATCATCGCCCATGCGCGCACCACCGGCATCTGGCGCGAGGGTGGCTGGGCGCAGGATCCGATCAAGGGCGGCGGTCAGATTCTCTCACAGGGGTGCCATGTGGTAGACATGATGTTCTACCTGGCCGGCGCCGAACCGGAGTCCGTCTACGCCACCGGCGGCGTCTTCCACCACTCCCGGCCGGAGGTGATCGACACTATCAACGCGGCGGTGCGCTACAAGAACGGTAGCGTCGGCGCCTTCCTCGGCGGCGACGGCGGCACCGGGGGTCTGATGGCCGGCCACCCGCTGAACAACGGCTGCCCCTTCTTCGTGATGGTGGTCGACAAGGGCCGCAGCGCCATCGCCATCGACCACGGCGAGAACTGCCACTTCGAGTCGGCGGTGCCGGAGGCGGTGTGGAAGAAGCCTTACGAAGCCGGCAACTTCAGCATCGACCTCGGTGGCGGCCGGGCGAGCGGCGTGTCAGACATTCTCCCCACCTTCGCGCAGTGCATTCTGAATGGCGAGCCCGTGCCCACCACGGCGTTCGATGGCGCTCGTACCACGCGCTTCATCCTGAAGTGCTTCGAGTCGGCACGCACGGGGAAGGTCATCCGTTTCTGAGGGAGGCGACCAGTGATCAAGCTGGGTTTCGTGGCGGGGGCCGCCATCGGCCATCCCGTCCAGTTCTCAAAGATGTTCAACGGCCTGAACGAGGAGTTCAAGCACCTCGACCCGGGCGGCGGCAAGCCGCCGATAGCCCGCATCGAGGGTGCGACGGTGGTCAAGGTCTTCGACGAGGACCGCCGGGCCGCCGAGAACTTGGCGAAGTTTGCCAACGTGCCGGTGGTAGCCGGCAGCATCGAGGAGATGTACGACGGCATCGACGCTGTCTACATCGGCGATGACTGCTCGCTGGTGCAGTACCGGTACGCCGCGCCGTTCATCGAGCGGGGCATCCCTACCCTCATCGATAAGCCATTCTCCGACAACGTCGAGGCCGCTCGCGGGCTGATGCGCCTCGCGCGCGCCAAGAAGTGCCTGCTCATGTCCTCCTCCGCCCTCAAGTACGCGAAGGAGTTCGAGCCGGTGGCGAAGGGTGAGGTAGGCGACATCGCCATGGCGTGTACCATGGGCCCCGCCGACCTGCACATCGACCGGGCGTTCCTCTTCTATGGGATGCACGCGGTGACCCTGGGGCACACACTGGTCAACAGCCGGCCCATTGAGGTGTTCGACGTCGGTGAGCGAGGCCGCACCGTCGTCGTGGTGAAGTACATGAACGGGGCGGAGCTCACCGTGATGTGCCCGCACGGCGTGCCGGTCGGCTTCCAGGGGGTGGTGCAGGGCACCAAGGGGAGCTTCTACGCCAAGGTGACCGACGGCGCCTACTACTACTCGACCATGCTCAAGGACTTCCTGGCGATGGTGGAGGCCGGCAAGCAGACCTTCGACCTGCTGCAGGCGCTGGAGGTGATCCAGATCTGCTGCGCGCAGGAGGAATCCGTGCGCACCGGCAAGCCCGTCCGCCTGGGCTGATCGCCCGTTGGGAAATCGGATGGGCAGAGTCATCGCCGGCGCAGTACGAGGCCCACAGCGGAAGCGGCTGCGCAAGGGGGGAGAGGATGCAAGCTCACCTGTGCCGATGCTGGGGAGAGCTGCTGCCCCCGGCATCCATCCTGGCAGGGAGCGCCCACGCGGCGGCCCGCATCTACCACGAGCGGAGCGCGCGGGCGCTCCCTCCTCCCTCATAGTCGCGCCCGCCCCACCGTCTGCTTGTGGTCCCAGCTTGAGACGATAGGTGTGCGTGCCCGGCACCGGACTGGAAGTCGACGCCTGGGCGCGCGACGCCCGCGATGCCTGCGGTTCCAACCGCTTCCTCGCTATGTAGAGGACTGAGAGACTCGTCCGACGAAAGCCGGCCGCCCCGGCACCCGCCCGTCTCCCGTCCCCCGCGGGCCTCAGCTCACGGCGCGACCATCACCTGCACCTCGATCTCCCCCTCCGCATCGCGCTGGACGGCGACCTGGAAGCGCCCCAGCGCCTCCGAGCGCTCCAGCAGCGCCCCGAGGCGGTCGGCCGCCTCGCCGCCCATGAGCACCGTCAGGCGCAGCTCGCCCCCCTCGTACGCTTCTCGCTGCACGCGGCGCACTCCGGGCACCCGGGCGATGGCGTCCTGGAACGCCTGGGCCTCGGCAGCATCGCGGAAGCGCGCGGCGACCACGCGGCGGCTGTGCGCCCGCGCGTTGGGCAGCGTGCCGATCGCCCGCGCCAGCCGATCTCCGAGCCGGGTGCCGGTTCGAGAGAGCGCCGTCTGCACCGCCTGCGCGCGCGTCGTGCCGTCGCTATCCTCACGCAGCGCCTCTGCGGCCACCACCTCGCCGGTGTCGGTGCGGACGGCGCGGGCGGTCGCGGAGGTTCGGCAGCGGGTGTAGTCGAACGGCATCCACCCGGCGGGCAGGGATAGGCCCGGCCCGGCCAGGGGAATCACCTCGCCGGCGATCACCAGGTCGGCGCCCCGTTGGCGTCCCCAGGAGGCGAGCGCCGCCGGGGTGCTCCCGGCCACCGCGGGGGCGCCGGTGGGCTTCCCGGCATGGCGCCAGTCCACCACAGCGAGCCCGGCTTGCTCCAGCCGCTGGATCAGGGCGCGCTCGGCGGAGAGCGCCTCGGTGCGCACGTAGCCGTAGTACGTGGTCGCTGCGGCCGGGAGAACCACCGCCACCCGCCACGACGGCGAGGGGGCCACGGCCGCCACCGGGTCCACCAGCGGCCGATGGCCGACGCGCACGCGCACCTTCACGCGGTAGAGGCTGCCCTCCGTCCGCTCCTCCAGCACCTTCTCCACGATGCCGTAGCCGGAGGTCTGGGTTTCGATCCGGTCCTCCGTGGCGATGTAGTTGCGGGTCTGCAGCGTGCTCTTGAGCTGCACGCCGAAGGCGCGCTCCACGGCTTCGCGGAGCGCCTGCTGGATGGCGCTGCGCCGCGCGGCGGGCACGTCGCCGTTCTGGATGAGCGCCGCTCCCTCCACATCCATCGTCTGCGCGCCCTCGGGTGGGGCGCTCTCCGAAGCCGATGGGTCGGCCCACACCGCCGCGCTCCCGACGAGCGTCATCGTCGTCAGCACCGCCAGGCAGATCGTGATCCCTCTCATACCGCTCCCCTCTGCGCGGGACGTTGCCCCGCCGGCGAAGCCCCCGCGCGCTCCCCGGCCGTGGCCCGAAGGCCCTCCTGCACGAGCAAGACCTACCCCCTGCGAGCGCCCGTCAAACCAGGCACGCGGGCGCTGTCCCGCGGGCGGGCAGGGAAACCGGCCGGCGACGGCCAATGAGGATGGTACCAGAGCGTTCACGCTTCCCGGGAGAACCGATATGGCTGAGCACGAGATGAAGACCCCCTTCGACCTGCGCCGGGGGGCGCAGATCCTGTATGGCGGCGGCATGGCCCCTGTCCCCGATGAGATCGTCGAGCGCTTCCGCCCGGGCGACCAGATCATCGTCGTAGAGAGCAGCGGCGACGTGCTCCGCGTGCCGAAGGAGCAGCACGATCTGGTGGACGCCGCCGTCCGCCGCGCCCACGCCGCGTTCCGGGCGCTGGCGAACGTGCCGGACGCGGCGATTGACCGCTTCTACGAGGAGTTCGCCGGCCGCCTGGATGACGACGCCACCTGGGCGCGCATCGCCCAGGCGAACGCCGCCGACGTGGCGCGGGCGCGGGCGCGCGGGCGCTCCACCACGCGCCTCGTCGCCGACGAGAAGGTGCGCCGGGGGATGATCCAGGGCCTCCAGGAGTGGCGCGACACCCCATCCCTGCGCGACCGAGTGGTGGAGACCGTGGAGCACCCCGGCTGGAAGGTGGAGCAGGTCCTGAGCGGCATGGGCGTCGTCGGCTTCGTCTTCGAGGGCCGCCCGAACGTCTTCGCCGACGCCACCGGCGTGCTCCGCAGCGGCAACACCACGGTGATGCGCATCGGGAGCGACGCCCTGGGCACCGCGCGGGCGATCACCGCCGAGGCGCTGCGCCCCGCCCTGGGCGCCGCCGGCCTCCCCGAGGAGTGCGTGGTCCTGGTCGAGAGCGCCGAGCACAGCGCCGGCTGGGCGATGTTCCGCCATCCCCTGCTCGGCCTGGCCGTGGCCCGCGGCTCCGGGCGCGCTGTCGAGCAGCTCGGGAGCATCGCCCGGCAGGCCGGCATCGCCGTCAGCCTCCACGGCACCGGCGGCGCCTGGATCGTTGCCGACGAGGCCGCCGACGCACAGAAGTACCGGCTGGCCGTCTTCCACTCGGTGGACCGGAAGGTGTGCAACACCCTCAACACCGCCTGCATCCCCGAGTCGCGCGCCGCCGACCTGGTGCCCGCGCTCATCGAGGCGCTGCGCGAGCGCGGCGAGCAGTTGGGCCACGCCTTCAAGCTGCACGTTGTCCGCGGCTCCGAGGGCCACGTGCCCGAGGACCTCTTCCGGACGCGCGCCCGCGTGCTCCGCGCCGCGGGGGTGGTGGAGGAGCCGATCGCCGAGGTGATCGAGCGCGACTGCCTGGGCCGGGAATGGGAGTGGGAGCAGACCCCCGAGGTGAGCCTGTGCGTGGTTCGCGACGTGGACGAGGCGGTGGACCTCTTCAACGCCCAGAGCCCGCAGTTCGTCGCCTCGCTCATCAGTGAGGACCCCGAGGCGCACGCGCGCTTCTTCCGGCGGATCAACGCGCCCTTCGTCGGCAACGGTTTCACCCGCTGGGTAGATGGCCAGTACGCCCTGCGCCGCCCGGAGCTGGGGCTGTCGAGCTGGCAGTTCGGGCGCCTCTTCGGCCGCGGCGGCATCCTGACCGGCGATGGCGTCTACACGATCCGCCTGCGGGTGGTGCAATCGGATCCGGGGGTACACCGATAGGGGAACCCTCTGTACTCCGTCCGTCCGTGTGCCGTGTCAGGGCCATTTCATCGCTGCCACACGGTGCGCCCCGGGGGGCAGGGGAGGGCCTGCGTCCACCCGGACCCCTGCCCTGCGAGAGCGTTGACCGCTGGTCCGAAGCGGGGGCATGGGCCGTTTGCCTCGGAGCGCCGGTGTCTAACCGGCTGGAGGCGGGGTGAGAGGGGTGCGTTCGCCGGGAGACCAGCCCGATTCTCGGGCGCTCCGGGCAGTCGCCGGGGCGCGCCTGGTGGTCGAGGGCACTACGAGCCTCAGGGTGGTGAGGTGATGAAATGGCCCTGGTGCCGTGTGCTGTGCGGTTGACAGTACGTGCATCGTCCTGCCAGGAGCCTGTCTGAGTAAGGCGTTTTCCTTTTTTCGCCCGTTGCCATGCGAGAAGTAGTGGCGTCTTCGCCGGTAGGACACCATATGTGGTTCTCGATCGGGTTACTCAGACAGGCTCCCAGGATCTGGCTATGAGCGAGACCTCCGCGAGGGTTGTGCCGTTGGTCCAGCGAGGAGACGCGCGGGTGTCCGAGCACGGCTAGGACGAAGCGGCATCGCCTGCCGTCCTGGTGACTGCCTACTGACCCGATCCCGACCGATGGTCCGCCGATCTCGTGGGGAGGAAGCGATGACGAGAGGAGCGTACACGAAGTTGGCACATGAGGTCGGTACGTGGCCGAGGTGCCTGTGGAACCCAATGCCGGTGGTGGGTGGTGCGGTAGATCGGAGCGGGAAAGGGCGGCGGCCTTCCCCCGCCGCGACACCCGGCAGCCCGTCCCCGGGGCGCGCTCGGCGCTGTTTCCCATCCCCGCGCGCCGGGTAACTACCGGGCAGATCGCGGACGGAGGTGCGACAGGTGAGGGGGCGCAGGTGGTTGTGGGTGCTGGGTGTGGCGCCGCTCCTCGCCCCGGGGTGCCGGCCGGTGCCGGAGCCAGGGGCGGAGGCGGCGGGAGCGGCGCATGAGCCGCCAGTGATGGTGGCGCCGGCGTTGGAGCAGGCGCTCCGGGCCGGCATCCGCCGCGCGCGGGGAGCGGGCGCGGAGCACGTGAACGTGGATGTGGTGGATGGCGTGGTGGTCCTCTCGGGGCTGGTGCCCTCGGATCTGGATCGCCAACGCATCGTTGAGATGACGCGGCAGGCTTCCGGCATCGCCGAGGTGCGCGACCGGATGATCCTGGGGCGTCTTGAGGGCGCGGCTCCGGTTGTTCGGCCTTCGCCGGGACCGCCGCCCTCGGGGAGCCCACCAGTGCCGCTCGACGTGGCGCCAGGGCAGCCCCGGCCCCCGGCGCAGAGTACTGCCCCGGCCGATGAGGACGTAGAAGCCCGCGTCAACCAGGCGCTCGTCGAGAACCAGGCGGTGGACGCTGCGAGCATCCGCGTCTCGGCCAGCAACGGAGTGGTGACGCTGCGCGGCCAGGTCGCCCGGCAGGAGGAGAAGTCGGCCGCCGCTCGGGTCGCGGCCGGCCAGCCGGGCGTGCGCGAGGTGGACGACCAGCTCACCGTGGCGGGCGGCAGCACCGGCGCGGGCCACTGAGGAGGATGGGGAGCGGCGTGGAGAGGAGGGAGAGACCGTCGGAGGGCATAGGCGTTAACATAA
>JACQGM010000371.1 GCA_016199585.1 Armatimonadota bacterium
CAAACACGCTGGGCGCACCGGATCCCGGCGACCGAGGTCGCGGGCAAGGATGTCACGAAGTCGGCCTGCGCCGACTCGGCTTTCCAGTCCGCGCCGGTGGACTTGGCGCATTCGTTGCCCGTGGTTTCAACCGCCGGGCATCCGTACCGCACGAACCATCGTTGTAAGGTAGAGAGGGCAACGTGAAACATACGCTGTCGGTTCTGGTGGAGAACCGTTTCGGAGTGCTGGCGCGGGTGGCGGGGCTCTTCGCGCGCCGGGGCTACAATATCGAGACGCTGGCGGTGGCGCCCACCGAGGACGCCACGATCTCCCGGATGACCATCGTGGTGGCCGGCGACGACGCGGACCTGGAGCAGATCACCAAGCAGCTCAATAAGCTGGTGGACGTGATCAAGATCAACGACTACACCGACGTGGCGGTGGTGGAGCGCGAGCTGGCGCTGATCAAGATCACCGCCGAGCCGGGCGTGCGCGGGGAGATCATGCAGATCGCCGACGTCTTCCGGGCGAGCGTCGTGGACGTGGGCGAGCGCAGCTTCGTGTTGGAAGTCACCGGAAAAGTTGATAAGATCGATGCCCTGACGCGCCTCCTGGAGCCCTACGGCATCCGCGAGGTGGTGCGCACCGGCAAGATCGTGCTCACCCGGGGCTTGCAGCCGGCTTGAGATTACATATATTATTGTCATAATATATGTAATCATAATATATGTAGTCAGGACCCTGACATGCGGGAGCTGATTGACGAGGCGACGGCGAACCTGGTGGTGAACGTGCTGGCGCTGGCGCTGCCGGCGGCGGGGGCCATCGTGGGTGCCGTCGTGGGCCGGGTGCGTGGGCGCCCGCGGGCGGGGACCGTCGGGGGGCTGGCCGTCGGGTGTTTGGGGATCGCCAACTGGCTGCTCTGGCGCCTCTACAACGCGGTCACGGGGCGGCTGGGGCTGGACACCGTGGCGAATCTCATCGTCAATCTGGCGTTGTTCGTTGTGCTCGGCGCGGCGGCCGGCGTCGCGGCGGGCGTTTGGGTGGCGCGGAGGCGTGATCCGTGATGCGTTGCGAGCCACCGGAAGGAGGACGACATTGGCAAGAGTCTACTATGATGCGGATGTGAACCTGGACTTGCTGGCAGGGAAGACGGCGGCCATCATCGGGTTTGGCAGCCAGGGCCACGCGCACGCCCTGAACCTGCGCGACAGCGGCATCAGCGTCTTGGTAGCCGAGGCGCCCGGCAGCCCCGGCTGGGCCGCGGCGGAGAAGGTCGGCATGGAGGTCGTGGAGACCCCCGAAGCGTCCGCCCGTGGCGACGTGATCATGATCCTGGCGCCGGATGAGGCGCAGAAGCGCATCTACGAGAGCCAGATCCGCGACCAACTGAGGCCGGGCAAAACGGTCGCTTTCGCCCACGGCTTCAACATCCACTTCGGGCAGATCGTGCCCCCCCCGGAGGTGGACGTGATCATGGTGGCGCCCAAGGGTCCCGGGCACCTGCTCCGCCGCCAGTTCCAGGACGGGTCCGGCATTCCGGCGCTGATCGCCGTGCAGCAGAACGCCACCGGCCGCGCCAAGGAGATTGCGCTCGCCTACGCCAAGGGCATCGGCGCCACGCGCCTCGGCGTGCTGGAGACCACCTTCAAGGAGGAGACGGAAACCGACCTCTTCGGCGAGCAGGCGGTCCTCTGCGGCGGCACCACCGCCCTCGTCATCGCCGGCTGGGAGACGCTGGTCGAAGCGGGCTACCAGCCGGAGATCGCCTACTTCGAGTGCCTGCACGAGCTGAAGCTCATTGTGGACCTGATGTACGAGGCGGGCATCGCCGGGATGCGCTATTCGATCAGCAACACCGCCGAGTACGGCGATGTCACCCGCGGGCCGCGCATCATCACCGACGAGACGCGCGAGGAGATGAAGCGCATCCTCGCCGAGGTGCAGACCGGCGAGTTCGCCCGGGAGTGGATCCTGGAGAACCAGGCCGGCCGCCCGGTCTACAATGCCCTCACCCGCATCGGTGCCGAGCACCCGATCGAGGAAGTGGGCAAGCGCCTGCGCGAGCTGATGCCCTACCTGAGGAAGCGCGACCTGAAGGACGTCTCCTGAGGAAGCGCCGCCGGCGCCTGACTGCCGGCAAGGAGTGGCTGCGAGAGCGAAGGCCCGCCCGGCAGGCGGGCCTTCGCCGTGCCTGGCCGCCTCGTGATTCCCCTTCCCGACGGGACCCCCTTGGTCACCCCGCGCAGGAAACCTCGGCTGCAACATAGAACATACGCGGCGTGCGCCGACCCGCGATGGTCGGGGCGGCGGTCGTGGCCGCCAGCGTGCGGCCGGGGGAGAGAGATGCGTATTCCGTGCCCTCGGGCATCTGTGCGGGTGTGGGGCGCCTTCGCGGCGTGCCTGCTGCTGAGAGGAGAGCAACTGATGGCTGAAGCGCCGAGAGAGCGAGTCCCGGTCGTCTCCGCCCTCTGCCTGCTGGAAGGCGACGCGTTCCGCACGCGTGACTACGTCCTCCGGGAGATCCGGGCGGCGTGCTCGGAGCGGCGGCAGGACCTGGTGGTGACGCCGTTCCTGCCCTTCGTGCAGTTCCGCGAGGGCGCCGAGAGTGAGGAACTCGCCGACCTCATCCAGGTAGCCAGAGAGCATCGCACATATCTGGCCGTCGCCCTGGTGGAGCAGCGGAAGGAGGGCGGCCGGTCGCACACGGCGCTGCTGCTGGACCGCCAGGGCAGGATCGTCGGGCGCTACCGCCAGACGCACGCTTTCCCCGACGATGACGGCCTGGTGCTGGGCGATGACCTGCCCGTCTTCCAGACGGAAGTGGGAGCTATCGGGTTGAGCGTGGGGTCCGACTTCTACTTCCCCGAGGTCTACTGGGTGGAGCGGATGAAGGGGGCGGAGATCCTGGTGTGGCAGCACGCGCCGGAGCGCCTGCGCCAGCACTTCGAGTGGACGCCGCTCCTGAAAGCGCGCGCCCTGGACAACCTGGCGCACCTCGTCGCCGCCGGCTACGCAGACCCGAGAGCCTACATCACGAACAGCTACAGCGGCGGCATGCCGGGCGCGCCCTGGGGGCGCAGCATGATCCTCAACCGCATCGGCTGCCCCATCGCCGATACCGGCTACGACGACGGCGCCGCCACCGTCGGCTTGCGCCTCGACAAGCGGAAACAGAACGTCCACCAGCCACACTACCGAGCCGAGAACACCTTCTTCGTCGTCAGCCTGGGCGAGCGGACGGCGTTTCAGCCGCTCACGGAGGCCCACCGGCCCGCCCCGCGACCGGCCTACCGCAAGCGCACCGCGCGCATCGCCGTCGGCTACCTCCCCCGGGAGCACATGTGGCACGACGGCGCCGTGCCGGAGCGGATGCTCGCCCTGATCGACGAGGCCGCCGCTCTCCAGCCGGACCTGCTCCTCCTCTCGGAGATGGGCGCCCACATTACCGATGAGACCACCCGGCGCGTGGCCGGCCTGGTGTCCGAGCGCGCCCGCCGGATGAACGCCTACATCGTCATCGGCGGCGTGGGCGACGAGCGGTTCGACAGCATCGCCCGCGTCTGGGATCGAGATGGCCGGGAGGTCTTCCAGGCGCCCCTCTTCTGGACGCGCGGCTTCCCCGAACTTCAGGTCTTCGATACCGATTTCGCCCGCATCGGCATTCACTCTTGCGGCGACCTCTACACGGGTGAGATCGACCGAGTGCTCACCGTGAAGGGGGCGGAGCTGATTCTGGATCCGAGCCGCATGTGGGGCGCCGACGGCGAGAACAACGAGCTGCTCCTGCGCGCCCGCGCCGCCGAGAACGGCTGCTGGGTGGCGTGCGCCCACTGGAACAGCTCCGACACCGGGCTGCGCAGCGTGATCGTGGACCCCTACGGCGGCGTGGTGGCCGCCTCGCGCTTCCAACAGATCGGCCTGATCGCTACGGAGGTGGACTTCGACGACGCCAAGGTCTACTACGCCGGCCGCAAGGCCGACCAGCCCAAGCCCGGCGGCAGCGGCATGGCATCCTACTTCACCGGCGACCTCCCCGAGCAGAAGCGGGGTTGGCGCGAGATGGTTCTCTCGCGCCGGCGGCCGGAGCTCTACGGCATCCTGCCCGCCGTGAACGAGGTGATTCTGAAGTACCGGTCGGCGAAGTGATGCCGGGGACCGTCCGCCCACGAGCGCGCCCGGTGCCCTCCCACGGCCTGCTCCCCGTCGGCCGGCATTGACTCGGCGCCCCCCCCGATGCTATAATCCGGCCAGACCGGAAGCCCGCCCGGCAGCCGTGAGTGGACCCACGCCCGCGCGCGGGAGGCCACTGGAGGGGTGTCAACGATGAGCGCGAGCCCGGAGCCGAAGGTGTCGCCGGAGGAATACTTGGCCGGCGAGCGTCAGGCAGAGTCGAAGCACGAGTACGTCAATGGCGAAGTCTACGCCATGGCCGGCGCCAGTCGCCTGCACAATCTGATTGTCAGCAACCTTGTTCGCGAGTTGGGGACGCGGCTGAAGGGGAAGCGATGTGAAGTCTACCCGAGCGACATGCGCCTGCAAGTCGAGGAGACGGGCCTCTACACTTACCCGGACGTGATGGTGGTGTGTGCCAGGCCGCGCTTCCCTGACGGGCAACGCGACACGCTTCTCAACCCGAAGGTGATCATTGAGGTGCTCTCCGAGGCAACCGAGGCGAACGACCGGGGTTGGAAGTGGGCGCACTACCGCCAGCTCGATTCCCTGGTGGAGTATGTGATGGTGGCCCAGGACCGGCACCGGGTGGAACACTTCGTGCGCCAGCCGGACGGGACCTGGGTGTTCCGGGAATACCGGAGCCTGGAGGACTCGCTGCGGCCTCCCAGCCTCGGGTGCGAGGTCCCTCTTGCGGAGATCTACTACCTGGTGGAGTTCGGCCAGGAGGGGAGGTGCGATGCGCCGGATAGCGATCTTTGACACGACGTTGAGGGACGGCGAGCAGTCGCCGGGCGCCAGCATGAACCTGGAGGAGAAGCTGGAGGTGGCCCGGCAGTTGGCGCGCCTGGGGGTGGACGTGATCGAGGCCGGCTTCCCCATCGCCTCTCCCGGCGACTTCGAGGCGGTGCGCCTGATCGCCGAACGGATCGAGGGGCCCGCCATCGCCGGGCTGTGCCGCGCGCTCCCGGCGGATATTGACCGGGCGGGCGAGGCGCTCAGGCCCGGCAAGCGGACGCGCATCCACACGTTCATCGCCACCTCCGACATTCACCTCGAGCACAAGCTGCGCCGCACGCGCGAGCAGGTGCTCGAGATGGCCGTCGCCGGCGTCCAGCGCGCCCGCAACTTCACCGACGACATCGAGTTCTCCGCGGAAGACGCCTCGCGATCCGACCCGGACTACCTCGCCCGGGTCGTTGAGGCGGTCATTGATGCCGGGGCGACCGTCGTCAACATTCCGGACACCGTGGGCTTCGCCGTGCCCCACGAGTTCTCGGCGCTGATCCGCAGGCTGCGCGAGCAGGTGCCGAACATCGGCAGGGCGGTGATCAGCGTTCACTGCCACAATGACCTGGGCCTGGCGGTGGCGAACTCGATGGCCGCGGTGCTGGCGGGGGCCGGGCAGGTGGAATGCACCGTAAACGGCCTCGGTGAGCGCGCGGGCAACGCCGCGCTCGAGGAAGTGGTGATGGCGCTCAACACCCGGCGCGACTGCTTCCAGGCGACCACGGGCATCAACACGCGCGAGATCTACCGCAGCAGCCGCCTCCTCACCGACGTGACCGGGATCGCCGTGCAGCCGAACAAGGCGGTCGTCGGCTCGAACGCCTTCGCCCACGAGGCGGGGATCCACCAGCACGGGGTGCTCCAGGAGCGCACGACCTACGAGATCATGAATGCCCGGGACGTGGGCATCGCCGAGAGCCGCCTGGTGCTCGGCAAGCACTCCGGCCGCCACGCCTTCGAGCAGCGCCTGCGCGAGCTGGGCTACGAACTGAGCCGGGAAGACCTCGACCGCGCCTTCGCCCGCTTCAAGGAGCTGGCCGACAAGAAGAAGGAGATCTTCGACGCCGACCTCGAGTCCATCGTCACCGACGAAGTCTACAGCGGGCCCGAGGAGTACGTTCTCGACTACATGACGGTCGTCGCGGGGTTGGAAGGCTACCCCACGGCCACCATCAAGATTCGGCACGGGCAGTCGGACCTGGTGGACGCGGGCCTGGGCGTGGGCACCATTGATGCCGTCTACAAGACGATTGACAAGATCGTCCAGGTGCCGCACGACCTGGTGGAATACAGCGTGCAGTCGGTGACGGGGGGCACGGACGCTCTTGCCGAGGTGACGGTGAAGATCGGCGCCGGCAGCCGGATCTACACCGGGCGCGGCGCCAGCCTGGACGTCGTGGAGGCGAGCGCCAAGGCGTACATGCAGGCGATCAACAAGCTGGTCTACTACCAGACGCAGCGGACGTAGCCGCAGCTACGGATGGGGAGCATCGGGGGGCGCCCACTGGACGCGGCAGGGCAGGCGAACCGCAAAGCACAAGGGGGATGGATGGGTGTAGGAAAGCCTTTCCGTCGCGTCCCCGCGAGCACGGCAACAGCCTGTTCATCAATAGCAGGGCACGAAAGCCCATCTGCGCGAAGTGCCGGTCACCGGTCAGCACCTCAGTGATTCCTTGTTCCTGCATCACAACGCACGATACGCAGTCGGTCAGGCTCCAACCTTTGTCCGGGCGACTGGTGTAGAGGTCAAAGGCACGCTCGAAGAGCGGCGGTGACCAGGGCACCACGGAGACACCGGGATCCTCCCGCGCTTCCTTGACGATCTGCACGGCCAGATGGCGGAAGCGCGCGTCGCTCAACGCGTCTGCCACCTCGACGAGGACCGCCTCCGTGGTAGCGAGGTGTCCGGTGAGAGTGGCCGACACCGCTACCGCTTCCGCGTGGTAGTGGCCCTGCGGGTTCACGAGAGCTATCCAGTAGAAGCTGTCAGCGAACGTCTCTTTCACCGCTTCGGCGCCCCATGTGCGTAGTAGTCGTGCTGTTCCGCCAGATCCTCGGGCAGATCAAGCCCGGCACCCACCCCCGCCAGTCTACGCCAGATGGGTGGCCTGCCGCCCTCCTCTTCGAAGGTTGGCGGGCCACACGCATCCATCAGGATAATGACCTCCACTTTCTGGTCGCGCCTGCACGGGAGGCCGCGCAGGAATAACTCGCCGTCCTTCTCGACCACGGCTTCCAACCGCACTGCTTCCATCTGTTCACTCCGTCCTGATCGGCCGGGCTACCCACCGGCGGGTAGACGACCGCCATGCCTGGCACGTGCCCGGCCGAGCCGGCCCATCCGCTCCGCACCATACCAGTGTACCCGCAGTGCCGCCGTGCGTCAAGAGGAGATCGCTACATCACACCGCGCCAGCTCGTGAGGATGTCGCGAGCATCCTCGGGCGAACCCTCCCCGCGGGCGACGGCGCCGATGACGAACGCCTCAAGGACATCCAGTTCCTGGCGTGAGTACTCACGGCCTGGCATCAGGCCGCGGTCGGCCAGCCACTGCGCCACGCGCTCGGGATCCCAACGGATGTGGGGGCTGCTGCGCACGGCGGGCATCCCGTCGCGGGTCCAGCGGATGACATCAAAGGGCGAGATCCCGAGTCGGCGGCAGAAGTCGCGGATCTCGAAGACGTGGACCTCCTGGGGGATGCCGAACGGGTGCGGCGTCGGTGCAGCGAGGCCGTACTGACGGGCGTTCTCCTCCCTCTCGGCGGGAAGGCGGGCCCTCCAGGTGGGCCACCAGAGAGGATCAAGGCCGCCGCTGCCGTGGGACAGCCCCTCGAAGGTGGGCAGGACTTCCGCTTCCGTGGCGTCTCCGGCCGCGAGGGTGCGAAGCGCCAGCAGCAGCATCTCGCGCCCCTCTTCCGGCGTCATGCGCTCCTGCGGTTGGGTCCCTCGCTGCCGCACCCAGGCCTCCGCCCGCTCCTCATCGAACGCCCACCAGGGGTCATACCGGAGCACAGGTAGACCCTCTGCCTCCCAGCGGTACAGCGCCAGCGGCCGGACTCCCAGCTTCCGGGCGAAGTCCCGCAGCACGATGACCTTGACTCCCGGGGGGATCCCCCACCGGCGCGGGACGTCCGTGAAGTCGTCGCGGAAGGTCTCCGAAAGGCGGTACCCCGGCAGCATGCGGGGGAGAGTCTCATCCGGAGTGATACCGTACTGGGCGGCGTTGGCGCGCACGTCCCGCAGGCGCCGCTCGTGCCATGCGGCCGCCCACTCTCCTTCTGTCGCAGTCGTTACGTGCGTGGCGAGAAAGGCCGCGACGTGCTCATCGAAGCGAGCCTTGCGCGCCAGCAGCGTGTCCAGAATCGCCTGGCGCAGCGCGGGGCCGGGCCGGGCGGCCGACAGATCGTCTCGCATCTCGTCCACCATCCTCTCCCGGAGGCGCTTCCTGGCTTCGTGCAGGCGGTACTTCACGGTGCCGACGGGGACCTCCTGGAACTCCGCCACCTCCCGGACGCTGTAGCCGTTGATGTAGAAGAGCATCGTCGCCATGCGGCAGGGCGGCGGGAGCGCATCCAGGGCCTTCATCAGCTCGGCGCGGCGCTCCGCTCTCTCGGCGATTGCCGCCGGATCCCCCTCGGGTGACGGGACCTCATCTGCCGCTTCCATCGGTGCCCTCGGCAGCCTGGGGCGGCGGGTGATGCGGCCGCACGCGGTGAGAACGATGCGGCGGAGCCACCCGGGGAACCGCGCGGGCTCGCGCAGTTCCCCGAGACGGGTGAACGCCGTGATGAAGGCATCCTGCACGGCGTCCTCGGCGTCCTGCCGGTCGCGGAGGACGGCGTAGGCGCAGGCGAAGGCCATGTCCTGGTAACGATCCACCACCTCGCCGAAAGCTTCCGTGTCTCCGGCGAGCGTGCGTCGCACCAGATCGCTGAGCGTCTCCATCGCGTCCCCTCTTCGCCTCCTCATCAGGAAAGAGCCATCCCGCGGCAAGAAGGTTGGGACGAGGGAGCGTCTCGCCTACCCCACGATCGCCCGCAGCCCCCGGCACAACCGCCCGATCCCCTCGGCGGCGGTCTCCGGCTGCAGGGCGCCGTAGGCCACGCGCAGGTAGCAGCCGTCCGCCATGCCGAAGGCGGGGCCGGGCATCACGGCGACGCCGTGCTCGCGCACCAGGCGCTCGACCACCTCCATCGCCGGGCGGTCGGTGTGAACGCGCAGCAGGAAGTAGAAGGCGCCATCCGCCCGGGGGACGGTGCAAGTGTCGCGGACCTGGGCGAATTCGCGCAGGACGAGGGCCCGCGCCGCCTCGATGGCGCGGCGCTTTTCATGGCAGTAGCCGGCGCCAACGCCCATCGCGCCCACGGCCGCGTACTGGGAGATCACCGGCGGGCAGATGAGGATCGTGTCCTGGATCTTCTTCACCGAGACGAGGAGCGCCTCCGGGATCACCATCCAGCCGACGCGCCAGCTCGCGAAGCCATACGCCTTCGACAGGGAGAAGAGGGAGATCGTGTGCCCGGCGCTCCCCGGGATCGAGCCGGGGGAGAAGTGGCGCGCGCCGCTATAGGTGAAATACTCGTAGGCTTCGTCGTTGATGTGGTAGAGGCCCGCGTCGCGGCAGAGGGCGTTCACCTCCCGCAGCGCCGCCTCCGGGTAGACGGCACCCGAGGGGTTGTTCGGCGAGACGGTGAGCACGGCGCGCGTCCGGGGGGTGACCGCCCGGCGGATGGCATCGAGGCGGAGCTGGTAGCTCTCGTCGGTCGGCACCACCACCGGCCGGCAGTCGGCCATGACGACGGCCATCTCGTGGTTGAAGTAGTAGGGGGCCGGCAGGATCACCTCGTCGCCCGGGTCGGTGATCGCCAGGATGGCGTTCACGGCCGCCATGTTCCCGCCGGCGGTGACGACGACTTTGTTCTTCGGAAGAACAGAGCGGCTGTCCTCCTCGACGCGGATACCATTCTCGGCGGCGAGCTTGGCGCGGATCGTCTGGAGCAGCTCCGGGATGCCGTCCACCAGCTTGTACTTGTGGTTCTCCGGGTCGGCCAGGAAGCGCTCGATCTGCTCGATCGCCTCCGGCGGCGGGCCGTAGTAGGCCACGCCCTGCCCGAGGGAGATCGTGCCGGGGTGCGCCTTCACCAGCTCGCCCACCACGGGGATCACGGGGGTCTGCACCTGCTGCATCCGAAAGGTCTCACGCATCGGGGCTTTCCTTCAGCTCGGCGACGGCCGGGCGGCTCTCACCCGACCAACTGTTCCTCCAACCAGGTGTAGGCGAGTGCCCGCGCCGACCGGCCGAACGAATGCCCGCTCGAGTGGAAGTGGACCGCGAACTTGCCCTCGGCTCCCAGCAGCTTGTAGATGCTCTCCACCTGGTAGTAGAGCTCGGGGAAGGGGGCGAACACCGGGAAGCAGACATCGTTGCCCACCGCGCTGAGGTTCAGGAAGGCGCGGGGGGCGATGAGGGCCAGGATCTCATGGAAATCCACCGGGGCGGGCTGCCCGCCCTCCCAGAAGCGGCGGAGCTTGGGGAAGTGCCGGTAGCGCCCGGGCTGCGTGCGCGACCAGTTGTCGCGCTTGGGGTCGGCAGCCCAGGCGGTGATGCCGCAGCTCGAGACGGCGGCCTGAACGCGCTCGTCCATCGCGGCGAGGAACGCCGAGCCGTAGCCGCCGAGGGAGTGGCCGATGCTGCCGATGCGCCCGCCGTCCACCTCGGGCAGCGTCCGCAGCAGGTCAATGCAGCGCGCGTGGTCATAGATGTTCTTCCCCATCTCCGACCACTCGGGGTGACGCGCGTAGAGCCGGGTGCTGTCGTAGGGCCGCTCGCCGGGCTTCAGGCGCTCGCCGGCGCAGAAGTGGTCCGGGGCCATTGCCACGAGGCCGCGCTGCGCCAGGTGGATGGCGACACTGTCGGAGCCGCCCGGGTGGTCGCCGCGCCCGAGGCAGGCATCCTTGGCGTCGGCGGTGGTGCCGTGCAGGCAGACGACCGCCGGGGCCGGGGCGTTCAGCCCCTCCGGCAGGACCAGGTAGGCGTAGAGGCGGTCGTCCGTCTCCACCAGGAAGCTGAGCTTCCGGATCACGACGCCGTCCTCGCGCTCCTCCCCCAGCCAGCGCACCTCCGGCTCCGGCGGGGCGGCCGGCGCGCCCTCGCCCAACAGGTCGGTGAACGCGGCCAGAATCCCGGCGCGGCGGCGGTCCCATACCGCGCGGTCGGCCTTCTCCCACGTGTCGCTCAAGAGATCGCTCAGCACACTCTGCATGGTCGTCTCCTCACTCCTCATCAGGCGCCTCTCTCCAATCCGGTGTCCTCAACAGCTCCCCGCCGCGCAGGGCGACGAGACGCCCGTGGTGGAAACCGGCGCGACGGGGCTCCCCCATGCCTACATACGCCCACCGGGAGGGAAATACCTCGTCGGGAACGACCACCGGCGCGGCCGCTGCGCGCACTGGGCGACCTGTCTCTCAGTTCCGCGCGGGGGGAGCGGTCTCCTGCGGAGAGACCGGCACGGGGCGGGTGCTCGGGAAGGGCCGGCGCCACCCACGCCGAATACGTACCCCGCAAGCACTTCCATGCCCGCGCTGAGGGGACCTTCAGGGCGCGCGCAAGGAGGCGGGGGACGAATGAAACGGATCATCCTGGACTGCGACACCGGCGTGGACGACGCGCTCGCCCTGCTCCTGGCGATGCGCTCGCCGGAGCTGAGCGTCGCGGCGATCACCACCGTATCCGGCAACACCACGGCCGCGCTCGCCGCGCGCAACACGCTGCTGACGCTGGCGCTGCTGGGCGAGGGACCGTTTCCCCCGGTGGCCCGGGGTGAGACGGCGCCCCTGGAGCGGGGCCTGGTGACGGCGGCGCACGTTCACGGCGGCGACGGCCTGGGGGGCATCACGAAGCTGCGGGATGCCGACGGGTCGCGGCGTTACCCGGAGCCGGCGCCCGGCCTGGACCCGCGCGACGGCCCGGATCTGATCCTCGACACCGTGGGCCGCTTCCCCGACGCGATCACCCTCATCGCCACCGGGCCGCTCACCAACGTGGCGCGGACGATCATCCGCAGCCCCGCCCGCATGCGCCGGGTCAAGGAACTGATCGTCATGGGCGGGGCGTTCCGCGTCTACGGCAACACCACGCCCGTCGCTGAGTTCAACATCTTCGCGGATCCGCACGCCGCCCAGCTCGTGCTCGACTTCGGCCTGCCCCTCACGCTCGTCCCTCTCGATGTCACCGAGAGCGTCTGCCTGATGCGCCCGGAGGTCGAGGCACTCGCCGAGGGCGCGCCGCTGGCGCGCTTCGTCCGCGACGTGACCCGCGAGTACACCGACTACCACGCCCGCCGCGACGGCTTCCCCGGGTGCTACCTCCACGATCCGATCACCGTGGCGCTCGCCATTGACCCGACGCTGCTCGAGAGCGCTGCCGCCTTCGTGCAGGTGGAGACCACCGGCGATGTGACCCTGGGGCAGACCGTGGCCGACCTGCGCCCCGGCAAGCGCGCGCGCCCCAACGCCCGCGTCTGCACCGCCATCGACGCCGAGCGGTTCCTGGCGCTCTTCCGGGAGCGGGTGATGGGTACGGAATGACGCGCGATGCTTGCTGACTTGTTTTCCGCTACCCCGGGCAGGGAGTTGCGGTGAACCGCCCCGTGGGCGGCTATGGTGCAACCATCGCGCCCGCCCAGAGTTCGAGGGCGAGGCAAGCGGCC
>JACQGM010000379.1 GCA_016199585.1 Armatimonadota bacterium
CTCAACGCGGGCGTCTGGCCGGAGCCGGATTTCGCCCTTTACGATGTGCTGGCGTGGGCCGAAGGGTATTCGGCCGTCCTCCAGACCGATGTGGGGATGCACCCGCAGACGCCGACCGTACTCAACTTCCTTCTGCCAGCCGCAGCGAGCATCTCGGTCCTTGTTACTGATGAACTGAGCAGTCCCATCGCGGGTGCGCTTGTGTGCGCGCTTCAGACGGACGGGATCGGCGCGGGGAGCAGCGTCTGGGCGGAAACCGATTCGTCGGGAGAGGCCGTTCTTGCCAATCTGCAGGCGCCAGGCACGTACCAGGTGAGCGTCGGCCTCGATGTGTCGCGGCTTCCCGCCGGGGGCACCTATGCCCTGGCCCCCGGTGACTCGGTGTCGGATGAGCTGGTGCTGATACTGGCGCCCCGTATCAGCGGCGTGGTACAGGACAGCATCACGGGGCTGCCGATCGCCGGCGCGTCGATCTACGTGACCGGCCCGGACAGCGAGATTCAGAGCGACGTTGGCACTGACGCGGAAGGCCGATACCGCGTGTACGGAGTGCGGTCCCCGGCTACATACAGCATCGAGGCCGTGGCGGCCGGTTACCTGCTGGCATCCACCAGCGTCCAGGTATCCGGGCAGGGCGAGACCGAGGCCCCCCTGCTGAAAGCCACCCCGGAGGAACACCATGGGGCCTATCTCCTGGTCTTGCTCTGACGCACCTGCGGGGCAAAGCGTAAGAGTGATGTGGCAAAGGCTGCGAGTCCCGGTGGTTGTGGTGGTCGCGCTCGCCGCCGCCGTGTTCCTCTGGCACGGCTTCGAGGGGGTGCGTACCCGGCTGGCCATCCAGCGGCACCTTCTGACGCGCCGGCCCGGGCACGACTGGCCGATGGTGGGCGGTAACCCGCAGTTCACCCGGGCCACCGACGAGGTCATTCGCCCCCCCCTGCGCGTGGTATGGACGACGACCCCGGATGTCTCCCGCTTTGGGGGGATCGCCCCGGACAGCAAGAGGCCGGTGGCTGGCCACCCGGTTCCCGGCAACATCGGTGACCCTATCGTCTACCGGGGGATCGTCTACTGCACGGCTGCTACCCGACTGATGGCCCTGGATGGGTGGAGCGGACGGATCCTCTGGATCGTGCCCACCGATGAGACGGAGCCAACCACGCGCCGCACCCCTCCCTGCGCGGCACGGGGAGTGGTCTGCTGCGCCGTGGGCAAGGTGGTCTACGCCTTCGATGCCCGAACGGGGAAGCGACTGTGGAAGCGGCCGCTGCCCATCCGCGAAGATGTCGCGGGCTATGTTGCTGCGCCGGTGTTGATGGACGGCGGGCTGGTAGCCGTTGGCTTCGACGATGACGGCTCCGGCCGGGGCCTGGTTGTCTCTGCGCTGGATCTGAAGGACGGGCGGGAGGTGTGGCGCATGCCGCCGAGGGACGCTGTCCGGGGAGACAGCGGGTGGCGCCGTGCCACGGAGAATGGGCAAGAGGTATGGTACCTGCCGCCCGACGGCAAGCTGGACGGCTACGGACCATCAGCGGGCGGGGTCCTCTACGCCAACTCGTCGGAGGTCGCTTTCCCGAAGGCGGGCAGCGAGGTGACAGACGTGGATCCCGCAACCGGGAAGCGCGTTCCCGTCAGCCCGGAGACAGCCCTCCGGGGCCACGGCATCATCGCCATCGACGGGCGCTCGGGGCGCATCCTGTGGGAACGTCCCTTCCAGGCCAAAGGGCGGCTGGTGGGCGACGGCTCCCTGTCCCTGATGGATGTGCGCCGGAATCGCCTGTACGGACATGCGATCGTCCATGCCACCGCCTG
The DNA here is from genome assembly GCA_016199585.1 of Armatimonadota bacterium. Lineage (GTDB taxonomy): Bacteria > Armatimonadota > JAAZEB01 > JAAZEB01 > JAAZEB01 > JACQGM01. The sequence continues at coordinate 1,813 of JACQGM010000379.1, forward strand.
GGTGGTCGCGTTCGGAATTGGAGAGCGGAATGTGGTATGGCGGGAGCCATCCATCGGGCGACAGCGGCTATGGCCGAAGCCGGGCCCCAGGGTACTTGACATTCTCTACGATACTTCCGTTATCGACATGGTGCTGACGGAGGACACCGTTGGCGTAGTGACGAATGTGAGGCCAGACTACCGCCACGGCCTGGTGGATTTCACCTGCGTGTCCGGGATCGATGCGGCTTCCGGGCGCCTGCTGTGGCGCCTGGTTGGCGATGGCGGGGCAGGGCAGTCGGCCGTTGCTGCTACCCCGGTTCGCGAGGGAAGCATCGTCGCCTGTGGGCATCTGTTGTACGGCTTCGCGGTGGGTAAGGCACTCGCGTTCGAAACACGCACCGGCAACGTGCTCTGGGACTCGATCCGCGGGCCCGCCCCCCTGCGGTCAGGTGCTTTCACTGGTGTGAACCGCGCAGCGGTGAGCCGCGGGCGCATCTTCCTCAGCAATGGGAGTGACATCGTAGCACTGGACGGGTCACGATAGGCATGCCCGTCGATCGTACGGAATGGTGGGCGCTCGACGGCGTTTCGGAGGTGTAGTATGGGAATCGTTGGGTCACTGAATGCGATGCGCTTCCCCCGTGATCGCCTCTTTCTGAAGCCGCGCCCGGAAGAACAAACCGATAGGGGCGCGGCTCCTCCTCCCGGCGGGCCGATGGTGGTGACAGACTACACCTGGCTGACCGGGTGCGTTGGCTTCGATTGGCGAACGGGCGAACCGACGGCGGAGGAGCGAAAGGAGTTCTCGTGGTACAGCGATTGCCCGGAGGTCATTGCCGCAGATGATGGCGGGAACGCCCAGCTCCTCATGTACTCCACGCACAGTTTCACCCAGTCCCTGAAGCGATGGATGCGCCTCTACGTCTATCACCAGGCGGAGGATGTACCGCACCAGCGGATCGTCCGGGTGGGCGTCTTCAATCGCAGCGCGAGCTGTCCCCTGGACATCGGGGTGAGCACTATCAGGACGGTCGCGGGCAGCTTCGCGTTCAGCCCCCAGACGTTCGCCGAACTGGTGGCGCTGAGTGCCGACCAGACGGATCTGGAGTACCCGGTCGGGGCGCCCAGGGTGATCACTACCGGGAGCACCCTCACCAATGTTGGCCCGGGGTGGACGATCCTCGACACAATGACGGCCGACCAGGACGAGATGCTCCACCGCATCTATGAACTCTCCATCGCGCCCACCTCCGGCACTCTGGCTCCCAGCTACGTGGTCGCCGCCTTCACCGTACCGGGGCCTTCATCCCCGAACATTGACATCGGCGCTCGCGGGCAGAACGTAGGCGCTGCCCCGATGTGGCCCGGGGACGCCGATGCGGGCGGCGCACTCAACCGTCTGGGAGTCTGGCGGTACTCCTACGTTGTCCAGCACCCCACGAATACGGAGGCGACGGGCGTTGGCCTCAATGTGGCCAAACACGAACGTATGCTTCTTGAGGTCAGCCCGCCCGAGCACCGCCTGGCGAACCCCCGGACACGGCCGGGATGGGAACTCCTAGGTCAGGTGCGCGGGAGATTGCCGCGAGGATGCCTGGGTGCGTTTCCGCTATGGACCCGCGTGGATGTCACGTTCTACAACGACGGGCCACTGCACAGGCGGGTTCAACTGTGGTTGGATAACCCCTTTCCCAACCCACAGCAGGGCTACTGGGGTGCCGTCAAGCTCCTCGACTCCACCCCAACCTTCAATTGGGGTTTGCAGCCAACCAACACGGCCATCGTGCCTCACATCGGGCCCAGCACGCAAGCGGCGGGCAACAGCGCCTTTCTGGACTACTTCCAGGTGCCCTCCGATCAGGATGTGACACGCCGCTACCTGTTCATGCTCGGCGCAGCGCCTCACGGTGGCGGGTAGGAAGCTGGTCTGCCCGGGGTGCGCGGGGTGAGGGCGGAAGGCTGAGATCAGGTGCAGATCGGTAGTCCCCGTTGCGCGGGGGTAGCGGAACGGGTCTGGCTCCCCGGTGGACCACGCTCGCCTGGTGGGACACCGAGGGTCTGCGCCGGGCGCTGCCGGGGTGAGCGAGGCATCTCTGGCCCGCTTTCGAGCCCCTTTCGACGAAGCGCGGCACTCCCCGACAGGTATGCCCGGCCCCACGGCGAAGAGAAGGGACAGCCCGCGAGCGGAGAGACCGCGACGGATCCGCGATTGGTCTATCATCTCACCGCGCGGCGGGGCTCGTTCCGCTCGGGCCGAGGCGTCGGTCCCGGGAGGAGAAGGAGGTACGGGGATGAAGCCGGTTCGTCTGGGAATCATCGGCTGCGGCGTGATGGGGAGCAGGCACCTGAGCCACGCGGCGGAGTGCCCGGCGGCGGAGCTGGTTGCGGCGGCGGACCTGATCCCGGAGCGCGTGCAGGGGGCGGCGCAGCAGTACGACATCACGCCCTACGCCAGTGGCGCGGAGCTCCTGCGCGATGACCGCGTGGAGGCGGTGGTGTTGGCGATGCCCGCGGGCGCCCGCACGTCGCTCGCCTTCAATGCCCTGGAGCGCGGCAAGCACGTGCTCCTGGAGAAGCCGATCGCGAGCCACGCCACGGAAGTGGAGAGGATGATCGCGCTCCGCGGCGACCGCGTGGCGGGCTGCTGCTCGTGCCGGAACACTTTCACCGGGCACGCGCAGGCGGCGGCTCGGTGCGTGGAGTCGGGCGCCCTGGGAGACATCCGCGTGGTGCGAGTTCGGGCGCTCGACAGCGCCTCTCGGCCGCCCTCGGGGGATCCGCCCCCGTGGCGCCAGAGCATGTCGCTCAACGGCGGCGGGATCCTCGTCAACTGGAGCTGCTATGACCTCGACTACTTGATGTTCATCACCGGCTGGCGGCTGCGGCCCCGGGCCCTCCTCGCCCGGTGGTGGCCCGTGGCCGAGGAGATGCGCGCTTACGTGGCGCCCGGCTCCGATGCCGACTCCCACTACATCGCGCTCGCCATCTGCGAAGGCGGCATCGTGCTCAGCATGGAGCGCGGCGAGTTCAGCAGCGCCGCCAGCGACCACGCCTGGGAGATCATCGGCACCAAGGGCACCCTTCACATGCCGATGCAGCGCCTGAAGGAGATTCCCGACGCCGTCATCCTCGACCGGTGTACCCCCGACCAGGGACTCGTGTCGGAGCGTATCTGGGAGGGAGGCCAGGAGACCCGCCAGGACCAGGTCCTGCCCGATTTCCTGGCGGCGATCCAGGAAGGCAGGCCGCCTCGGACAAGCCTGGAGCGCGCGCTGATCATCCAGAAGATCACCGACGCGATCTACGCTTCGTCTCGATCCGGCGCCAGCGTGTCCGCGCAGTAGGTGCCGGCATGGGGCAAGGCGCTGCCACCCGGTATGGAGAGGGTATCGAGAAGCACTCTGAAGGGGCGACATCTTGGGATCCGGCAAGCCGGATGCCCCCTACATCGTGGCCTCTGACTTGCTCAACACCCCTTTCCCGATACCCTCTACGTATCGGGTGGCTACCGCCAGAAGTAGTGCCAGCGGTACCCCAGGTCCACGCTCTTGCCCGGCTCGATCGTCACGGTCCAGGTGAAACGCCCGCGCCCGTTCACCTGGCTCCACCATGACGGCCAGGAGTACCATCCCCACCAGTAGGGCTGGGCGGGCACCGCCAGGCCGCTGCCATCCTCGAAGGCGTTCAGCATCTCCGCCTTGCCGTTGTGGTCCGCCTCGTCCACGTGCCCCAGAACATAGCGCGTCACTTCCACCTCGGCGGGCTCGGCGCGGTAGTTGGTGAGAGTGAGCGTGCCCTGGAGGTCCACCCGCGCGAAGGCGTCGCCGTTGTGCGTGAGGGCGCGCGGCGCGCGACCGGTCTCTTTCTCGCTCTTCTTCACCTTCACGTCGGGCGCGGCGGTGATTCCCAGGTCCACCTCGCCGCCGGCAGAGGTGTAGGTCATCATCCCCTGGCCCAGCACCCGCTCCCCCGCGACGATGAGTGCCGGCGCGGTGGTGAGGGGGTGCTTGCCGGTGTTGCCGATGCGCGCCACGTGCATCACCCGCGGGGCGTTCAGCAGGCGCTCCAGCTCCGCCTGCTGGCTCGTGTTCACGCTGCGCCGCAGCTCCGCCGGCGGGCCGAACGGCACCTCCAGGGTGAAGACGTCGCGATACTTCAGCGCGTACTCGCTGACCGGCACGACCATTCGCTCGCCCCGCTTCAGGCTCACGTTCTTCACCGTGAAGAGGAACAGGTCCTCGTTCTGCCCGGAGCCCGCCACCTCGGGGCCGAGGTCGCCGCCCTCCACCGGGCGCTCCCGCCGGACCTCGGTGGCGCGCGCCGCCTGGGTCATGATGGCGTTGGAGAGGGCGCCGGCGGCCTGGCTGTCGGTCTGGAAGTACTGTGAGAGGCGCGCCAGCGTCTGCTGCAGCGCCATCGGGTCCACGGTATCCTTGAAGGTGAAGGTCGGCACGCCGATCACCAGGTTGGCGGTGACGCCCTGCAGGTCGGTCATCTCGTTGAGGAGGGTGGCTTGCAGCGTCAGGTCGGCGCGGCTCTTGCCGTCGAGGACCACCTTGTAGCCGGGGATCCAGCGCACGCCCTTTTGCAGGTACATCATCCCCACGCGGGCCGTGCGCGCCGCCGGTTTGCCCGCCCAGTCGAGGTGGAGCGTCAGCCGGTTGCGGAACTCCTCCTCCGCGACGGTGCGGCGGTATTCCCCCTTGAAGGTGGCCGTCTGCAGGCGGTTGAGCGGCCAGACCAGGTCGCCCTCGGGGGTCTTCAGCAGGACCACCTCCCCCTCCTGCGGCAGCGCGGGCGGGGAACCGGGCGGGTTGGTCGCTTCCAGCTCCTCGGAAGTGCGCGCGGGGATGCCGATGATCTGCGCCGAAAGAGCGCGGATGCCCCCCTTGCCGTCCGGCTCGGGGATCTCGATGCGCGCGCCGGGGTTGGCCTCGACCAGGTCGCGCAGCGTGAGCGCGGTGCGCTCCACCAGCGTCCGGCGCGCGCTGGCGGTCACGGAGGTGAGGCGGACCGCCTTGTCGGCGGAGTAGGGCCAGAAGGTGCCGAGGACGGGCGCCGGCAGGTAGTCGAGGGGCACGTGGCCGGCGGCGTCGGTGGGCACCTCGCCCTCGTGGAGGACGAAGGCGTGCCCATCCTTGAAGATGGTGATCTCGCGGACGGGCATGCGTCCCAGGGCGCTGAGCGGCTCGGCGGTGGTGGCCGGGGCCGGCGCGGCGGCGGCGGCCGTCGCGCCCAGGGCGGCGAGTAGCAGTAGCGGCAGTAGCATCGGTCTCTCCCTTCGGTCGGGCGGTGTTCCCTGCTATGATAGACGACGCGGGGGCGGGAAAGCTTCACGTGGGGCGCGGTGGTGGTTGGCGGGCCAGCACGGGCCGGCACACCTGTCCGGTACCCCGGCCCTCCGCATGTGGCCCACTCAGGTCCTCGACCCGCCAGCGGGGTGGCAGCGCCCGCCACCACCCCACACCCTGACTACCGCCCCCCTGCGCCCGCTGCCACTCGAAGATCGAAGGCGCCGCCGGCGTGGGGCGCGGACCCTCGCCCGAGGGAAGGACGGGGATCAGGCGCACCGCCCTTGACGCCAACCCCACCTCGCGGTACAATAGCAGCATGGCACGGCGTTCGGCGACCACGACACGACGAGGCGGGCGCTCGGCGCGGCCCCCTGCGCCGCCGGCAGATTGGGCGAGTCTGCGCCCGCGGGTGACGCCCGAACTGCTGGAGAGTATCTCGCGGCGGATCGTGGAGCAATTCGACCCGGAGCGAATCGTCTTGTTCGGCTCCTATGCGCACGGCAGGCCCACGCTGGACAGCGACGTAGACCTGCTGGTGGTGATGGAATCGGACGAACCGTTCCTCCCCCGCGTCCGCCGCGTGCGTGCGGCTGCCAGCGTGCCGTTCCTACCCATGGACATTATCGTCGCGACGCCGGCCGAGGTGCGGGAGCGCCTCGATATGGGCGACACCTTCATGGCCGGGATTCTGAAGGAGGGAATACTCCTCTATGAGCGTGGTGGACGAGTGGGTGCTCAAAGCGGAGGCCGACTACCAACCCGCGATTGACCTGAACCGGCGCCGCCGGGAGCACCCGATATGAAATCGGGTGCTCTGAGCCTGCGGCTGTCCGTCCTTCGGACGGGCAGGGGATCTGCGGTTGTGGCGTGATGCCGCCACCACCGCAGAGAGAGGGGTTCCGACATGCGGCGCAGCAAAGTGGATGTCTACCTACACCTCGTCTGGGGCACCTTCGACAGGCTGCCCCTCGTCCAACCCGAGATCGAGCGGCGGCTGTACCGCAACCTCGTTGCTGAGGCACGAAGCTGCCGGTGTAAGGTCCTGGCTATCGGCGGCACAGCAGACCACGTACACATGGTGATCAAGCTCGCAGCCACCGTGGCGGTCGCCGTGCTCCTGAAGCAGATGAAGGGAGTGTCTTCCGACTTCGCCCGCGAACAGCTACTCCATCAGGACTACTTCAAGTGGCACGGAGGCTACTCGGCATTCAGTGTTACTCGAACGCACCTTAGCCGCGTCATCGAGTACGTGAAGAACCAGAAGCAGCACCACGCGGACGGCACCATCCACCAGGCGTGGGAGGAGATCGACGAGGAGGTCACCGACGACACCGACGAGTTCGAGGATGTGGAGCTGTAGGTCCGCTCTCGGTCTCCCGTCGGCCCCACGCACCGACCTGCGTCCGAAGGACGCCCGGCCGCAGGCCCAGAGCACCCGATTTCATATCGGGTGCTCCCCCGCTACCCCGCCCAACCCCTACCGCCTCCCCTGCGCCCGCTGCCACTCGAAGATGGATGGCGCCGCCGGGCGTGGGGCGCGGACCCTCGCCCGCCGGCAGGAGCTGGTTGTCGCGGTCCGCTGCGGTCCGGCCGGCGCCGCCCGTCACTCCTTCATCACCACCCGCGCCTCCGCCATGCCCGCCGTCTCGCTGAAGGAGGGGCCGGTGCGGGCGTAGGCGACGGCGCGCAGCGTGTGCTCGCCGGGGGTCAGGCCGAGACCTTCCCATTCGCCCTCGCCGCCGATGGCGTACGGCTCCTCTTTCCGCCACCCCACCGGCCGGCCGTCCACGAAGAACTCGACGCGCTTCACCGGGTAGCCGGGAACCGCATCCGCCCGCGCCTCGATCGGCCCGGTGCTCGGCAGCATCTCGGCGCCGTCCGCGAGGGCGACGAGGGTCACGGCCGGCGCGTCGGGGCCGGGCGCGGCGCGCGGGGGCGCCGGCTGGCCGCTGAGGCGCGCGCACGCCTCGAAGAAGAGCCACTTCTCCAGCGTGCTGATCCGCCAGTCCACCGGCGGCGACTGGAAGCCCTCGCGGTAGTTGCCCCGGCCCTGGTCGTAGTAGCCCCAGCCGGAGCCGCAATCCACCGCCGCCCAGACGTTGGATGCGGTCACCTCATCCTCGTTGATCAGGATCGGCTTGCCGGGTCCCACGCGCTGTCGGAGCGTGGCCAGGGACGCCCGCACCTCCTCGGGGGTTCGGGTGTTGGTGTGGGGAAGGTGGAAGTCGCTGGCTGCCAGGGCATCATCCACGGCGGTACCCTCGGGGGGCAGACCGGGCCAGGATGTGGAGACGGGGATCTCGCCGCGCGCCACATCCCGGGCCAGGCGGATGGCGCCGGCCACGCCGTCGGGGCGCAGAAGGGCATGGACGTAGCTGCGGGCGTTCGTCTCGTTGCCGATCTCGATGAGCGTGTTGCGGTGGGGCAGGTCTCGCAGGAAGCCGGCGGCCTCCTCGATGGCGCGGCGGACGTTGGCATCATCGGGCGCCGGCTCGATTCGCTGGTCCTGGCCGAAGTAGAAGAAGCCGACGATGGCGGCCATGCCGAGCGCGTTCGCCGCGGCCACCACGCGGCGCAGTCGGTCGGCGTACTCGGGCTTGAGGCGGCCGTCGGGGGTGAAGCCGGAGTTATCGTGCGGCTGGGTGCCGGCGAAGTTGCCGTCCACCGGCCCGCCGCCCTGGAGATTCACGGTGAATGCCAGGACGCCGCAGGCGCGCCAGCCCGGCAGGGCGGCGATGAACTCCTGCACGTTGCGCCCGGGATCCCAGGGACCGTCCGGGTAATCCCAGAAGACGGCGCGGCCGCGCACCACGTAGGGCGAGTGGCGCGATCCGAGCGCGGGGTAGTTGGCGTCGTCAAAGACGGCCTGGGCCGCGCGGACGTTGAGGAGCGTGCCGAGCAGTTGCGGGTCCGCGTTGGGGAAGCCCAACTCCGGGCTGTAGGTTGCCGAGCCGTTCAGGGTGAACCGCTCGCCGTCAATGCCGACGCGAGTGGAAGCGTTCATGCGTGTCTCCAGGGGGCGCGGCTAGAGGAGCTGCACCATGAAATCCCGGCTGCGCTGGTCGAGCTGGGTCCAATCGGGGATCTCATAGCGGTTGCCGTCCGCGTCCTTGACCAGGATGCGGTTCGGGGGGAGAGGCCGGAGATCCTCACGGTCGCGCACGTCGAACCGGCGCAGGCCGCGGTCCGTTTCCACTTCCCACGAGGTGATGCCGGCGCTGATGCGAATGTTCCGGATTTGCCGGATGCGCGGCATGAAGTAGCGCCGGTCCAGCTCCCCCAGCAGCAGGGCCCGGGTGGCCGGGTCCACCAGGCGGAAATGGCGCAGCGTGCCGATGTAGTTATCCTCTTCATCGAAGAAGGAGATGAACTCCTCGGGGCTGGTGAGGGGGAAGGTGCGCGTGGTGCGCACCCGCGCATGCTGCTCGGTCTCCCCCTCTTCGCCCGGCATCTCCACCTGCAGGTCGCCGAACTCATCCAGTTGAAAGCGCGTCTTCTCCGGGTCGAGTTCCTTCAAAATACTGCGACCGCCGGGAGTTTCCATGTCCTCACCTCACACCCGTAGGGACGGGGCCGGCTGCGGCCGCCCGCCCCCCAACCGTCTCACACCGATAGCACTTCCTGGTGCCGCCGCGCCACATCCATCTGCATGTTCCACAGCTTCTTGAAGGCGCCGTCTTCCTTCGCCAGCAACTCCTCGTGAGTGCCGACCTCCACGATCTTCCCCTTGTCCAGCACCACCAGCCGATTGGCGCTCCGCAGCGTGGAGAGTCGGTGGGCGATGGCGAAAGTGGTTCGCCCCTGCACCAGGCGCTCGACGGCCTCGCGGATCTTCGCCTCGGTCTGGGTATCCACGGAGGCGGTGGCTTCGTCCAGGATGAGGATGCGCGGGCTCTTCAGGATGGCGCGAGCGATGGAGATGCGCTGCCGCTCGCCGCCCGAGATCCCGCCGCCGCGCTCACCGATCATCGTGTCGTAGCCGTCGGCCGCGCGGCAGATGAACTCGTGGGCGTTGGCGGCGATGGCGGCCCGCACGATCTCCTCGCGGGTGGCGTCCGGGTGGCCGTAGGCGATGTTCTCCGCGATGGTGCCCCGGAAGAGGTAGGGCTCTTGCAGCACCACGCCGATCTGGCTGCGCAGGCTGTTCAGCTTCACCTTGCGGATGTCGTGCCCGTCAACGGAGATGGTTCCTTCGGTGACGTCGTAGAAGCGGCAGATGAGGTTGATCAGGGTGGACTTCCCGGCGCCGCTGTGTCCCACCAATCCGATCATCTCTCCCGGCTGCACGTCCAGCGAGATCCCCTCCAGCACTTTCGTGCCGGTATCGTAGCCGAAGGAGGTGTCATCGAAGCGCACGTGGCCCTGGATCTCGGGCAGCTCGACCGCGTCCGGGTCGTCCTCCACGTCCGGCTTGGTGTCAATCAGCTCGAAGACCCGCTCGGCCGAGGCGGCGACGCTCTGGATGCGCTCGTTCATGTTGCACAGGGCATGCACCGGCTGGTAGAAGCGGTGGAGATACTGGAGAAAGGCCATCAGCACCCCGGGGGTGATCGACCCGGAGGAAATGACCATGTAGCCGCCGACGGCCCAGATGCTCATCGTGCCGATGGTGGAAAGCAGGCCCATGATCGGCTGGAAGACGCGGCTCATGTGCGCCGCGCGCAGGTTGGTGGCCAGCAGCAGCTCGTTCTGGGCGATGAACCGCTTCACCTCCCGGTTCTCCTGGGCGAACGCCTTCACCACCCGCACGCCGGGGAGAGTGTCGGTGAGGATGGAGCTGAGCCGGGCCGACTGGCGCCAGATGCGCTGGTAGATCCGATAGACTTTTCGGGCGTACCACTGGTTGCCCATCACCATCAGGGGCACAGGGAGGAGCGTGACGAGCGCCAGCTTCCAGTCCATCAGGAGCATCGTGGCGGAGATGATGAAGATGGTCATCACGTTCTGGATGATCTCCACCATTCCCGTGGCGATGAAAGACTGAAGGGCGGAGGTGTCCGACATCACCCGCTGGATGAGGTGGCCCACGCTCTGACGGTCGTAGAAGCTGAGCGACAACTGGTGCAGGTAGGTGTATAGCTGCGTGCGCAGCCGGATGACGATGCGCTGCTGCAGCCAGGTGGTCATGTAGCTGCGGATGGAGCCGAGCACCGAGTTGGCGAGGTTGGATCCCAGCAGCGCCCCCAGGACGATGAAGAGGAGCGACAGGTTCCGCTTCGGGAAGACGTCGTCGAGGAGGGTCTTCGTCAGGAAGGGGGGCAGCAGTCCCAGGCCCGTCGTGATGAACATCAGGATCAGATTCAGCACGACGAAGAAGAGGTAGGGCTGCAGATAGGGGAAGAGGCGCATGAGGAGGCGCGTCCGCTCCAGACAGAGCGGACAGACGCCGTGACGATAGGGAAGGAGGCGACCGCACTTCTGGCAGCGCCCGCTCCGCTTCGCCCGCGCCTTCACGCGCGCCCGCAGCGCTTCCGGGGTCAGGCCCCGCCGCGACCGGCGCCCGTTGCCCTTCCGATTCTCGTCGTCGCTCTCCTTGCGCTCCTTGCCGCGCAGCGACTCGATGACGTCACGCACGTCGTCGAATTTGCTGGACTGAGACAGGGAGAAACGCACCTCGCAGGCATCCCGGGAGGTGGTGAACCGCAGCGCCCCGTTGCCGACGAAGTCAATCTTGTCGACCTTCTCCAGGTCGGCCAGGCGGATCTCGCGCGTCTGGGGAGAGCCGTGGTCGGGGTCGTAAACGACCACGCGCCGGGGCGTGGCCATCACCCAGGTCTCTCCGTACTGGCCGTCGGGAGTCATGTCTGCGGAGGTGACGACTTCCGGGGCCTCGTTCTGCTCGATGAACTGGAAGAGTACTTGCTTGATCGCTGTGGGTGGCGCCTCCATCAGGTGCTGGAGGGCGCCATCGCCGTCTTCCCCCTCCTCATGCGTGGGGAGGACCTTCTCGGACCTCATAACTCTTGTGTCTCCTCGCCGGAGGGGGCGACGGCGCAAACCCGGACCTCTCCGGGCGGCGTGCCGACCAAACGGTGCTCGCCGAGTTCGCGGCAGGCACCACAGCACCCCGGATGGATGTCTTGGGTGCGTGCCTCGAACTCGCCGTTCGCGTCGGAATCGCCGGCCGCTGCGCGAGAAGTGTGGGCACGGGCATTCGGGGTTTGAGTACACATCTGCCGACGGTCGGCAACGCGCACCCCTCTTGTGGGCAGCCCGCCGGTCCCCCATCCGCCGGATATCCGAGGAATGGTGCCCTGCCGGCTACACCCTTACCGCTGGCCGTCTTCCGGCCACTGCACCGCCTCGCCCGTGCTTCCGTCTTCCCTCATACCTCCAGCGTCGAACCGGCAGGGCGAGTCAGCCGCGCCGCTTGTCTCCGCAGCGCACCTGCCTGCCTACCGCTCGTTTACCCCGCTTCTGTGACTGGCTCTTATGTTTATGACAGAGGCAGAAGCGCGGTTGTTCCCGCTCGCCCGCCACGCGAGGGGTGGATTCCGGTGGCTTTAAGACTGCGTTAACATTGCCGCGACGGCCAATCAAGCAGACGGGCCAACGGCAAGCCGGGCTGCCGTTGGCCCGCAGGGAGATCCGCGCCCCGTGATGCGCGCTGCTACTGGCGGAAGAGCACCAATGCCAGCCGGCGCTTCCCTACCACCACCGACACTTTGGATTTCAGGTCAATCGGCGGGTCCTGCTGCGCCAGTCCGCGCAGCCGGTCTTGGAGTAGCTGAGGGGCATCCACGAGCTGGACGACGCCCTCGAACAGACGCTCCGTGCGCTCCGTCTCCACGGCATTCTCGATGCCTTTCTTCGCATCCGCCTCCCACTGCTGGTGCTTGCCGGTGAAGCCGCGCTCCGCCTTCGCCGGCTCCGGCAGGGCGGCCTTCACCTTCAGGAAGATGGTCGGCTCGCCGAAGCCGCGCAGCCGCAGGTCCACCAGGTCGCCCTCGAACTCGCGGCCGCGTGCTTTGGCCGCCAGAGAGCGCAGCGGATTACCCACCACAGTCTGCGTCTCCTTGTCCCGCAGCTTCGCCTCGATCCGTTTCATGACCTCGGCGCGCGGGGCCGGGTCCTTCTCCTTGACCCGGAAGGTGGCCGTGTGCGAGCCCTCGATCACCTGGCCCTCCAGCTTGAGCCGCTCCAGGGGCTCCGGATCCACGCGGTTGGTTCCGGCGGCCGAACCGGGGAGCCGGTCGAACTGCAGGCGCGTGGTCACCATCTCGACCTCGGACGCTTCGGTGGCAGGGATGGACAGGCCCCACTTCTTGTCTTCCTTGCTGGTGAGCCGCTTCCCCTTCCAACGTTCCGTGAGCAGTTTCTTGGTGTCGTCGGTGTCGAGGATATCCTGGAACTGCACGCGCTGGCGCTGCGTCGTGCTCAGACGGATGTCACCGCGCACGGCGGTCTCGGTGCCGTAGTTGGGCTGGATCTCGATCTTGACCGGTTGGCCGACGCGCACGCGCTCCACGTTGGTGCCGCTCAGCTTGACCTTGAGGCGCAGCGCAGCGAAGTCCACCACCTTCAGCACCTCGCCATCGGCGGCGACCACCTTGCCCTGGAGGTCCTTGGCGCCCATCACTTCGCCATCGGCGGGCGCTTTGAGCACCTGCGGGCGGAACCGGCTCAGGCTCATGGCGCGCCAGGCATCCATGCGTGCCTGAGCGGCGTCGCGCTCCCGTACCGCCATCTCCAGGCCGGGAGGCGTCGGGCCGGGCGTGGTGCCGGGTACGGTGGCAGCATCCGCCGGGGCGGGGGTCGGGGTGGCGTCTGCCGGGGTGCTGGCCCCAATCAGGTCGTTCAGGCCCTTCACCATCGCCTCGAGCTGCTGCGTGGACTTCCAACCGGCCACGAAGGCGGGGGCGTCCACGATCTCCGCGAGCGGCTCTCCGGCCTTCACCTTCTGGAAGTCACTCACCGTCACCCGGGTGACGACCGCCTCTTTGGATGCCTTCAGGGAATACTCCAGCGGCTTCACCACCGTCTTCGCGAGATCCTTCTCTACGGCCAGCTCATCCACGTGGTAGAACCAGCAGACGGAGATGCCGGCGGCGACGATGGCGCAGAAGCAGTAGCCGAAGATCTCCACCCAGCGCACGTAGTGGACGATGATGTGTCGGATGCGCTTGTTGGTCGGGATCTTGACCTCATCAAAGCGGAAGTAGCGAGGCATTGGGGACAATTCTCCTTCTGTCGCGCCGTTGCGTCAGGCTCCTGCGGCCGCCTGCGCCGCGCTGTCGCCGGGAGTGGGCGGCAGCGTGCCGCCGAGGTAGGTCTCCCACATCCGGCGGTAGATGCCGCCCTCCCGGGCGATCAACTCGGCGTGCGTGCCGCTCTCGGCGATGCGGCCCTCATAGACGACCAGGATCACGTCGGCATCCATCACGGTGTTCAGGCGGTGGGTCACCCAGAGCACGGTGCGGCCGCGGCAGGCCCTGCGGAACGTGGTCATCACTCGCTGCTCCGTGTGGCTGTCCAGGGAGGAGGTGGGCTCGTCGAAGAGGAGCAGCTTCGGATCGCGCACCAGGGCGCGCGCCAGGCCGAGCAACTGCTTCTCTCCCAGCATCAGTCGGGAGCCCTCGCCGACGTCCTCGTCGTAGCCGTTAGGGAACCGGGCGATGATGTCATGCACCTCAGCCATCCGGCAGGCGCGCTCGATCTCTTCGTCAGTGACGTGTGAGTTGGCGAACAGCAGGTTCTCTCGAACGGTGCCGCCGAAGAGGTGCGTCTCCTGCATGACCAGGCCGATCTGCTGCTGGTAGGTGCGCATCTTCACGTCGCGCAGGTCGTGCCCGTCTACCAACACCTGGCCGTCAACCGGGTCGTAGAGGCGCAGCAGGAGGTTGAGGATGGTGGACTTGCCGTGGCCGCTCGGGCCGACGATCGCTACCCGTCGCCCCCGCTCGATGGTGAAGCTGACGCCGTGGAGCACGGGGCGCCCATCCTCGTAGTTGAAGACGATATTCCGCAGCTCCACGTGGCCTTGGATCGGGGGCATCTTCATCGCCATGCGCCGGTCCGTCACGGCGGGAGCCACGTCGAGCGTCTCGAGCAGGCGCTCGGCGGGGATCATGGCGACGCGTATCTCCTGGATGTAGTCCACGATCTGCTGGATCGGGTAGGCCAACCGGTTCATGTAGGAGAGGATCGGGAAGACCGACCCGTAGGTCAGCTCCCCCTTGATCACCATCCGGATGAACCAGATGTAGAGGAGACGCTCCTTCACCCAGGGCAGGAAGGCGCCGACGGTGTGACCGCGCACGAGACCCACCCACCAGTTCTTCATGGACTGGCGCCAGGCGTCAATGTAGAGGCGCATGTACTTATGCACCTCGAAGTCGCGACGGGCGAACGTCTTCACGGCCTTCACCCCGGCGATCGCCTCCTGCATCGCGGCATCCCGGCGCTGCGCGCGGCGGCGTGTGTCACGGTCAATGCGGCGCTGCGTCGAGGCGATGTAATGGGCGAGGCCGGTGTAGGGCACGGAATAGATCAGCACGATGATCGTCACTCGCCAGTCCAGAAACGCGGTGAAGACGAGGATCAGGAAGAACTCGTAGACCGCTCGAAAGAACTTGGGGATGATATCGTCAATGAGATAGACGATGGAGTTGATGTCCGCCGAGGCGCGATACATGTGCTCGCCCACCGGCCGCGTCTCGATGAACGTCATGGAGAGCCGCTGGAGATGGCGCAGGAAGTGGCGGTGCAGGCGGAGATTGACCCGCAGGCGCACGTAGTAGTCCACGATCGAGCGAGTGGTGTAGGACGTGCGCCCGAACCAGTCCATGATGATGTAGCCGGCGAAGATCGCCCAGAGCACGTTCCAGTCACGGTTGGGAAACGCTACGTCCACGAGGAACTTGCTCAACCACGGCGGCAGCATGCTGACCGTGACCTCCAGCACGTTCAGGATGACGCTCAGGATGATCAGGTGCCAGAAGGGGAGCATCCAGCGCAGGAAGTGAAGGAAGGTGTCCCACTCCCCGCGTTGCTTCCGCTGGAAGGTCACTTCCTCCAGCGACCGGCCGACCTCTTCGCCGTCCAGGCCGTGCGCCGGCCTGGTGGTGTCGGGAGCCTGGCTCATCGAGTCGCCTCCTCATCACCCTTGGGGTCGTCCTCCGAGGGCTCGTGCGTGGTGGCCATCTGCTCGCGCCACATGCTGGCGTAGAGCCCGCCGAGCGCCAGCAGCGCGTCGTGCTTCCCCTGTTCGACGATGCGCCCCCGGTCCATCACGAAGATCACTTCGGCATCCTGCACCAGCACCAGGCGGTGCGAGATCATCAGCGTCGTCCGGCCCTGCATCGCCTTCTTGAGGGTGCGCAGGACGGCGATCTCCGTGCGGCTGTCGAGGCTGGCGGTGGGGCCGTCCAGGATCATGATGCGCGGGTCGCGGATGAGTGCCCGCGCCAGGCCGACGCGCTGCTTCTCCCCGCCGGAGAGCTTGGCGCCCTCGCCCAGGTCGGTGGTGATCCCGTTGGGGAGACGGGCGACGAAGCTGTGCAGCTCCGCCCCGTCCACCGCCCGCATCAGGGTCTCCTCGTCGGCCTTCAGGTCACCGTAGGCGATGTTATCCGCCAGCGTGCCGCCGAACATCACCGTTTCGGGGAGCACGACGCCGATCTGGTCGAGCAGGCTGCGGATCTTCACCGTGCGGATGTCAATCCCGTCTACCAGTACCTCCCCCTCCTTCTGCTCGTAGAGACGCATGAGCAGGTTCGTCACCGTGCTCTTGCCCGAGCCGCTCGGACCGACGAAGGCGGCAAAGGTGCCCGGCTCCAGGGCGATGTTCACGTCATCGAGGGCGCGCTGGCCGGGAACGTACTCATGGGTGACGTTGCGGAGCTCCACGCGGCCTTCGATCGGGGGCATGGCGCGAGCGGCCGGCGGGTCCACGATCTCGGGCTCTACATCCAGGGTCTCCAGCACGCGCATGGCGGGCACCATGTGCAGGCGGATGTTCTGGAAATGGCGCACCATCGCCTCCATCGGATACTCAAGTTGGCCCACCAGCCAGAACATCACCGAGAACTCGCCGATGGAGAGGTTGCCGTTCATCGTCTGCCAGGCGATGTAGAGCCACTTTGCCTTGTCGGTCGACCAGTTGTAGAACCAGATGACGTAGTAGTGCATCAAGATGCTGAGGAAGAACCGCTTGATCTGGATGCGCTGGGAAATGACCACGCGGTGCGTGTACTTCAGGAGCTGCAGGGAGGTCTTCCCGTACGCCTTCACCGTCTTGATGCCGGCGACACTCTCGCGCAGCGAGGCCGTGAGGCGTTGGTTTCGGCGCCGCTGGTCGAAATCGACACGCTGGAAGTAGGTATATGCCCAGTGGTTCAGTATTGTGTACGGCACGATGTTGAGGAGCACCAATGCCGTGATGCGCCAGTCCACCACGCTGACGAGCACGGCGCCCCAGATGATGCGGTAGACCATGTCCACCAGAGCCACGCCGTCATAGTGGATGATGTTGAGAAGGCCGCCCACCTCGCCGGTGCGGTACATGTGCTCGCCGATCGGCCGGGTGCGGAAGAAGTCCACGGAGAGCGTGTGGAGGTGCTTGTAGAATGTCTTCCACAGGCGCGCCGTGATCCGCACGTCAATCGCGAGGCTCATCACCTGGCGCACGAAGTACATGGTGCGGTTGATGAGCCAGAGGAGCACCTGCACCCCGACGATGATGAAGAACATCGTCATCCGCCAGCCGCCGGTCTTGTTGGTGGCAAGGATCACCTCGTCCACCAGGAAGCGGCCGATGAACACGCTGATCTGGGAGAGGGGGGTGCCGATGAAGGTCATCAGGATGACCAGGATCGCCTTGTCCCATAGCGGCAGGAGATAACGGAAGAAGCGCCAGAAGATCTTCCAACTCCCCTGAGCGCGGATGCGCGGATCGATCAGTTGTTCCGGGGCTTGCGCCGCCGGTGCCTGCATCTCCATCGTGTCGCGTTTCCTTGCCGGGCGCCCGACCACCCTCTCGGGCGAGGAGAGGGCCAGTGCGTGCGGGCCACTCGTGCCCACCTGGCTCATCCGTGCGGTGCGCGCCCCGGCCGGGCGTCACCGAACGGCCGATCTTCCTTTCGCCAGGATGGCCAGGATACCTTCCGGATTCGTTAAGGTTTTTTTCGCGCCTGCCCGCCAGCCGGGGGCGCCCTGAACCGCTGCATCCGCTCGATCACCAAGCGTCTGAGGAAGGAGTCTCCGGCCTGGAGGCGGAACAGAAGCGTGAATTGAGTGGACGAAAGGAGGGGAGGAACGCTATGAACAAGTCGGAACTGGTCACAGCCGTCGCCGAGAAGTCGGGTCTGAAGCGCAAGGATGCCGCCGACGCCGTGGATGCCCTGGTGGACACGATTCGCGAGGAGCTCAGCAAGGGCGGAGAGGTGTCGATCATCGGCTTCGGCGCCTTCGGGGTGAAGGAGAGGGCCGAGCGCATCGGTCGCAACCCACGCACCAGCGAGCCGCTCACCATCCCGGCGGGGAGGGCACCGGTCTTCAAGGCCGGGAAGGCGCTCAAAGACGCTCTCGGCGAATAGCCGTTCCGGCTCACCGAAGCGCGAGGGACCGTCCGGGGTCCGCCCATCGGCCCGTGACGCGCGGGGGAACCGGTACCCGCTGCCGGTGCGTTCCCCCGCGTGCCGCGGCGCGCCTGGCCGGCACAGCGCGCGGCTGTGAATCTATCCGGAGAGCACCTCGATGCGCCCCGAGCTCCCATCCACCACGACGGAAGCGCCCTCGGCGATCAGCTCCGTGGCGCCCGGCACGTTGGCCACCGCCGGGCGGCCATACTCGCGGGCGACGATGGCAGCGTGCGAAAGAAGCCCCCCCGTCTCCATGACGATCGCCGCGGCGCGCAGGAAGAGGGGCGTCCACGCGGGATCGGCGGTGCGCGCGACGAGGATATCGCCCGGGCGCAGGCGCGTCCCTTCCGATGGATCCCGCAGGATACGGGCGGGTCCTGTCGCCTGCCCGGCGGAGACCGCCAGGCCGCTGAGAGAGCGCGCGGTGGCGCCAACGGCCACCGGCGTGGGTGCGCCGGCGGGGTCGCCTGCCCCCGCCCGAGGCGCCACATGCGGTGTCTCCGGCCACTCGTCACCCCTGATCGCGTCGGGGTGCGCGGCTGCCTCGGCGCGGGCTCGCTGCTCCTTGCGCGCAGCCACGACGGCGCGGAGGTCGTGTGGTAGCGCCTCGCCGAGCAGGAAGAGGCGGATCTCTTCGGCCCGCAGGAAGAAGACATCGTCCGGGCGCTCAATCATGCGCCGGCGAGCCATGCGGTCGCCAACCTCCAGGATCACGCGGCGGTGGGCCGCGAGGAGGCCCACCAGGGCCGACTTCGCGTTCTCACGCAGGCGCCCGCCCAGCCGAGCGGCGCGCGCCAGCCAGCGGAGGCGGACGCGATCCGCCATCCCCAGACGCGCCTCCGCCCGGGCCCGTGCCTCCTGCGCGCGCGCCAGAGGGTCGGCCAACGGAGAGGCACCGGATTGGAGGAACCCCGCCACGGCCTCCAGGGGGTAGGTGGTGTCCTCGCGCCAGCGCGGCTGCGCGATCTCGGTTTCGAGGACCGCGCGGTGCCCGAACCGCTCCAGGAAGTGCCCGAAGAGCTCGCCGGCGCGGGTGCCGGCCAGCGCCGCGCGCCAGTCGGGCGCAGGCACAGAGGCACTGGCGCCCTCCGGGCGGCAGGACCGTTCGAGCAGTTCCATGAAGAAGCGGCGCGCGGCGGGATCCGCGGCGGCGGCCGCCGCCACCCGCTCCAGCAGGTAGCCCTGCTCGGCGCTCGCCATCTGCCCTGCGCCCGCCACCAGGGCGGTCGCCAGACCGGCCGCCGCCGTGCCGTGGCGCGGCGTCAACAGCCGCTCCAGCAGGGAGAGCGACCCGGAGGCCAGCACGGTCACCCGCAGGAACTCCGGGAAGAAGACATCCACGGCGTCGGCGCCGGCGAACAAGAACTCCAACAGGTCCAGGTCGGTGCGGCGCGCCAGACTCCCCTCTCCCAATCGGCCTGCCAGGGCACCCGGCGCGCGCAGGCGGCCCGGCATGCGGCGCGCCGCCGCCAGTGACGCCAGCGCCAGCCGCAGGCGCCGCCGACGGCGCACGAGTCCCTGGCGGCCCGCGAAGGGAGATCCCGGCGGAACGCGGACCACCGCCGGGTCGCCCCCCATCCCCCGGCTCGTCTCCTCGGGTGGCACGCCCACCGCGTCCCAGAAGAGCCACTGCAGGGCCGCCACGTTGAAGTAGGGCCGGCCCTGGAACCTCCGTGAGAGCCCGAAACCCTCCGGCACCCGGTAACCGAGCGCGGACAGCACTCTCCGGAAGCCCGACTCCAGCAGCAGATGGGAGAGCGACCAGGTGAGCGGCGAGGGGAGACGCGGGAGCACCTCCGCCAGATTCGCCGTGGACCAGACGTTGTCGCCCCAGGGGGGTGTGGGGGTGTGGGAGTGTGGGAGTGTGGGGGAAGTGCCCGTCTGGTTCCCGCAGACACCCACACGCCCATTCCTCCGGGATCCCACGCCCCCGGACGTGGTGATCGGGCGGGCCTGCACGATGTGGACCTCGTCGCCGACGCGGGCCCACTCGATGTCCTGGGGCGTGCCCAGGGCACGCTCGATGCGGCGCGCCGTCTCGGCGATGGCGAGTGCCTGCTCGGGCGAGAGTGTCGGGCCGGAGCGGTGCTCACGGGGCGTCTCCTGCCACGTGGTGCCCCCGGTGATGGCGGCTCGCACCGCGCGCTCCTTGGCGCCCACCTCGGCACGGGCCAGGCGGAGCTCACCGTCGGCGGAGCGGAAGACGAAACTGTCGGGCTGGATGCCGCTGGAAGCGACGCCTTCGCCGAGGCCCCATCCGGACTGGATCAACACCTCGTCCGCGTCGTTCAGCGGGTTGCGGGTGAACGCCACTCCGGCGGCGTCGGCCCGGACCAGGCGCTGGATGATGACGGCCATGCCGACGTCGCGGTCGGAGAGCCCTGCGGCGTGCCGGTAGGCGACGGCGCGCGCGGTCCAGAGGCTGGCCCAGCAGGCGCGGATGGCGTCGTCGAGGGAATCGAGGCCCAGCACGTTCAGGAGGGTGCGGTAGATGCCCGCGAAGGAGGCGGCCGCGGAATCCTCGCCGGCGGCGGAGGAGCGGACGGCCAGCGGCGCCCCGAAGAGACCCGTCTGGGCCACCGACCCGGCGATGATCGCCCGGATGCCGTCGGGCATCGGGGTGCGGCGGCACTGGAATCGGATGCGGTCCAGCGCCAGGAGGGCTTCCTCGCGGTAGGGGTCCGGGTGGGCGCGCGCGAAAGCGCGCACGAGCCGCTCCACCCCGCTGGCGTGCGCGAACTCGTCGTAGGCGGCGGACGAGAGGACAAAGCCGCCCGGCACCCGGAACCCGGCGGCGGCCAGCCGTCCGAGCGCGCCCGCCTTCGCCCCGGCGCTGGTCACGTCCGATGCCGCCTCGCGATATGAGAGCGCGTAGCCGCCCGTCACTCCTCCCCCTTCCCGCAACCGACGGACAGCGGTATTGTTCCCTTTTCCGCGGCTCGCCATGCTTCCCAGAGGCGACAGCCGCGAGCGCTCCCACACCCCCACACCCCCACACCCTCACTTCTCCTCAAGCGCCGCGATCCCCGGCAGCACCTTCCCCTCCAGGAACTCCAGGGAGGCGCCGCCGCCGGTGGAGACGTGGGAGATGCGGTCGGCCACGCCCAGCTCTTCGATGGCGGCCACGGAATCGCCGCCGCCGACAATGGTGAGCGCGTTCGCCTCGGCCAGGGCGCGGGCGACCACGCGCGTGCCCTCGGCGAAGGGCGGGACCTCGAAGATGCCCATCGGGCCGTTCCAGACGACCGTCTTCGCCCCGGAGACCACGGCGGCGAACTGCCTCGCCGCCTCCGGGCCGATGTCCACCGCGGCCCAGCCGTCCGGGATCTGGCCGGCGGGCACGACGCGCGTGTTGGCGCTCGCGTCAATGCGGTCGGCTGCGAGGGCGTCGGTGGGCAGGATGAGCTGCACGCCCCGGGCTTTCGCCTTCTCCAGGGTCTCGCGCGCCACGTCGAGGCTATCGGCGTCCAGCAGCGTCTTTCCGATCTCGCCGCCCTGCGCCTTGATGAAGGTGAAGGCCATCGCGCCGCCGATGAGGAGCGAGTCCACCTTGCCGAGGAGGTTCTCGATGACGCCGATCTTGTCGGCTACCTTGGCGCCGCCGAGCACGGCCACGAAGGGGCGCTCCGGGTTGGCGAGGGCGCGTCCGAGGTACTCGATCTCCTTCCCCATCAGGAAGCCGGCCACCGCGGGCAGGAGGTGCGCCACGCCCTCGGTGGATGCGTGCGCCCGGTGCGCCGTGCCGAAGGCATCGTTGACGTAGAGATCCGCCAGCGAAGCGAGTTGGCGCGCGAACTCCGGGTCGTTCTTCTCTTCCTCCTTGTAGAAGCGCACGTTCTCCAGAAGGAGCACGTCGCCCTCCTTCAGGGCGGCCGCTTGCTGCGCCACGGCGGGGCCGATGACGTCGCTCGCCTTCCGCACCGGCCGGCCGAGCAGCTCCTGGAGGCGCGCGGCCACCGGGTCCACGCGCAGCTTTTCGTCCACGCCCTTGGGCCGTCCCAGGTGTGAGACGAGGATCGCGCGCGCGGCGTGATCCACCAGGTACTGGATGGTGGGCAGCGCCGCGCGAATGCGGGTATCGTCGGTGATGTTGCCGTTCTCGTCCTGCGGCACGTTGAAATCCACGCGCACGAGCACGCGCTTCCCGGTCACGTCAACGTCTTGGATCGTCTTTTTCGCCATGACAGCCTCCTGAGAGAGTGAACAAGGACGAGTGGAGACGCAGAGCAGGGAACGCAGAGGCACTGAGGATCCAGAGGACGCTGAGGATTCCTGATGGGAATCTCCTGCCGTCTTTCCGCTCTCTGGTCCCTCTGCGTCCTCCGGGCTCGGCTGTTCTCGGTGTTTCCGTCCTCTTCGCACGCGCTCTAAATCCGTAATACCAACGGCCGGTTTCCGCGCGGACTGCCGGCGACCTAACCCCCCGGCCCCCTTCACGCCGCGGGAAGGGGGAGACAGGCGCGAGTGTCGGGGTTTCGGTTGCGGCTCTGCCGCGCTGTGTCGTCCCCACCCGTGTCATTATACCGGGGTGGGGAAGGGGCGTCAAGGCAGCGGGCCCCTATGATGCAATGTCAAATTTGGGTGTCACTTTCCCTCCGGAACAGACGTTCGTTACGTGGCGTGATGTATGTGTGTTCCGCCGCTCTTCCCGTTCACGACACCGCTCTTCATGCCAGCGAGGGGCGTGAACGGGGAAGAGCGTGCGGCGGTTGGTAGTCGGAAGCTGGGTCCCTTGCTCCGGCTGTGAGGTGAGAATGCCGGTGGGTTAGTTACCCATTTTCCGCTCCCCAGCGGAGGGGTTTGCATGGAAGCGCCATGTTGGCGTCGTTTCGAGTTGCGAGACCGACTCTCGGGGGCCGATGCCTGCCCCGGCGACCGGCCAGGCGTTCAGTGCTTGGCGACCAAGCGC
>JACQGM010000359.1 GCA_016199585.1 Armatimonadota bacterium
ACACACCTCTGTTCTGCCACCGGGCGGCCCTGTTCTAAACATGGGCCGCCCGTCCGAATCCTGATTAGTCTAAACTCCAGATCGAAGAGGCGGCGCAGAAGGCGCGGGCCGTCGTTGAGAGCGTTGAGAACCCGGAACAGGCAAAGCCTGCTACAACCATTGAAGACGCAGCCGCCGCTGGCAGCCCGAACGTCTTCCCCCTGGAGAACTACGGCGTTGGCATTGACTGCCATTCCAAGTTCTTCGAGATTCTCGCGTTCACAAAAGCGGAAGATGGCTACGCGGTGTGGGAGCAAACCGTTGCGGCGGACTTCCACGCGCTCCGCGTCGCCGGGGCGAACCTGCACGCCCGCCTGCAGCACCAGGGCTTCCTGCCTGCCGGTGCGGATTGCGAACGTGCGTTTGTCTACACCCTGGAGAGCACCGGGTGCTACCACTTGCCCTTGGTGCTTGCCTGGGGAGGCCAGGCGTGCCTGGTGAACCCGCTCCTGGCGAACCCATCGCGGCGGAAGACAGACCGCCTCGATGCCAGGATGCTGGCTACGCACACCCTTTCGCGCATGTGGCCACGGAGCTACATTGCGCCCTCTCATGTGCAGGAGCTGCGCCTGCTCTTGGCGCAGCGACGGAACCTTGGGCGCAAGGCAACTGCCGCCACCAATCGAGTGAACAACATCCTCCTTCGGTGGGCGCACACCCTCGGGAAGGATGGTGCCGTCACCAGTAGCGCCCTGCGGCCCATCATCGAGGACCTGTGCTTCGAGCGCCCCGTCCTCCCGCGGGAAGGGGTCTCCCCGATTCCTCTCCCGCCCATCGCCCGGATGCTCATCTTGGGCTTCCTGGAGGAACACGATGCCTGTCGAAAAGAACAACGCCAACTGGAGAAGCTGGCGCTGCTGCATCTCGC
The DNA here is from genome assembly GCA_016199585.1 of Armatimonadota bacterium. Taxonomy (GTDB): domain Bacteria; phylum Armatimonadota; class JAAZEB01; order JAAZEB01; family JAAZEB01; genus JACQGM01. Next base: position 908 of record JACQGM010000359.1, read on the forward strand.
TGAAACTGACTGGCCATGTGGCGCTGGAACGCGGAGAGGAAACGAGGTCCTTGCACTTCTGCGTACTGTTCCAGGGCTCGGACCGGTGGGCAGCCTGGTCTGGCTCGCTGAGGTGGCCGACGCTTCGCGGTTCCCGAACAGCAAAGCGGCCGCTGCCTACGCCGGGTGCGATCCGTCAGTCAAGGTTTCGGCTGGACACGTCACTGCGCACATGAAGCGGGGCGGCAACGAAGCGCTTCATCATGCGCTGTTGCAAGGCGCGCAGGTCCTTGTCTGCACGGCGAAGGAACCAATCGGGCAGTGGGGCCGCCGCATCTGGTTACAAGGCGGGCGTGGCGCGTGGTTCCGCGCAGCCAGCGCAACAGCGCGGCGCATGGCCGCGGGCGCCTATCACGTGCATTCCAAGGGTGAACCGTTCAGCTACGCGATGTACAAGTTGGATGTGCCCCAAGTGGAGGAGGTTCCCCTTGCAGCCATGCGGCTGTCGCCGCGAACGGCGAAGCTGCTCACAGCACTCGGGCTTGAAACGAGCACCGAGGTAGCGGACGCATGGATGGCCGACCTGCGCAACGAAGAGGGCGTGGGGCGGGCCACCATGCAGGAGGTGAGAAGATGGCTGGACCAACATCGGCAGAAGGCAACCCCGCCGACGGAGGCGGACCCGAGATCAACCGGCGGTTGAACGACCTGGAGCAGGCCGGAGACATGGCCTGGGCCTTCGCCCACTCGCCCTTGGCGATTGCGGGTGAGGTTGTGGGGCGGCGCCGCCTGACCTTCGGTAACACGCAGGCCATCGTCTATCGGGTGTTCGGCGGCGGCGATGTGCGCGAGGTGACTGACTTCGGCACCGGCGTTCCCGTGCCGGTCGGCGCGATGGTCTGTTGGCCTGCGCGCGTGCGGGCTTTCCTCAGCAAGGGGGGTGCAGCGCACTGGGGCCTGTCCAGGGTGGAAGAGGAGCCGGAGGACTTTTTAAGGGCCTGGGCGTTCGCGTTCGGGCGGGAGGCAAACGTCCTGCCCGATCCACGGGCGCTCCGATGCCATCGTCTGTGGCACTCTGGGATTCGAACGTGCCGCCGGCCGAAGGGCGATCGTGCTGTGCCGGCATCGGAGCGCCGCGGATCCAGGCGGGGGCGGGGCGGGAGGGGGCGGGCCGCCCTCACGCGCGGAACGCCGATGGGCAGACGCCCCCGGGCCTGGCCTCTTCTCCGGCGAAGGCTCGCCTGCTCGGGGCTCCAGCCTGATCACCCCGGCGGGATCGCCTGCCCGCATCCGGCACTTCCCGAGGTCCCTTTGAGCGTGTACGAGAAGCGGAGAGACCGCGGAGAGAACCCAACTCAGAGGCACCAGAGAAGGGGGGGAACGCTGAGGTCTGTACAGGAATTCGCCATGATCCTCAGCGCCCTCTGAACCCTCAGCGCCTCTGCGTTTTCCGCTCTGTGCCTTCTGGCACTCTCGTACACTCTCTCAGTGCATCTCCACCTCCGTCGTGCCAAAGCCGCCGCGGTAGTAGTTGAACTGCACGTTCGGGTGCTCGGCGAGGGTGGACATCGGCACGGCGCTGTCGGGGATCCGCTTGCCGATCATCAGCGCGGTGAGGCGGATGCCGAAGGGGTTGTCGTGGTGGCCGGGATGCCAGATGGAGACCTTCTCGGCTTTCCACGTCTGCGCCGGGCCGACGGTGATCGCGTGCGTCGGCACCAGCGGGATGTTCCCGCCGCCGGAGGTGCGCGCGTTCTGGATGAGGGTGAGCGGGTGCAGCTCCACCACGCGCGTGCCGAGCTTGCGCCACTCCCCTATCGAGGGGGGCGCATCCCTGTGGGTGCCCTCTCGCCGGAACGGGTCGTTGAAGGCCCAGTGCTTCACCTCGCCCTGGCCGCCCTGCATCACGGCGCAGCGCACGCCCTCCCACGACTTCTCATAGGCGGTCGGGTCGGCCTTCGGGAAGTGGAGGTGGGCGTCGGGCATCGCCAGCTCCGGGCGGATGCGGGCGAAGCACATCTCTCTATCGGTGCGCGCGAAGGAGAGCGGGTGTTCCTCGCTCACCTCGCGGCCATCCATGTGCCACTCATCCATGCCCCAGAAGTGGGCGCTCTTCAGCGGCAGGCCGAGGTCATTCACCAGGCGGGCGACCAGCGGGAGCTGCTCCGTCGGGCCGATCGGGCCGCAGATGCCGACCGGGTTGTCGTCGGTGGACTGTTTCCAGGCATTGATGTACTCCAGCGCCTCGGCCAGGTAGAAGTCCTCGAGAGTGTCATAGACCTTCACCTGGAAACCGGGACGGCTCAACTTCACCACGTCGTCCAGGGTGAGCCGGGCGGCATCGCGCAGGATCTCGGGGTCAAGAGTGGTGTAATCCCACCAACCGGGTGCGATCTTGCTCAAGGGGCGTGGCATCGGCTTCTCCTCACGTCGTCGCCCGCCCCGCCGGGGGCGGGCAGCGGCGGTCTATCCGGGGAGCCTTCACCACGGCGGACGCAGGGGAACGCTGAGGGAAGGCTCTCAAGGCACTCCTGCACTTCAGTTCTCCGCGGGGAGCGGGTGTCCTCCTGGCGCCCGCTCCCCGTGCGCAGGCACTGCCACAGGCCCGGACCTGTGGCGGTCGTCCGGGGGAGATCCTTCGTCTGCGGCTCCTGAGAAACTGGCCGCAGATACACTCGATAGTTCGGGGGGGGCACGGCTTCCCATCGCCCCGGATGTGCCCCTTTGCCTGCAGACCGCCCGGCGATCAATGTTAGCGTTGGTGAACGACCGGGATCGGCGGCGCATAGGCGCTCGCTGTCCGCCCGGCGATCAATCGCCGGGCTGCGAAACAACGCCCGATGAATCGGGCTTGGACGACCCCTGGCGCGCACGCCTCCGCCCTGGAGCCCCGTTCAGGGGGCGCTTGGGGTGGTCCCCGATCTTTGGACAGTGAATCAGGAGTCGGCTCGGAGGGCCGCGGCGACCCGCAGCGGCTGGCGGAACCGGTCCCGCAGGCGCTCGGCGGGAAGGAGGTCGCTGCCTACCCGCCAGCGGAGCATCTCCTCGGCATCCGGGCTGCACTCATAGTACCCCTCCGGCGTGTAGGTCAGCCAGCGCCCGCCGGATGCCAGTACCAGGGAAGCCGCCGGGCGCACCCGCCCCTTCGCCAGCAAGTCGGCGAGGCGCCAGAGGTGGGTGGCGCCATCCGCGCCGGCCGTGGCGAGAAGCTCTCCGTTGGGGCTGAAGGCCAGCCCGTTCAGCCCGCCCGGGTCCGTCCGGACGCCCCGCAGGACGCGAGCGGTGGCGGCATCCCAGAGAACGAGAGTGCCATCGGACGCGCCGGCCGCCAGCACCCTGCCATCCGGACTGAAGTGCACGCAGGAAGCCCAGCCGAGGGCACCCGTGAAGCGATAGTCGGGTCCTGCGGCGCCGCTGCCCACCTCCCACGTGGTCACCTCCACCACCTCTGCCTGCCGCGTTCCACCCGCAGCGAGCGCCACGGCCACCCGGCCGCCGTCGGGACTGAAGGCGATGGCTTGCAGCCCGGTGCCTTCTCTCTCCCAGCGGTGCCACACCTTCCCGCTCGCCACCTTCCACACGGTGATCTCCGCCGCCGCGGGGAAGCCGGTGTCGGTCTGCGACTCACCGCCCGCTGCCAGCAGCCTGCCGTCGGGGCTGAAGACCACCACGTCGCCATCGAGCGGACAGGTATCGAAGGGCAGCTCGCGATCCACCTGCCAGGTGCGGGCATCCCACACGAGGAGAGTGCCCTCCCAGCGTGGGACGTGGCCCGGGCCGATCCTGCCGGTGGGGGCGGCGGCCTGCTCCGGCTGCAGGAGGACTGCGGCCACGCGCGATCCATCCGGGCTCACCGCCAGGCCGTGCAGGACCCCCGGCATGTCGGGGAACGGGCGGTTCAACTCTCCGGTCTCAGTGTTCCAGACGCGCACCTCGCTCGGCGGGTGGAGCATATCGTGCCACGTCGCAGTACGGTTGGTTACCCGGCCCCCGATGGCCAGCAGGCGCTGACCATCGGGCGAGAAGTGGATCAGCCGGCGTGAGGTGTTCCCACCCGACTCCACGCGTCGGTCGAGCCCGCCCGTCGTCAGGTCCCAAACGGCGGCGCCGAAGTGGTAGGCGGTGGCGAGTCGCGCACCCGCCAGGCCTCATCCGCGGACACCAGGAACGGCTCGTGCGGATGGAACGCCAGGGCGTAGACCGGGCTCTCCTCGGTGAAGCCGCCAAAGGTGTGAAGCAGCCGGCCGGTGTCCGCCTCCCACACCAGCAGGTCGCGCGAGGGGCCGGCGTAGCAGGTCGCAGCGGCCACCATCTTGCTGTCAGGGGAGAGGGCGACCGCATTGGAGTGGGGGTAGCCCACCAGGCCGCGGAGGATGCTCACTCGCTCGGCAGAAGGCAGACTCCAGACGTGGAGGAGTCTCTCGGCAGGGCTCTGGGGAGCCCCGTCCTTGAGCGGAGGCCCGGTCACGGTCACCAGCCGCGACCCATCGGCGCTGAGCAGCACGCCGTAACCGGGCAGACCCTCGACGCGGTGGAGAACCTTCCCGGTGGTCACCACGTAAGAGTTCACGCTGGCGTGCAACTCCTCCTCCTCCCCCGGGGCAAGGAGCCAGGATGCCCCGTAGAGGACCGCGCTGTCCGGGCTGAAGGCCGCGCACCAGGCGCGCGCTTCCATCAGCCGCGCCACCTTCCCGCGCCTCACGTCCACGAGCAGCGTGCGCCGGAAGCCATCGGGAACGGCCAGCCAGCGCCCGTCGGGGCTGAAGACGGGAGTCCTCGCGGATGTGAGCACGCTGATCCGGGCTTCCTGCTGCCCGTTCTCCACGTTCCAGAGAATCACCATGCCGGTCACCGCCACGGTTGCCAGGCGCTTCCCGTCCGGGCTCACCGCCAGGTCCTGGATGCCGGTGGGATGCCCAAACTGCGGTACCAGCTCCGGGTGTTCAGTTGTCCGACTCTTCGCTCGCCTCGCCATGTGCGTCTCCCCACTCGGCGCGCTCCGGGGCCTGGGATCGAGGAAGTCGAGCCGTTGGCGGAGCTGCGCCTTGGCGCGATGGATCCGGCCTTCCACAGTGGTGATGGGGACGCCGACCCGAGCCGCGATCTCGGCGTAGGAGTACTGCCCCCAGAGGTGGAGAATGAGGGCGCGGCGATTGGCCTCCGGGATGGCCAGCAGGGCGTCGCGCACCTCGGCGGAGCGCTCTCGCCGCAGCAGGAGATCCAGGGGATCCGGCGCCGGGGAGACCCACCCGCCGCCCATCTCCTCATCCAGCGAGAGTGGCCGCCGCGATGCCTGGGTGCCTCGGCGCCGGCAGAGGTTGAGTGCGAGCCGGGTCAGCCAGGCGGGGAAGGCGCAGGGGTCTCGCAGGCCCGGCAGCTTCTCCCAGGCACGGAGGAGAATCTCCTGGACCAAGCCGTCCGGGTCGGCGTCGGGGGCGTTCCGGCGGGCCAGCGCGTAGAGGACGCGGCGGTACTCAGCCGCCAGGCGGTCGAAGGCAGCGCGGTCGCCCGCGCGGGCCCGCTGCGCCAGGAGACTCACCGCGGCCAGGTCGTGTGCTGAAGGCTTGGGATCCATTTGATCGAGAGGATACCGGAAGGCGGCGATTCCTTACGGCCATTGCCGTACGCCCCCCGGCACGGCGGACGCGGCCAGTCGGCCGCGACCAAAGGGGCAGAGGAATCAGTCGCCCGCGCGGGCGGCGCCCGGCTTCGCCTCAGTGCGCCAGCAGCCCACCCTCTCAGAGACTTGCCGGCCACCAGTGCCGGGTTCCTCACCCGTCGCGCTCACCGGACGGGCGCTGTCCCTCGGCCGCCCACCACTCGCTCCAGAGGCGGTGCATCCCGCCGGTCCAGCCGAAAGCGGCGTGCCCCGTGATCCGGATCAGCGATTGATTGGCCGCCTTCCGCACCGGCTCCTCATCCCCGGAGCCGAGAAGGGCGATCAGCGGCTCAATCGCGCGCCTGTCCCGGGCCTCGCCCAGGGCGCCCGCGGCGCTCTGCCGCACCCCGACGTCCGCGTCCTCTCTCATCGCCGTCAACAGGAGGTCCACTCCCCGAGGGTCCGCGATCCGGCCCAACGCCTGCGCGGCGGAGCCGCGGACCGAGGCATCCGGGTCGCGAAGAGCCGCGGCGAGGGGCTCCAGGGCACCCCTGTCACTTAGCATCCCGAGTGATCTGGCCGCAATGCCCCGCACCGCCGGCTCCGGATCCCCCAGGGCCCCGCAGATCGCGCCGACAGCATCCGCCCCGCCAACCCAGCCGAGCGCATCCACCGCCGCGCCTCGCACGTGCCGATCCGCGTCCCTCAGCGCCGCGGCCAGCGCCGCGGCGGCGCGCGGGTCCCCGATCTGCCCCGCGGCTTCGGCCGCCGCCCGGCGCACGCCGGGCTCCAGGTCCTGCAGCGCGCCCGACAGCGCCGGCACCGCGCCCTCGCTCTTCAGATCGCCCAGCGACTTCGCGGCGATCCGGCGAACTTCCACGTTCGCGTCGGCCAGGGCGGCGATGAGCGCGCTCTCCCCCGGCTCGCCGATCTGCTGCAGCGCCCAGGCTGCGTACCGCCGAACGCGCCACTCGCCATCGTGCAGGGCATCCGCCAGGGGCCGGGCCGCGCGAGGATCGCGGATGCGGCCGAGAGCGTGGATCACCTCACGCCGAACATCGGGCTCCGGGTCCTTCAGGGCGGCAACGAGCCCCTCCGTCGCTCGGGGGTCTCCGATGGCGCCGAGAGCCCCCGCCGCGCAGGCCCGGGCGCCCGGATCCGGGTCCAGCAGCGCGGCGGCGAGCGCCGGGAGCGCCGGTATCCCGATCCTGGACAGCGCGTCCGCGGCCGCCAGACGCACCGGGGACTCGCGGTCTCGCAGCAGCTCTCCCAGTGGGCCGGCGGCCGGGCTCTCCCTGATCTCCCCCAACGCCCGGGCGGCGTGCCGCCGGACGAAGGCGTCGCCGTTCCGCAGCGCACCGATCAGCGGCACGGCGGCCGCGCTGCCGGCCTGGGAGAGGTCCGCGGCCGCGAGAAGTCGGGCGCCGGGATCCAGGTCCGGCGAGCCGAGCTTCTGCGCCATGCCCGCCACGTCCGGGTCGCCCGTCGCCGGGAACGCGCCGCCCAAGGCGCCCATGCTCAACAGTGCCAGGACCACCTTGACTCCACCATCCATCGTTGGATCCTCCGTGCCTACGGCGCGAGCGCGAGGCCGGTCTGCGGCGTGACCTCCTGTGTGAGCGCCCGGTCCGCAACGACTCCGCCGCCCTCGGTGATGCGGATGTGCCCGCCGACGTCACCATCCCGGTTGAAGAGGACGCGCACGAGGGCGTTCCCGGCCTGGAACTCTGCCCCCACCTCCTGGCCCTCGTCAACCCGCCGTGAGGGCACCATCTCCCTCAACTCTTGACGGTCGCCCACCTGAATGAGATGGAGGAACAAATCCCTCCGCCGCGCCTGCGTCGAGGAGACCTCCATCCGCCAACACCCGAAGAGGTGCTGGTCCGGGGTCAGGTGCTGCCAGTCCTCACGGACCGGCCAGTTCCTCCCGCCTGCCCAGAACTCCTTGCCCGGCCCGCCCACCTTCTCGAAGCGAGCCGCCTGCGGCAAGAGCGTGCGCACAAAGATCCTTCCGCCGCCCTGCTCTGCCGAGAAGATGTCGCCCTGCACCTCCGGCTCGTATTGCGTGTGCAGCAGCCAGGTCTTCTTCTGGTCGGGGGTCTGGGAGGCCACGCGGTCGAACACCACGAAGTAATCGGGGTAGACGAAGAGGAACTGGCGCACTACTTCCCGCGCCTTGGCCTCGTTGTAACAGCCGGTGGCGTCGCTGGCGATGTAAGTGTAGCGGTCGTTCGTCTCGAAGGCCTTCACCTGTGCGCCGAAGTTCCTGTTCATGCCGCCGGTGTTGCAGTCCGACTCCTGACCCCAGAACCCCGGGAGCTTCTCTCCCTCCATGTAGATGAGCACGCCGTTGTGGGCGACCGTGTCGTAGTAGTAGTTGACCTCATGGTCGATCCCGACGTGCTCGGGGTCCAGCGCGTGGCCCATCTTGCGGCTGACGCTGAAGCCACGTGCCCCGCTGTCGAGCGCGAGGTATCCCTTCTTGTAGATGGTGAAGTGGTTCTC
>JACQGM010000365.1 GCA_016199585.1 Armatimonadota bacterium
CAAGAGATCGCCGCCGCCGCCGCCGCGAAGGGGATCACCGTCGGCGTGGAGAACCACGGCACGCTCCTCGGCCGCAGCGCCCAGATCGCCCGCATCGTGGCGCTGGTGGACCGCCCCAACTTCGGCGTGAACCTGGACTTCACCAACTTCCGCCTGGTCTTCGGCGAGGATCACGTCGCGGCCACGCGCGCGCTCGCCCCGAAGGTGGTACACGTTCACGCGAAGGATCTGATCTTCAGCAGCGAGCCGATGCCGGGCGAGGGATGGTTCGAGGCCCCCTGCGGCGGCTACTGCAAGCGCGCGGTCGGCGGTGAGGGGGAAGCCCGCTGGCCGGAGGTCTTCCGCATCCTCAAGGATGCCGGCTACGACGGGACCCTCTCCCTCGAGATCGCCGACCCGGCCGACATCAAGGGAAGCGTCGTCAAGGGCGTCGCCAACATCCGGCGCACCATCGCGGAGATCGGGGCCTCGTAGATCCCGAGGCGGGAACCCCCTGCGGGTTGCGCTCAGCGGGGCCGGGAGCAAGGGCGGCGGCCGCCTCCGCCGGGTGGTCCGCCCCCCGGTGCGCGCGCTGTCGTCGCGCTCCGGCAGGCGAGCCGGCACAGGAACCAGTCCGCGCGCCGGGGAACACAGAAGCACGCGCGCGGAAGCCACGAATGCCCCGGTCTCCATTCCCGTGCGCGGAGGGGCCGGGACGGGGAGGTCTGAACATGGGAAACGGGTCGGCGGATGCCGGAGTCGCAGGGGCGCAGGCGCCGAAGCCGGTGGACGTGTCGGCGCGCGCGGAGGCGCTGCACCGACGGGCGATCCTCATTGACGGCCATAACGACTCACTCATCGAGCACTGGTCCGGGAAGGTATCGCTGGACTTGACGCGCGATTGGCCGGACAAGCACGTGGACCTGCGGCGCATGCGGGCGGGCGGGCTCACGGCGATGAACTCGATGGTCGGCGATCGCAACCTGGTTCAGGGCCTGGAACTCTGGGCGGGGATGTATGAGCACACCGACGGCTACCCGGACGACTTCCTGCTGGTGAAGACGCCGGATGACATCCTGCGCGCCAAGCAGGAAGGGAAGATCGGGCTGATCGGGCAGCTCGAGGCGTGCCAACTGCTGCACAACAGCCTTCGCTTGCTGCACGTGCAGCACCGGCTGGGCGCGCGCGTCGCCGGCGTCACGCACGGAGAGGGCGGGGGCGAGTACGACCTCCAGGTTACGCAGAGCCCCTTCAGCGCCTGCACCCTCGCCGACCGCGAGCGCGCCCGCAAGGAGTTCGGCGGCCTGACGGAATTCGGGCGTGCCGCCGTGCGCGAGATGAACCGGCTGGGCATCGTGGTGGACCTGGCCCACTGCCAGGACGCGGCGTGGTACGAGGCGATCGATCTCTCCGCCGCTCCGGTCGAGTTCTCACACGGCAACGTCTTCACCCTCGCGCACCACTGGCGCAACCTGACCGACGACCAACTCAAGGCGCTGGCGGCGAACGGCGGCGTCATCGGCCTGGCGACGGTGCCCCAGTTCGTGGATGACGACCCCGGCAAGCAGAACATGCGGCGCTTCGTGGATCACATCGAGTACATCTGCGAGCGGATCGGCGACGACCACGTCGGTTTCGGCGCCGACTACGACGGCATGTCGGAGGTGCCGGTCATCCGCTCCTATGTGGAGATGCCGCAGGTCACTCAGCTCATGCTGGATCGTGGCTTCTCAGAGGAGACGATCCTGAAGTTCTGGGGCGGCAACTTCCTGCGTGTCATGCGCAAGGTCGCGGCGGTTGCCCGGTCGGGGGGCGGAGGGTAGGTGCGCTTGCGCCGCCCCGGGCACGGACGGTTGGCGCCCTGACGGAACGGGTACACTGAGAGGAGAGACACCGCGTCCGTGCGTGAAGGAGGGAAGTGCTGTGCTGAGCAGGAGCAGGGGAGCGATGCTGGCGCTGGTCGGGGCGCTGGTTCTGGTGAGTCGCGGGAGCGCGGGGGCCCAGGCGGCGGATCTCTACGATCCGAACCGGAACATCCTGACGGTGAGCGGCACCGGCGAGGTGCGCGTGGTGCCGAATGAGGCGGTCGTGCGCCTCGGCGTGGAGACGCGCGCGCCACGAGCCGCGGAAGCGATTCAGGAGAACAACCGCCTGATGACGCAGGTGGTGGCCGCCATCCGCAAGGCAGACGTGCCGGAGCGCAACATCCAAACGGCAACGTTCAACGTCTCGCGCCAATTGGAGCCGGAGCCGGAGAATCCTCGGCGTACCCGGGCGGTCTATGTGGTCACCAACGTGGTGACGGTGCGCCTGGAGGACGTCACCCGCGTCGGCACCGTCCTTGACGCCGCCACCGAGGCGGGCGCCAACACCGTGTATGGGCTCGACTTCGTCAGCGCCCGGGAGATCGAGGCCCGCCAGGAGGCGCTCCGCGAGGCCGTCAGTGATGCCCGGCGCAAGGCCGACATCATCGCGAACGCCGCGCGGATCGAGATCACCGGGGTTGAGAGCATCGTCGAATCGAGCCCGCCGGTCGGCATCCCGCGGCCTTTTGGCGTCGCGGCCGCCGAGCGGATCCAGACGCCGATCTCGCCGGGAGAGAACGTCATTCAGGCCTCCGTCCAGGTGCGCTACCGCATCCGCACGCGCGACTGAGGGCTTCGGAGTAGCGGGGCATCGCCGATGCCCCGCTACTCTGCCAGGATCCCGGCCCCAGCCCGCCGAAGACTCATCGGGTAGGATACCCGAAAGGAATCTTTGACGTCCGCGTGGATCTTCCAACTCTGTTCCTGATCGCCCTGGGCCTGGCGATGGATGCCTCAGCAGTGGCTTTGGGCGTCGGTTTCGCCCTCAAGCACCTCCGCTTCCGGCCGGTGTTCCGCCTTTCCTTCCACTTCGGTCTCTTCCAGGCGGTGATGCCGATCCTCGGCTGGGCGGCCGGGATGAGCATCGAGCGCCAGATACGGGCCGTTGATCACTGGGTGGCCTTCGCCCTCCTCGTCTATGTCGGCATCAATATGATCCGCTCCGGGCTCGGCGACCAGGAGAAGGGGCCACTGGTGAAGGACCCGACGCGCGGCAGCCGCCTGGTGATGCTCTCGGTGGCGACCAGCATTGACGCTCTGGCGGTCGGCCTCTCGCTGGCGATGCTGCGCGTGCGCATCTGGTATCCCGCCCTGCTCATCGGCGTGGTGGCGGCGGCCTGCACCCTGATCGGTCTCTTCCTCGGCGCCCGGTTCGGCGCGGCGCTCGGCCGGCGCATGGAAGTCGTCGGGGGGCTGGTGCTCCTTGGCATCGGCGTGCGCATCCTTTGCGCACACATGGCGTAGGAGCAGGAAGGCGGCGGGGCCGTGCGTAATGCGAGATGCGGTGGTCATCGTGCGCCGCGGCTGGCTGGCGCGCGCCGTCAAGAGCATCGGCAGCGATGGGGGAGGGGAGTTATAGAAATATGGAAACATAGAAACATGGAAATAGGGGGAGGCGCCGTGTTGCCTGGCAAGGAGGAACCAGCCGGCGCCACTGCTGCGGAGGCTCGCCCCGAAGCCTGCTTCCACAATCCCGTATTTCCATATCGTCCATACTTCTATGATTTCCATATTTCCATGCCTCCAGGGAGAGCGACATGGAACCAATCGGTATCGGCCTTGTGGGGGCGGGATTCTCGGCGACGCAGCACGCGGGCGCCTATCACAGCATCGTCGGCGTGCCGGTCAAGCTCGTCGGGGTCGTCTCGCGCACGCCGGAGAAGGTGGAGGCGTTCGCGCGCCGCTACGGCTTCGGGTTCGGCGCCACCCGCGTCGAGGAGCTGCTGGCGCGGCCGGACGTTCACGTGGTGGACATCTGCGCGCCGAACTTCGCGCACGAGGAGATCATCATCGCCGCGGCGCGCGCCGGCAAGCACGTGATCTGCGAGAAGCCGCTGACCGCCTACTTCGGCGACCCGGGCGACCCCGCCGCGATGCGCGCGGGCGCGCGCGCATCGGTGCAGCGCATCCTCGACGCCGTGGCGGAGGCCGGCGTGCGCCTGATGTACGCCGAGAACTGGATCTACGCCCCGGCGATCCAGAAGGCGATCCGCCTGGTGGACGCCGCGGGCGGCACCCTCTTCGACATCCGCGCCGAAGAGGCGCACAGCGGCTCGCACTCGCAATACGCGCCCGAGTGGCGCACCTCGGGCGGGGGCTCGCTCCTCCGCCTCGGCTCGCACCCGCTCGGCGCGGCCCTCTACCTGAAGCGCCGCGAGGGAGAGCGCCGCGCCGGCAAGCCGATCCGCGTCGCCGCCGTCACCTGCGAAGTGGCCAACGTCACCCGCATGGAGAGCTTCACCCGCGAGCCGAGGAAGTGGGTGGCCTCCGCCTGGAAGGATGTGGAGGACTGGTCCACGCTCATCCTCAGCTTCGAGGACGGCGCGCGGGCCACCATCGCGGCGTCGGACATCGTCCTCGGCGGCATACGCAACCGCATGGAGCTGTACCTCTCCAACGGGCGCGTGGACTGCAACCTGAACCCGAACACCACCTGCATCGCCTACGCTCCCGCCCCCGAGGTGTTCGGCGACGAGTACATCGCCGAGAAGTTGGACACCAAGGCGGGCTGGAGCTTCCCCAGCATCAACGAGGACTGGTTCCAGGGCTACCCCCAGGAGGCGCAGGACTTCGTCGAGTGCGTACTCACCGGGCGTGAGCCCCTTTCCGGCCCTCAACTTGCCGCCGACGTGGTGGAAGTGACCTACGCCGCCTACCAGTCGGCGCGGGAAGGACGTCGCGTTTATCTGTCGTAGCATCCGGGAAATCCGATCCGCGGACGGCGAATGGGAGCGTTCCCTGGCGGCAGCCGGGAGAGTCAGCCCGACGCGGACCCGGCGCGCACCCCGGCCCGCCCCAGCGCGGGAGCGCCTGCCCTTCGCGCGTCTCGTCATGGTCAAGGAGGACACGAGAATGGCGTTGACACGCTGGTCCCCGATGGGTGAGATGACGCGGATGCGGGAAGAGATGGACCGGTTGTTCGACCGCTTCTTCGCGCCCATGGAGCGGCGGATGGAGTTGCCTGAGACCTTCATGGCTACCGGGTGGGTGCCATCCATTGACATGTACGATCGCAACGGCGACCTGGTGGTCGAGGCCGAGCTTCCGGGCATCAAGAAGGAAGACGTGGACATCTCGGTCGAGGATAGCACGCTCACCATCCGCGGCGAGATGAAGCGCGAGGAGGAGAAGAAGGAAGAGGGCCTCTATCGCTCCGAGCGCCACTACGGGCGCTTCGTGCGCAGCATCCCGCTGCCCACGTCGGTGAAGTCCGACCAGGTGAAGGCGAAGTTCGAGCACGGCGTGCTCTGCATCACGCTGCCCAAGGCCGAGGAAGTGCGCAAGGGCAAGAAGATCGTCGTGGAGTAACAGCAGCCGAACCGAAGCGGGGGAGCCACGCGCCGTGGCTCCCCCACCCGCAAGGGTACAAGACGCTTCTGCATCTGCTGGACGTCGTTGCCCTGACCGAGGACATCCCCGGACGCGGACTGCGGCGCGGACAGGTCGGCACCATCGTAGAGGCGCTGGCGCCGGGCGTCTTTGAGGCGGAGTTCTCGGACAATCAGGGGCGCACCTACGCTTCCCTGGCCGTCCCCGGCGAGAAGCTGATGGCGCCCCGCCACGAGCCTGCCGGCGTGAGCTGAACGCGAGGGCGGCGAGAAGGACGGGCGCGTGGTGGCCCGGGTCCCGCCCGAGACGTGGCGCAGTGTGCGGAGTCACGCACGGGGCGGTTCTTGCGGAGGGTGCTGGTACGGTGAACCAGCCCGATGGTCCTTGTTACTCCAGCTTCAGTACCACGTTGGCTTCGCTGCTTTGGGCGGGCTCGCGCTTCAGCGTGACCTGGTGGTGCTGTGCCCGACCCGGGTCGGCTGGGCTGAAGCTCTCCACGAGTCCTGCTCCCGCCGCGGCCGCACCAACGATGTAAGCCCCCGGGGCAGCTCCGCCGGGATGCGGAAGTGCCCGTGCCGGTCAGTCCGCGTCTCAGACACCGCGAAGTTCTTGGCCAGCCCCCTCTCGAGCCGCGAGGTTGCACACCTCTTTCCCCGAGAGGAGCTCCCTTAATGTGCGGCTGCAATATCAGTAGACGGACCCGATGTCGGTCGTCAGGTACTGCCCGCTGCTGGTGATGCCGAACTCCTTGTTCACCGGGAACGCCTTGATCGAGAGGACAAGGCGCACGTCGCGCACGCGCGTGCCGGTCGTGTTGTCCTCCCGGAAGATCAGGCTGGCGTCCCAGCAGTGGAGGTCGCGCGTGAGCATCACCTGCGTGTATGGCCGGCTCGGGCCGAACCCCGTCACCGCTTTGCCATAGAGCGACTGCACCTGCCAGAACGGACCGACACGGGCATTGAGGGCGGTGCGGATCGTGCCGAGACGGTTGAGGTTGGTGTCCCACAGGGCGTTGGCGGTCAGATCGAAGTTCGACCCGTACGTCGTGACGAAGCGGCCGGTGACGTTCCGCAGGCGGCTGCGGCGCGTGGCGCCGGCGAAAGGGCCGGCCTTTCCGAGCCAATCGTAGGCCGTGCGCAAGGAGATCAGGTGGTGGGCCGTCGGCTGGTACTGGCCGCTGATCGTCAGGTCGTAGCCGAAGTCCTGGCGGAAGTCGTAGCCGGTGTTGAGCGAGACGCTGGCGCGCCCCGCCTGCTCCGGGTCGAGGACGCCCACCCCGGGGACGCTCCCCGGGAAGCCCCCGTACCCGGCGAGGGGACCGACGCTCCCGTAGGCGCCGGTGCCATAGCCCGGGTAGGCGCCGGCGTAGCCGCCGCGGATCCCGCTCCCCACCGTCATGCCGAGCGAGATGCGGTTGTCGTCGCCGAAGGCATCGGATTGAAAGGGCGAGAAGCCGTTCTGCGTCTGGTAGGAGTAGTTCAGCGACACCTGTGAGGCGCTGCCCATCCGGTAGTTGGCCGAGGGGCGGAGCGCGAACGCCCATTGCGCCTCATCCTCTCGGTAGACCATCTGCGAGAAGTCCATCGGCGCGGAAAGGCTCAGGCCGCCGCCCCCCGCCGTTGAGTACTGCGGCCCGCCCGAGAGGCGGAGCGCCGTGCGCACGCGGCGCAGCGGCTCGCTGCGCCCGGTCGCAATGGAGAACCCGGGCTGCCGGAGGTTGCCAACGCTGACCTGCGCGTTCGCCGGGAAGAAGCGCGTCAGCGGCGTGGCGCCTACCAGGCGGCCGATGTCAGTGCTGAGGGTCAGCTCCGGGAAGCGCTCGGTGCCGGGGAAGTAGCCGGGGGTGCCGCCGCTGACGTCAATGCGGTCCAGCACCAGCCGCGTGTCAATGGGGCCCAGGTTGCGGGCCATATCCACGTGGGAGGTGATCTGGCGCGTGTCTGTCAGCCCGAAACGCTGCACGAAGGCCACGTTCAGGTTGCTGCGGAAGCCGAGGAGGGACTGCCCGTGCCGGAAGTTGCCGCTCCAGTCGCCGGAGGAGTTGCCGGCGCTGCGGAACTCGCTGCGCCGGAGGCCGAGGTCGGTGAAGGCGCCCCCGGCGCCGCTGCGGCTGAGGCGGAAGTCGTTGAAGAGCGTCGAGCTGCCGGCGGCGGCATAGGCGAGGGAGTTGAGGCGGTAGTTGCTGCCGAGGGCGACGTTGAACTGGCCGATGCGGTGCTGGTGGTCCACGCGCGCGTTCAGATCCTGGTTCCCGGTCCGGCGGTCGGAGACGCGGTAGAAGTGGAGGGTGCCGTTGTAGCGCGGGAAGTTGTAGGGCTGGTCGAGGCCGAGGCCGAGGCCCTTCTTCGACATCAGGTCCACGCGCAGGCTGCCCACCAGGGCGCCAAGCACGTAGAAGTAGGCGCTCTTGAGGTAGTAGCCCTCATCCAGACTCTGGCCGACGGTGGGCACGAACCGGCTGCTCTGCTCGTCAACCGTGCGCAGGGGGATGCTGATCCCCGGGAAGGTGAGGAGCTTGTGTCCGAGCGCGTAGAAGGAAACCTTGCGGGCGCGGAGGCGCTGCCCGGTGGTGATGTCCACGTCGCGCGCGTCGAAGAGGTAGTGGGGGTTGGGCAGGTTGCAGGTCGTGAGGCCGCCGCGCTCCACCCGGATGCGCCCGGGCGGATAGCCGCGGATGCGCGCCGCGGTGGCGTAGAGCGGCTCCCGGGCGCCGACCTGCAAGTCCTCCGGGGGGATCAGCACCCGCGCCCCTTCGAGCGCGTAGGCTTCCGTGCGCAGGTTGAGAGACAGCAGCGACCCCTCGATGGTTCGCTCCGGGGTCACCAGCGTCACCCGCCCGCGGAAGGTGGCCTCCTGCTCCTCCAGGTCGGCTTCCAGCACGTCGGCGCTGATCCGGTAGTCGCGGTACTCCACCACCACGTTGCCGCGCGCCGTCAGCCGGTCGGTCTGTTCGTCCACCTCGAGAGACTCGGCACTGACGATCCGCAGCGGCACCTCTTCCTCTTCCGGCGCCGCCGCCGCCGGCAGCACGACTCCGGCGATCGCCAGGGCGATCGCCAGGAGGACGGTAACGGGTGCGTGGTGAAAGCTCCTGGGCACTTCCCTATGATCCTCTGGGCCTCCTACGGCACCTCGTCCCTATGTCCACTCCTCCGCGGAAGCAAGGCTCGCGGCCCACGGCCGGCGTCTTCGCCCTCGTCCGCAACACGCAATCTGAAATCTGCAATCTGAAATCTGAAATCCCCGATGGCCCTCAACCGCTGCGCCGAATGAGAACCGCCGCTACCGCGCCGAACAGGGCGTTCTGCACCCACGCGGCCACCAGCGGGGGCACCACGCCGTTCGTGCCGAGCAGCTTGCTCAGGATGAACACATTCCAGTACAGGAAGCAGATGATGATGCTCACCAGCACGCCCACCAGCGTGCCGCCGCGCGAGAATCGGAAGCTCACCGGCGCCCCGATGAGACCGAAGACCAGGCACGCGAGCGGGAGCGAGAAGCGGAACTGCCGGTCCACCTCGTAGGCGCGCGCCATGTTGCCCGCCCCCGACGCCTTCATCGTGCGGATCTGCGCCATCAGCTCGTCGGCGGTCATCTCCTCCGGCGTCTTCGCCCCGCCGATGAAGTCAACGTCCTTCTCCAGGTCAATGCTCAACTCCGGGAGGCGAGTTTCATGGACGCTCATCCCATCCTTCCCGATGTCGCGGCGCACCACGTCGCGCAGCACCCAGAAGCGGCGGGTGGTGGTCGCCTCGCGGGCGGTGTACCACGCCGGGAAGCCCTCCCGCCGCGTGTCGTAGACGAGGACGTTGCGCAGCAGGTAGCGGTCGCTGCCCACCTTGTTCAGCCAGCCGATGTAGAAGGTGTAATCATCCGACTTCAGGAAGACGTTCGGCTGCGCGGTGGGCACCACCGACTGCATCCACATCTGGCGGATGATCTGGTTGGCGCGCTCGTTGGCGCGGGGCGCCACCTCCTCGGCCATCACATAGGAGAGGATGCTGGCCGCGAGCCCGGCAGCGAAGACGGCGCGGACGATCCGGCGGAAGGGCACGCCCGACATGCGCATCGGCGTGACCTCGCTGTCGCGCGCCAAGCGGTTGATCGCCAGTGAGGCCGCGAACGCCATCGCCATCGGAAACGCGATGACGGCGAACGCCGGCACCTTGAGGAGGAGCAGCTTCAGCACGAGCACCACCGAGATGCCCTTGTTGATGATCAGATCCGCGAAGTTGAAGAGGAGCGTGCCGATGAGGAGCAAGACACCGATCGCGATCCCGATGCCGAAGGGAACCATCAACTCGCGCAGCACGTAGCGATCGATCAGCCTCATCGGGGGCATTATAGCATCTTTGCAGCGGGAGCGGCAAGCGCCTCTTGACGCGCCCTCCACCCCCGTGCTATACTGCCGTCGGGTTTCCAGGAGGCCGTGCTACCGGGCGGAGGCCAACATGCGACGCCACTCAGCGGCATTCACTCTCATCGAGTTGCTCGTCGTCATCGCGGTGATCGCCATTCTTGTCGCCCTGCTCTTGCCGACGCTGCGCACCGCGCGCGAGAATGCTCGCGCGGCCCGCTGCCAGGCGCACCTGCGCCAGTTCGGGCAGGCGTTCCAGATGTACGCCGCCGACTACGACGACGTCTGGCCCTCGCCGGGCGGGCTGGTGGGCGATCTCAACTACTGGCACCAGAGCGGGAACGGCGGCCTGGAGCCCTACCTGAGGAACGCCGGTGCCGGGCTGCAGAGCATCTGGGTCTGCCCGAGCTGGGGGATGGGGTGGGAGTCGCAGTTCGCGCCGCGCACCTACGGGATGAACTCGGCGCTGCGGAACCCGCCGGACGTGCTCCCCTGGCCGGCGGCCAACTACGTCCGCGACGGCCTGCCGATGGCGATGCTCCCGGCGCCCGCCGAGACGATCCTTCTCTTCGAGGGGATCCCGAACATCGTCAAGGTCTATCCCGGCTACGGCTACGTGGGGCGCACGGGGTACTGGGATTCCGTCAAAGGCTACGACGTGTATCCCAACCGCCTCTGGAACAACGGCTGGCGCCCGCACGCGGCCTGGCACCTGGGCCAGAACAACTACCTCTTCTGCGACGGCCACGTGAAGCGCCAGGTGCCGAGGAAGTACCCCTGGCAGCCGACACCGCAGGACAACCGGTGGTTCGTGCTGCGCTGGCGTTAGCCTGAACTATTCATGAAGTAGGAGGGGGACCCCCTCGCGATCCCGAACTTAGGGCCTGCCCGGGAATAAGATGATCAATCGCGCCCTTTCCCAGGCGGCCACCATCCGAGCGCCCGGTCCGCCGAGGCAGGTATCTGTGGGCGCGGTGTCAAACAGTGGCACGGTGCCACGATGGACGAAAGTGTCTTGGCGAGTAAGCTGCAGGCCATCTTGCCATACCTGGACGAGAGACAGCGGCGCATCGTTCTGGCGGCGGAAGCGCGCGCCTTGGGGCGCGGCGGGGTGTCTACCGTCGCGCGCATCGCCGGGGTATCACGACGCACGCTTGGCACTGGGCTTCGGGAACTGGATGGAGAGCCAGCGTCTGAGGGCCGAGTGCGGAGGTCCGGCGGGGGGCGGAAACGGTCTGTGGAGGCAGACCGGAGCCTTCGTGCCGATCTGGAAGCGATGGTCGATCCTGACACGCGGGGCGATCCGATGTCGCCGTTGCGTTGGACGAGCAAGAGCATCCGCCAACTGGCTGATGCTTTGGTGGTCAAGGGTGTGGCGCACTCGTGGTGCCGGGCGGACACGCGGTCCCC
>JACQGM010000366.1 GCA_016199585.1 Armatimonadota bacterium
CTCGGCCGCGCTGCCGGTGAGCGGCTTCGTGTTGAGCAAGCTGGACAGCGATACCCGGGGCGGCGCCGCCATCTCGATCCGCGCCGTCACCGGCCACCCGATCAAGTTCGTGGGCGTGGGCGAGAAGATGGATGCCCTGGAGGCGTTCCACCCGGAGCGCATGGCCAACCGCATCCTGGGCATGGGCGACATGCTCACCTTCATCGAGCGCGCCACGGAAGCGTTGAGCAAGGAGCAGGAGCGCGAGCTCGAGGAGCGGCTGCGGGCGAAAGACTTCAACCTGGAGGACTACCTGGAGCAGCTCGCCGCCGTCAAGCGCATGGGGCCGCTCGACCAGATCCTCGGCATGATCCCGGGGATGGCGAACCTGATGGGCCGCCGCCAGGTGGATGTGGATGAGGGGCGGCTGAAGAAGGTCGAGGCGATCATCCACTCCATGACCGTTGAGGAGCGAAGGCGTCCGGGCGTCATCAACGGCAGCCGGCGCCGCCGGATCGCGCGCGGCAGCGGCACGTCCGTCCAGGATGTCAACCAGATGCTGAACCAGTTCGAGCAGATGAAGAAGGTGCTGCGCCAGTTCACCGAGATGGAGAGCGGCAAGCGGCGCCAACCGCGGTTGACTTCATTCCCGTTCTGAAGTGAGGGAGGAACCGACTCTTGGCAGTGAAGATCAGGCTCCGGCGCATGGGCAGCCGGCACCAACCCGTGTACCGACTGGTTGTTGCGGATTCGCGCGCTCCGCGCGACGGGGCCTTTATCGAGACGATTGGCCACTACAACCCACGCACCGATCCGGCGACCGTGGAAGTGAAGGAAGACCGGGCGGTCGAGTGGCTGCGCCAGGGCGCCCAGCCCACCGATACGGTACGCTCGCTCCTTCGCCAAAAGGGCATCCTCGCCCGCCTGGCAGAAGCAAAGAAGTAACGCTTTCGGATTTCAGATTTCAGATTTGCGGTTTTCGATCTGCCGATCCACGACCTCGTTGGCATGGGCCGTCTGCCGGCAATCGCAAATCTGAAATCTGAAATCTCCAGGGGGTCTGATGAGGGACCTGGTGGAATACCTGGTCAAGGAATTGGTGGCTCACCCGGACGCCGTGGTCGTTGAGGAAGTGGGCGATCGCCAGGGCACCATCTATGAGGTGCACGTGGATCCGGCGGACGTCGGGAAGGTCATCGGCAAGGGCGGCAAAGTGGCGAACTCGCTGCGGACACTGACGAAGGCCGCGGCCTCGAAGCACTATGGCCGCGCTTCCGTAGAGGTCGTGACCGACTGAACGCGGGCCGCCGGTGCGCAGCGGAGGGCTGCGGTTCGGGCCCCGACGCGCGTCGGGGCCGGGGTACGCGCACCTATTGGTTGTTTGGGAGAATCGCATGCAACTGCGGAGGACGGTGACCCTGAAGGTCGTCGTGACGGAGAAGTATCAGGAAGAGCAGATCAAGGCGCTGGAAGACGCGATCGGGCAGGTGGAAGCGGCGCGGAGCCAGATAGACTTCCGCTCGCGCATCTACCTGGCGGACTTGCAGCGGCAGGACCTGAGCCAGGCCGCCGAGTTCCGGCGCCGCATCGAGGCGGAGAAGCAGCGGCACCAGGAGTTGAGGGAGCACCTGGAAGGGCAGCTTGAGGAGATGCGCGCCCTCAACGTGGGCGATGAGCACACTCGCGGCACGCTGGAGGGCTACGTCGATCTGCAAGTCGGCGACAACTTCCAGGAGAAGATGGGCGGGGCCGAGTTGATCCTCAAGGATGACGTCGTGGTGGAGTTCCGGGAGCGGCAGCCCGAGCCCGAGCTGGTGGTTGCGTGAACCCCGGCGAGTGCGACGTCGTCATCGGCGAGGTGACGGGGGCTTACGGCACGCGCGGCGAGGTGAAAGTCCGCCCGGAGCCGGATAGCATCGAGCGGTTCCGCGGCCTGAGCGAGGTGTGCGTCCGCCATGATGAGCGCGAGTGGATCGGGCACGTGGCGCGCGCACGGCGGCACGGCCGGGAGATTATCCTGTCGCTGACGGAGGTGGACACCGTGCCGCGAGCGCGGCTGCTGCGCGGGGCGCTGCTGGCGATCCCGCGCGCGCAGCGCCGCGAGCTTCCCCCCGGCGAGTACTTCGTGGATGACCTCATCGGGCTCGATGTGGTGACTCCGGATGGCCGGCAGCTCGGCAAGGTGGAGGACGTGCTGCAGTTGCCGGCCAACGATGTGTACGTGGTCGGCGCGTACCTGTACCCGGCCATCCGCGAGTACGTGCTGGAGATCGACGTTCCGGGCGGGCGCATCGTCGTGCGGCCCCCGGAGGAGGTGTTCGAGGAGTGAACCGCCCTTGGCCGCGGCGTGTCCGGTAGAAGGGGAGGCGAAGACGCGGGAGCCCGTGTCGGCGCCCCTGCGGATTTCGATCCTGACCGTCTTCCCGGAGATGGTCGGCCCGCCGCTGGCGGAGAGCATCCTGAAGCGCGCGCGCGACCGGGGCCTGGTCGAGATCGAAGTGCTGAACATCCGCGATTTCGCGGCCGACCGGCACAAGAGCACGGATGACTACCCCTACGGGGGCGGCCCGGGGATGGTGATGAGGCCGGAGCCGATTGTCGCGGCGGCGGAAGCGGCGTGCGCTGGCGCGGGCGGGCCCCCTCCCGAGGATCGGGCGGCGGGCCGCGAGGTGATCCTGCTCACGCCCGCCGGCGAGCCGTTCACGCAGGCGACGGCGCGGGAGCTCTCCGGCATGTCGCACCTGATCCTGGTGTGCGGCCACTACGAGGGCGTGGACGAGCGCGTGCGGGAGTTGATCGTGACGCGGGAGGTCTCCATCGGTGACTACGTGCTCACCGGCGGGGAGCTGCCCGCGCTGGTAGTGACGGATGCGGTGGCGCGGTTGGTGCCGGGGGTACTCGGCGGGGAGGAATCGGCGGCCGAGGAGTCCTTCTCCGGGGGGCTGCTGGAGTATCCTCAGTACACCCGCCCGCGGGAGTTCCGGGGCCTGAAGGTTCCGGACGTGCTGCTCTCCGGGCACCACGAGCAGGTGCGCCGGTGGCGGCGCCGTCAGAGCCTGGCGCGCACCTGGCAGCGACGACCGGAGCTGCTGGCGCAAGCGGCGTTGACGGCGGAGGATGAAGCGATCCTGGCGGAGTTGCGCCGGGATGAAAGCCGGCGGGAAGGAGGAGAGGACCTTGGCGAATAGCGTGGTCCAGGCAATTGAGCAGGAGCAGGTGAAGCCGGATCGGCCCCTGTTCCGGGCGGGCGACACGGTGCGGGTGCATGTGAAGGTGGTGGAGGGCGGCAAAGAGCGCATCCAGGTCTTCGAGGGCATCTGTATTGACCGCAAGCACGACAGCATCCGTGAGAGCTTCACGGTGCGCAAGATTTCGCACACGGTCGGCGTGGAGCGCACGTTCATGCTCCACTCGCCCAAGATTGAGAAGATTGACGTAGTGCGGCGGGGCAAGGTGCGGCGCGCCAAGCTCTTCTATCTGCGCAAGAAGATCGGCAAGGCCGCCCGCGTGAGGGAACTGCGCTGACACCCGAGCGTGCCGCGCGGCACGCTCGGGCCTTGAGATGATGGAGGTGCAGTCGGTGAGTTGGTCCTCGGCGGTAAGCGACCTGGCCAATTCGTGGAAGGTCGGGATCGCATTCCTGGTCTTGGTGGCACTGCGGTTCGCGCTGACCAGCCCGAGCGCATTCCTGCAGAGCGCCCGCACCCTGGTCCTCGGGGGGCTGGCCGGCTTGCTGGGAAGCGGCCCGGGCCCGGGAGCGGCCCTGGAGACGGATGGGAGTGAGGAAGCCGCCGCAGAGCCGCCCCCGCTATCCCCGGCGGACCAGTTGCGCCGCTCGGTGCTCGAGTTCATCGATTCGGGGCTGATCGCGCTGGTTCTGGTGTTCTTGTTAATCCGCCCCTTTGTGGTCCAGGCGTTCTACATCCCCTCCGGCTCGATGAAGCCGACGCTGCAGATCAACGACAAGATCCTGGTCAACAAGTTCATCTACCGTTTCCGCGAGCCGCGGCGCGGCGACGTGGTCGTGTTCCGGGCGCCCCCGCAGGCCGCACTGGACGAGAAGGACTTCATCAAGCGCCTGATCGGCCTGTCCGGCGACGTGATCGAGGTCCGCAAGGGGAGGGTGTACCTCAACGGCCAGGCGCGCGACGAGACCTACATCGCGGAGCCGCCGGCCTACGGAATGGCGCCCGTGGTCGTGGAGCCGGGCAAGGTGTTCGTCATGGGCGACAACCGGAACGACAGCAACGATAGTCATGCTTGGGGTCAGCTTGATGAGAGCCGAATCCGGGGCGAGGCGATGTTCATCTTCTGGCCCTTCACTCGAGTCGGGCTTGTTCGGTGATGAGACGTTCCCCCGCGCTTCCCTGGAGGAGGCGCTGCGCGCGGCCGGCTGCCAAGCCGTGGCGGGGGTTGACGAGGCGGGACGGGGCCCCCTGGCGGGCCCCGTGGTGGCCGCTGCGGTCATCCTCGCCTTTCCCTGCCGGGTCGAGGGGATCCGCGATTCCAAGCTCCTCTCGCCGGGGCAGCGCGAGCGGCTCTTCGCGGCGATCCACGCCGGGGCCGTGGCTGTGAGCATCGGCGCCGCCGACGTCGAGACGATTGACCGGATCAACATCCTCCAGGCGTCGCGCCTGGCGATGCGGCAGGCGGTGGCGGGACTGGGTACCCCTCCCGACTACCTGCTCGTGGACGCGGTCACCGTTCCCGGCGTGAGTTGCCCTCAGCGCGCCATCGTTCACGGGGACCGGCTCTGCCTCTCTATCGCCGCCGCCTCCGTCATCGCCAAGGTGACGCGCGACCGGGTCCTGGTGGATCTGGACCGGCGCTACCCCGAGTACGGGTTCGCCGCCCACAAGGGCTACGCCACCCGCGACCATCTGGCGCGCCTGGAGCGGTACGGCGCCTGCCCCGAGCACCGGCGCAGCTTCGCCCCGGTGCGCCAGGTGCTGGAACAGGTGCGATTGTTCGGCTAGAGGGAGGCGCAAACGGTGAGCTGGGCGTCAACGATGAATGAGTTGGCCAACACCTGGAAGATCGGTCTCATCTTCCTGGCGCTCGTCCTGCTGCGGCTCGGGCTCACCAGCTCGGCCGCCATCCTCGATCGGACGCGCGCGCGACTCTTCGGCAAGTTCGCCGGCGGAAGCGACGGCAGCGAGTCCGCCGCGCCCGCGCGCAACCCCGTCGAGCAGGTGCAGCGCTCCGTGCTCGAGTTCGTCGATTCGGGGATCATCGCGGTGGTGCTCGTCTTCATCATCGTTCGCCCCTTTGTCATTCAGGCCTTCTACATCCCCTCCGGGTCCATGATTCCCACCCTCCTGGTGAATGATAAGATCCTCGTCAACAAGTTCATCTACCGCTTCCACCCGCCGGAGCGCGGCGATGTCGTCGTCTTCAAAGCGCCCCCGATGGCGGATGAGGAGCAGAAGGATTTCATCAAGCGCCTGGTCGCCCTTCCCGGCGATACGGTGGAGGTGCGCCACGAGACGATGATCGTCAACGGGAAGCCGCTGACCATCGAGAATGGTCCCCGCGGCCTCATGGAGGAACTCTACCCCGGCGGCCCCGGCTCGGGGCAGCACCGCATCGCTGAACGGCCCGACTACGAGATGGGACCGATCCTCATCGAGCCGGGGAAGGTGTATGTGCTGGGCGACAATCGGAACGACAGCAAGGACAGCCACTACTGGGGCCAGCTCGACCAGAGCCGCATCCGGGGAAAGGCGATGGTCATCTTCTGGCCGCCGACGCGGATCGGCCTGGTGCGCTGAACACTCTCGGCCCGCAGAGGTCGGCCCATGAACACCCGACGCGACATTGGCGCCCGGGGGGAGGACCGGGCCCTGGCGCTGCTGCAGAAGGAGGGGTACCGCCTGCGGGAGCGCAACTACCGCACGCGGCTCGGCGAGATTGACCTGGTGGCCGAGGAGGGGGAGTACCTGGTCTTCGTCGAGGTGAAGACACGCACCGGCCTGGACCGGGGCCTGCCCCGCGAGGCGGTGGACACGCGCAAGCAGCGCCGCCTGGTTCGCGCCGCCTACCACTACCTGAACGCGCACCCCGAGGAGGCGCGGCCCTGCCGCTTCGACGTGGTCGAAGTCACCTTCATCGGCAGCGGCGCGCCGGAGGTGCATGTCATCCGCGACGCCTTCCAGCCGCGCGAGGAGGATGCTGTCTGGTAGGCGAGATCAAGGTGAGAGGATTCGGAGCAAACTCCACGCAGAGACGCCAGAGGACCGTGAGGTAGGCACACTCGGCCCGGCGACTGCCGCACGGTCCTTCGGGGGCTTACCACCCTGACCCTCGACGCTGGTATGACTACCGAAGGAGAAGGTGATGAGGTGCATTGTCTGCCAGGGGGATGACGTTGAGATGGTGGACGTGCAGGAGCAAGTCAGGTTTGGCAGCGACATCGTCTGCGTGCCACTCCGGACGCTTGTCTGCCAGACGTGCGGCGAGCGGTACTACGACCGCCGGACGATGCGCCACCTGGAGGGCATCGAGCGCGAGCTGGATGAAGGCAAAGTTGCCTTGCGAGATGTCGGCCGGGTACTGGTGTACGGCTGAGTCTTATCCCTGCGCACGACTCGGCGCACAGGGAAGTGCGGGATGCCAACAGTAGAGATTCTCGCCGTCGGCAATGAGCTCCTCGACGGAGTGACCCGGGACACCAACACCCACTGGCTCTGCCAGCAGATCACGCGCCTGGGGAGCCGGGTGGAGCGCGCCGCTCTCGTGCGCGATAACCCGGTCGCGATCGCCGGAGAAGTGGCGGGTGCCTGCCTGCGCCACGTCGCGCTGCTGCTGGTGACCGGCGGCCTGGGTCCGACTGCGGACGACCTGACGCTGGCGGCGGTGGCGCAGGCGGCCGGCGTGCCGCTGGTCGAGAACCCGATGGCGCGGCGGATGGTGGCCGATGTCTACGCCGATCTGCACCGCCGGGGCGCCGTCGCCTTCCCTGAGCTCACCCCCGAGCGCCTGAAGATGGCGCGGCTGCCGGGGTGCGCCACGCCGATCGCCAACCCGGTGGGCGCCGCCCCTGCCGTGGTGCTGCACCTGAGAGGGACCACCATCGTTTGCCTGCCGGGGGTCCCCTCCGAGCTGAAGGGCATCTTCACCGGGCCGCTGCAGCCGGTGCTGGCCGAGGCGCTCGGCGCGGGCG
The DNA here is from genome assembly GCA_016199585.1 of Armatimonadota bacterium. GTDB lineage: Bacteria > Armatimonadota > JAAZEB01 > JAAZEB01 > JAAZEB01 > JACQGM01. The sequence continues at coordinate 7,142 of JACQGM010000366.1, forward strand.
TCGCGCTGGAGCGCGAAGTCGTGGTCGCCCTGAATGATGAGTCGGCGATGGCCCCCGCCCTGCGAGAGGTCGCCTCGCGGCACCCGGAGGTCTACGTCAAGTCGCACGCGCACCGCTTCGAGGGCGACGAAGGCATCCGCGTCACCTTCTCCGCCCGCGGCGCCCGCCCCGATGCCGTCTCCCGCCTCCTCGATGCCGCCGTGGCCGATCTGCGCGCCCGCCTGCCCCTGCGGGAGCCGTGAGCATCGGTGTGAGGAGAGGTGAGACGCAGAGCACCCCCAACGCAGAGGCCCTTGAGAGAGCAGAGAGCGCTGAGGACTCGTCAGGGAACAGGCGTCACGGCAGCTATCGGACGGGCATCTGGACATCTACTCTGGAGTCACTGTCATGTTCTGCAAACGTGCGTGTGAAAGGTACGCTCCTGCCCGGTGACGAACCGGGAGCCAGGAGGGTACAACCATGCACGATTGGGCACGCCCGGAGATGGAAGGGGCCACTCTCTGGGATCGGCGCTGCATTGAGAGCGCGATGCGGGTGGTGACGAACTTGGCGGAGCGCTGGCAGGATCCCTTTTCGGTGCGTGGGCAGCACCGGGAGCGTCGGCACTGGGCGGTCGCCGACAAGGAGAGCCAGAAGTGGTTGGATGTGCTGGCCGATGTAGAAGAGGTGCCGGACCCTCAGTTGACGGTGCTGCTGATCCAAGACCGTGAGAACGACGAGTGTGCTTTCCTGGCAGCACCGCGGCGAGCGCAGACGCACATGCTGCTGCGGGTGTGCCATCCGCGCCGGGTGGAGGTGGAGGCTGGCGAACCGGGAGCGCGGCGCAACAGAGGAGAAGTTAGCAGTGCTGCGGGAGAAGACGCGCCGGCAGGTAGACACCGTTGGTCAGGCAACCGTTGCCATCGCGGTGCTCGGAGGGTTCGAGCCGTGTCCCTCCGCAGGCGAGCCCGCGGAGCCGCGCGGCGCGTGGCGTCGCGCGGGGGTACGCGCGGATTGCGGGAAGAGGGGCGCCGACCGATGGGCGGGATCAGGAATGTTGTTCGTCGCGCCACGCCTGGTAAACGGCGCGGCGGTACTCCAGGAGGCGGGGCTGCTTGCGTGGGGAGCGGGCGGGGGACTTGAGGGCGAGCGCTTCGACACGCTCTTTGTGCCGGATGGATCCGGCCGACCAGACTGTGTCTGCCGGCGGGTCGGTGACCCGGGCCGGCACCAGGTCGGTGATCTCACACAGGGCATGGCCGTTCCCCTCTATCTGCACGCGTTCGAGGAGCGTCCAGATGGAGATGTCGAGCGCCTTGGCGAGACTCGCCATCGTCCGGGGGTGGATCTCCAGCGGAGACGTGTGCCCGCCTTCCAGCCCGGCGACGCTTTCGGCGGCCAGGCCCACCTGGCGCGCGAGTTGGTCCGGGGTCCGTCCCGCCCGCTCGCGCGCCCAACGGAGAAAGTCGCCGAAGGTGGCGCGCCGGCTCAGGGTCGTCTCGAAGCGCGCGAACTCGCGCTCCTGCATCCCCCAGCGCACCGCCTGGTTGAGCCGATCGGGGAGATGGGCGGGCGCGGGGCTTTCGGGAGAGGCGGTGCGGTTCGGTATCGGGGGCTCCCGGGTGTAGGGTTGGCGACCGGATGCGAGCTGGATGAGCTGCGCCATCCAACGGTCTCTCACCGGCCGGACGCCGCCGTTGCGCGACGCCGCGGCCTCCTGACCACGACCGTCCCGGGGCGCTGCCGCGCCAACGACATCCGCCAATGACACCCTCTTGCGCGCGTTCTTCTTCATCGGAATCCCTCCTTCGTCGTCACCGATCCATCAGGCACCCCGGACGCGAGCGAGCCGGCCGAAGCCAGCAGCGCCCCGCGTGCCCCGGAACGGTACGCCCCGGGGCGCGCAGGCACTCTGCTGCTGGTATCGGCCGGCTCTCGCATCGCCTACCGCCAATCCCCGACCCTCAGTCTCTCACCAGCGTCGGCTGGCGTCGGTCGAAGTCTGGCTCTTCCTCATCTTCCGCGGGCAGCGGCTCGGCGCGCGCCAGCCAATCCGCCAGGAAGCGGTGCTGCTGCGCGATCTGCTTGAACCGGGTGCTCGCCCGGTTGATCAGCACGCGCAAGTGCTCCCGCGTGACGCCGAGGAGTCGGGCGATCTCCTCGCGCGTCAGGTCGGTGTGCGCCAGTTGGAGCACCTCGACGTAGCGCGGCGGCATGCGCGCGAAGACCTCTTCCACGGCGCGCGTCAGGCGCGAGATCCCCTCCTCCGGCCCCTCCTCCATGAGGTACTTCCAGGGCTCGCCGAAGGAGGCATCCCCTTCTCTCGCCTCCAGCAGGTCATCTGCGGGCAGCTCGGAGCCGCTAGAGCCCCCCCAGCACCGGTAGAAGTCGGCGCGGGAGGTCTGCGCCACATGATAGAGCCAGTTCTTGAACGACCCACGCGTCTCATCGAAGCTGTGCGCCGAAGCCACAGCTTTCTGGAACACCATCGAGAGCACGTCGAGCGCGTCCTCCTCGCACAGGCAGCGGCGGCGGAGGTACTGGTACAGAGGCGCGGAGTAGACGTCAATGAGCTGCTGGGCAGCCGCGTTGCTGCCCCGGCGCAACCCTTGCACCAAGACGGCGTCCAACCCTTCGTACAGCACCTTGTCCCTCCTTCGCTCTCTCACCAGGGCGAGGGGCGGCGTGCAGCGATGATGGATGATGGCACACGCTGATTCACTCTGCCATTTGCCGGTGCGGACAAGCCGCCCCGTCGCGCCGGCACTCCCGTCAGTTCTATACGCGCCGGCGTAACAGCAGCAGCCGCCACAAGACCGGATACGTGAAGACGTTACACGCGACGGAGCGGCAACTGGTCCCTACGTCGCCGGCGATGATTGAGACGCCGCTGAGGCCGGTTTTGTTTCAAGCCCAACGATCCTACCGAACACGGCACACGGTACTGTCGTCAACCATGTGATCGGGCGTGCCCCGATGCGGGCCTGCCATTCCCCCACGGCGCCCCGGCTCGCCTGCCAGCAGAGGAGGAGCAACGATGTCTGTGCCCCACGTGCCCCGCTGCGTTGCCGTCGCGCTCGCCGTCCTGGTGACCGGCGTGGCGCCTGCCGGCGCGGCCCCGAAGCCCGAACCGGTCCTGGACACCATCCGTTCGTTCTGCGCCGCTGTATCCACGCGCTCCGCCTGGAGGGCGATGGCCTGCGTGGCGGATCCGACCGAAGGGGAGTTCGCTCTGGCGCTCTCCCACCATCCCGGGCCCAACTGGGTGGCTGAGCGCCCGCTGGTGTTCACCTGGTCCACACGAGAGGAGATGGAGGCCGGCCTCACACGCCTGATAGAGACCGGACGGCCCCTTCGGCTCCGGATCATCAACCCGGAGGTAACCTTCCCGGGGGAAGGCGTGGCGCACTGCGACGCTATCACCCTCGCTGGCTACGATGGTGACTGGTGCGCCCTGGTGAAGCGATGGGTGCTGCGCCGGGTGGGCATCCGCGGCGATGGGCAGCTGGACTGGCGCATCTCGGCCCTGGAGTTCCCCGCTCCTCCCCGTTACGATGCCGTCCGTGAAGAGCAGTACCGCCAGGCGAGCCAGGCCGTGCGCCGCGTGCGAGAGGAAGCCGCGAAGGCGGTCGGCGACCGGGGGGAGACGGCTGAGCGGGCAGCCCGTGAGGCCGGCCTGTGGCAGCTCGCCCGCGCGCAGGCCGGCACCCACACCGGCTATCTCGCCCTCTCCGCCCTCGTGGCGCGGCAGCCGCGAGGCGGCACCCCGCCGGTCGACATCGTCGCCTACCAGGAGCGGCTTCTCCAGGACTACCCGCGGCCCCCGTGGCTCCTCTACATCCGCGACCGGTCGGGCACGCGCGGGAGCTTCCCGCACCTGTCGGCGCAGCCTGAGGTAGGGAATCACTACCGCGCGCAGGGCGACCGGGAGGCGGCCGCCGCTGCCTACGCCCGGGTGGGTGACTGGTGCCTGCGCGGCTTCCATTCTCCCGAGCTCCAGCAGGCCGAGGACTGGCTGTGGCGGTGGAAGGATGCGGCGCCGGGATACCGGTTCGCGGCCGTGCCCCTCTCTCGCTACTCTCTCGACGAAGCGAAGGCGATGAGCAGCGCGGCGCACGCGAAGGTGATGGAAGCGAAGGGCGACACCGACCGCCTGCTGGAGATGCTCCGTGACCCGAACCGATACGCCCGCGCCGCCGCCGCCCAGGCCCTTCGCGGCCAACGCTCCGACCGTGTGTGTGAGGCGCTGGCGGCCCTCGCCCAAAGTGATGACTACTGGTGCGCCCGGCGCTCGGCGGCGCGCTCCCTGGCCGAGATGTCGGATCCCGCCGCCGCGCCCGCGCTCCTCTCGCTGCTGGAGGACCCCGCCGCTGAGGTCCGCTGCGAAGCTGTCTACGGCCTGGGAGTTCTATCGCAACCTGACTTCCTGTCGCCCCTGAAGGCTCAACTGGATCATCCCGATCCGGGTCTGCGCCGCGCGGCCGGGGAAGCGATCGAGCGCATCGAGGGCGTGCGCCCCCTCACCCGGGGCCAGGTGAAGCTGACCACCTGGGGGCCAGGGGAGTCACTGATGCTGAACCCCCGCCTGTCGCAGTCGGGAACCGGACGGGTGACTCGCCATGCCTTCCTCCACCGGGGAAAGCTGCACCTGTTCCAGTTCAGCGACCTGTTGATCACGTTCTATCATGGCTCGCGGGTGGTTGACGACCGGGTGGTGAGCGGCGACCATGAGGTGCTGGCCTGCGCCTGGGCGCCCGCCGGCGAGGCGATCGCCTACGTCGGCCGCGACGGCGGGGGCAAGACCGACCTCTTCATCGTCACCGTGTCCGGCATCCAGAAATGGGTGCCGACGCCACCACGGCGCGTGACTCAACTCGGCGACTTGCACCCGGAGGTCGCGTGGTTTGCCGACGGGCGGCTCCTCTTCGTGCGCGGCGAGGAGCGGGAACTCTGGTCCGCACCGGAAGGTGGCGCAGCACGCCCTCGGGGCGATCCCCCCGTCACCGGCGTGCATCGTCTGGCGGCTTCGCCGGACCGCCGCTCCTTTGCGTTCCTATCCGTGGCCGGCGCGGGGGAGGCAGCCCTGGTGTCATGGGGCGTCGAGAAGAGCCAGGCCGGCGATGGTGAGGGGCGCGTCGAGGCGGATGGCCTGATGGACCTTCCCTTCACCCGGGCTGTTGATGGTGCCTCGTTCATCGCCACCGACGCCCGGGGACGGCTCTGTATCGTGCAGCACGGCTCCGCCCCCTGCCCGCTGACCGAGCCCCCGCCGGGCGCGGTTGACCACTCACCGGTGCCCCTCGCCCCATCGCGTGCCGCGGCCTTCCTCCGGCGGGTGGAGGGGCAAGGAGAGAGCCTCTGGCTGGTTCATGCGGATCGGGGCACGGCACAGCCGCTCCTCGGCCCTGGTGTGCGCCCCGAGGGACCCCTGTCGCCGTCGGGGCCGTACTGCGTGTTCTTCACATCCGTCTCACCGGAGGGCGGGGCGATGATCGCCAGCGCCGCCTGGGACTACTGGCCCGGCGCGATGGGCTGGACGGGCGACGAGGCGCCGCCGCGCCGCTTCGGCGCCGGCGGGGCGAGCAACCCGTACCGATTGCGCACCCCGCCGGCGCCGAAGCGGCGCGGCGGGGTGCGCAATCGGTACGGGTTGCTCGCCCCGCGCAGGCCGGAGCCGTGACGGTCGGGCCAGGGCGGTTCGTCTGGGAGTCGGCCGCACCGGTGGCGCCGCCCCGCGCCGAAGCGGCGCGGGGCCCTCTCATTCCGCCGTCGGCACCACGGCGGCCACCTCGCGCAGCGTGGTGATCCCGGCGAACACCTTCTCCAGGGCGGCATCGCGCAGCCGGCGCATCCCGACCTCGCGCGCGGCTTCGGCGATCTCCACCGTGGCGGCCCGCCTGGCGATCTGCTGGCGGAGCACCCCCCGCACCCGGGCCACCTCGAAGACGTGCGTGTGCCCCAGGTAGCCCTCCCCCGCGCATCGGCGGCAGCCCCGGCCCCGCATCACCGGCTTCCCCTCCAGGTCCGCCGGCTCCAGCTCCAGGAGCGCCATCGCCTGCGGGTCCGGATCGGTGGGCTGCTTGCAGTCGGGACAGATGCAGCGGAGCACGCGCTGGCCGATGACACCCCGCAGCGCCGAGGCGATCAGGTAGGGCTCAAGACCCATGTCCAGCAGCAGGGCGATCGCCGCGGGGGCGCTTTCGGCGCGGACTCCGGCGGCAACGAGCTGCCCGCCCATCGCCGCGCGGAGGACCTGCGCGGCCGTGTCCGCGTCCGGGATATCGCCGACGGCCAGCACGTCGGGGTTGATGCGCATCGCCGCCCGCACGGTCTCAGCCCAGGTGACACCCATCCGGGTATGGACCTCCATCTGCGTCACCCCTCCCAGGATCGCTGCCACCGGGTCTTCGACGCTCACCAGGTTCAGGCCCTCTTCCCGGAGGTGGTTCAGGAAGGTGTAGATCGTGCCGCTCGTGTCGGCATCCTCCGGGCCGGTCACCAGCACGACGCCCTGCGGGAAGGCCAGGAGGTCCAACACGGCGGCGTGGTCGGCATCACTGAAGTCCAGGTCGGAGATGCGGAGGTGGAAGCGCCTCGGGTCGAGGACGCGCACCGAGGCGCGGTCGCCGTGGATGCTGGCGACGAGCTCGAGGTGGAGGCTCACCTGCTGCTGGCCCACCTGCAGCCGCGCCTTACCGGTCTGGCTGATGGCGTGCTGGTTCGGGTCCACCTGGAAGAGGCTGCGCAGGCGGCCGACCAGGGGGGTGAGGGTGGTGCTCGGCAGCATGGTCACTCGCCGCAGTCGTCCGTTGATCCGGTAGCGGATCAGGACGGTGCGGCCGGTGGGCTCGATGTGCACGTGGGTGGCGTTCGCCGACACGGCGCCCCCCAGAATGGCGTTGAGCGCCTCGGTGGCGTTGAAGTCCTTGTAAGCGGGCCCGACGTGCAGCACGCTGGCGTCGCTGAGGATGGCGACCGTCTCGGTGGGGATCAGGTTCTTCAGTGACTGCTCGGAGAACTGCGAGCCGGCGTGGAACTCCTGGATGAGGGCCAGGACTTCGCTCTCCGGCGCGGTGACGCGCTCGATGCTGGTCGCCCGGGCCGCCCGCCAGGCGGCGTCCAGAGCCTGAGTGTCCAGCGGATCGGCCATCACCAGCACCAGCCGGCTCCCATCCATGCGCAGCGGCATCACCCGGTGGCGGATGGCGATCTCGGCGGGGATGCGCTCCAGGGCGGCGGATTCGGGGATGACGTCGTTCAGATCGATCATCTCGATCCCCTGCTGCTTGGCGACCGCGCGGCAGATCTGCGCCTCGGTAACCAGACCCATGTCCTCCAGCACCTTGCCCAGCCGCTGGCTGGCCCCCTGCCGGCGCGCGAGCGCCTCCTGGAGCTGCGCTTCGGTGATGACTCCCGCTTCGACGAGCAGCTCGCCCAGTCGCTTCCTCTGTCCGGTGACCATCGCTCTCCTCCCTGAATGGCGAATGCACCCGGCGCCGCGCCCGGCAGTCGGCGCCGGCTGCGAAAGTCGGCTATGGAGACGACACGCCGCCGGCAACTCGGCTGCCTGTCGGCATCCATCGAGACGCGCGTGAACGACCGAGGTGCCGAGGCGCGGCCGGAGTGGCACGGCGCGGCGCCCGGTGCGCACACGCCTGGCGGCATCCCTTCCCTTCACGCTGCCGATGGATCCATGATTCCACACCCGCGCGGCGATCTCCTGGCGTGGACTACCGGAGTGATTGCCGGGTTGGGCGCCGGCGGCGGGGGCGGCCCGAGATGGGCCGGGAAGCGCGGGCCGCGTCGGCGGCTTCCCTCAGCGGTGACGGCCTCGATAGGGATGTCGCCGCCGGCCTCCCGCGCTAACGCTCCACGCGCACGAAGGCATTGAGGAGGCCGCTGATGATCCCCATCACCACCGACCCGAAAAGGGCGGCGACAAAGGAGCCGACGCGGAACCCCTCGATGCCGAGCTGGCCGACCAGCCAGAAGAGGAGCGCGTTGATCACGAAGCCGATCAGACCGAACGTCAGGCAGTTGAGCGGCCCCACCAGCAGGTTCAGCACCGGGCGGATGACCGCGTTCACCAGCGCGAGCGCCACCACGGCGACCACGGCGCCGACCGCCGATCCGATCTCCAGTTGCAGGCCCAGCGCCCGGGCCAGCAGACTGGTGATCCAGAGGGCGACGGCACTCACGACCAGGCGGATGAGAATGCTCTTCATCACGTTTCGACTCCCTCGAGGCGCAGCAGCCGGCGCTTCCAATCCAACCCCGCGATGAAGCCGCCGAGCCCGCCATCCGCGCGCGCCACCCGGTGGCAAGGCACCAGGATCGGCACCGGATTGCGAGCCAGCGCCCCCCCCACCGCGCGCGCCGCGCCCGGCTGTCCCACCCGCCGCGCCAGCTCCGCGTAGGTGATCACCTGCCCGGCGGGCACGCGGGCGCAGGACTCCAGCACCCGGCGCTGGAACCCGGTACACGCAGAGAGGTCCACGGGGATACCCGGGCACCGCCGCCGGCCCTGCAGGTACTCCGCCAGCCGGGCAGTAACATCGGCGAGGGCGCCGGGATCAGCGGGGCGGTGGGCGGGATCCGCCGCCGCTGCCGGGGCGACGAACTCCAGGCGCGAGACGCCCCGGGGCGTGAGAGTCACGCGGAAGGCGGCGTCTCCCGCCACGATCTGCGCCGTCCGGCTCTGCTGCGACTCATGTCTCACGACTCGTAATTCGAGCGGATCCGGGGAAATCCTGTTGGCGAGGCGATGGTGGAGGGCGGCGACGTGCAGCGAACGGTGGTGGTGATCGGGGGTGGCGCCTCGGGGATGATGGCGGCGGGAACGGCCGCCGAGCGCGGCCGGCGGGTGATTCTGCTGGAGAAGAACCGCGTCCTCGGACGCAAGATCCGCATCACCGGCAAAGGCCGCTGCAATCTCACCAATCTCACGGACGTGGAGGGCCTGGTGGCGCACATCCCCGGCAACGGCCGCTTCCTCCGCAGCGCCTTCTACCGCTTCGGCCCCGAGGATCTCATCCGCTTCTTCGCCGGCCTCGGGCTGGAGACGAAGGTCGAGCGCGGCAGCCGGGTCTTCCCCGTCTCCGATGTCTCCGCGGACGTGGTCCGCGCCCTGGAGCGGTTCGTGCGCGCCGGCGGCGTGGACGTCCGCCTGGACACGGTCGCGCGCGCGGTGGTGGCCGACGGCGGCGTGCGGGGGGTGCGCCTGAAGGATGGCGCGCTCCTGGAGGCGGATGCCGTGGTGCTGGCCGCCGGGGGCGCCTCCTATCCGGCCACGGGCACCACGGGCGATGGCTACCGCATGGCGGCGGCGCTGGGGCACGCCCTGGTGCCGATCCGCCCCTCGCTGGTGCCTCTCGAAGTCGCGGAAGCCTGGGCTGCGGAGCTGCAGGGACTCTCACTGCGCCACGTGGACCTCTACGCCCTCTCGCCGGAGGACCGGACCCTCTGGCGCGAGCGGGGCGAGATGCTCTTCACCCACTTCGGCGTCTCCGGGCCGCTGGCGCTCAGCGCCAGCCGCCACGTTGTCAGGTGCGAGGGGTGCCGGCTGCGCATCGACCTGAAGCCGGCGCTCACCGAGGAGCGGCTTGATGCGCGCGTGCAGCGCGATCTCCAGGCGGCCGCTCGCCGTCAGGTGGCCAACGCCTTGCGCGACCTCCTGCCGCACGCGCTCATCCCGGTCGCGCTGCGCGAAGCGGCCATCCCCGAACAGACTCCGGCACACCAGATCACCCGCGCGCAGCGCCTGCGTCTGGTTCACGCGCTGAAGCACCTGATGCTCACCGTCACCGGTCCCCGCCCCTGGAGCGAGGCGATCACGACCGCGGGCGGGGTATCCGTCGCGGAGGTGGACCCGCGCACCATGCAGTCGCGGCGGGTGCCCGGCCTCTACCTCACCGGCGAGGTGCTGGACGTGGATGGCTACACCGGGGGCTACAACCTGCAGATCGCCTTCACCACCGGGCGTGTGGCGGGGGAGTCCGTGTGAGAGCGCGCGAGGAGAGGTGAGACGCAGAGCACCCCCAACGCAGAGATCCAGAGGAGGGGGAGACCGCTGAGAGTCGGGGGATGACTCCCGTCGCAGCTTCTGGGACCTGTCAGAGAACAGCCGTCGCAGAGCGCCGGGCGCATGAACGCACCCGTCTGAAGGGCGTTCCGCCGAGCGCCCTCCCGGGCGCGGGTATCCTTCCGTCCGAAGGACGCTTGGCCGCAGGCCCCCGAGGCGGGCATGTCCATGTTCATATGCCCGGCGCCTTGGCTGCTGCGCCGTGACAGATCGGCGCCCGGTGGCGATACAGATATGAAGGCGCCGCGAAGGGAGAACGCCATCCATGCACTCCGGCCCGCCGACCGACCATGACCTGTTGAACCGCTTCCACGAGCGCGGCGACCGGCACGCCCTCGCGCTCCTCTTCGAGCGCCACCGCGCCCTGGCGTATCGGGTCTCCCTCGGCGTGCTCGGCCGCCCCGCCGACGCCGAGGATGCCGCGCAAGAGGCGTTCCTCCGTCTGATCCGCTCCTCGCCCCGCGACCCCGGCGACGGCTCCCTCGCCGGCCTCATCGCCCGCATGGCCCTCCGCTCCGCCCAGGACCTGGCGCGCTCCGCCGCCCGCCGCCGCGCCCGCGAGGCCGCCTGCGCCCTCCCCGACCGCTCCGAAGCCCCGGAACCCGATGCGGCCTTTGCCGCGCGCGAGGAGCAGCGGCACGTGCTGCGCGCCGTGGACGCCCTCGACGACCGCTACCGCATCCCGGTGGTGCTCCACTACCTGGAGGGCCTCTCCACCCGCGAGACCGCAGAAGCCCTCGGCCTGACGCAGACGGCGGTCACCACCCGCCTTTCCCGCGCCGTCGGCAAGCTGCGCGAGCGCCTCCGGCGCGAGGGCATCCTCCTCGGCGCCCCGGCGCTGGCGGCCATCCTCGCCGCCCGACCCGTCGAAGCCACCCCGGCCACGCTCTCCGCGCGCCTGGAAGTGCTGGCGGCGGGCGCCGCCCCGGCACCTTCGGCCGGAGTGGCCGCCGCCGGGATCGGCGCTGGCGCTCTCGGCGCGAAGCTGGCGGTGGCCGGGCTGGTGGTGGCGGCGTCGTTGGGGGGCATCGCGACGCTGCGCCGGGTGCCGCCGCCGCCGGCGGGGGCTGCGGTCGTTAACTCGGCCCCAGGGAGATCGCCGGAGGCTTCGGCCACGCCCAAGAACGCTGCTGCAAGGAGCGGTCCCAGCAGCCCGGCGGCACCTGCTTCCGCGTCACCGTCCCCTCGCGCCGGTCACACGCCGAAGGGGTCCATCCTGGCGAGACATCACGGCCTGCGTGTCCCTGTCCGCGTGGCGTCGGCTCGATCCGTGCCGCTGCAGAGCCCGCCACCGTCCGGCGCTGCCCCAGGGCCCGTGCCACACGCCCCGCCGCACGGTGGCCCTTCTGGCGGCACGGCGACCCGGGAGGCGGAGCGGCGCCTGGCTGCGGCGGTGCTGGAGGAGTTGTGGCGAGACCCCGATGCGGCCGACTACGACTGCCGACTCTACCTCCCCCGCGCGATGGCCATGCTTGACCCGCGGCGCGCCGAAGAATGGGTGGCGGGGCTGCCGGTGCGGGAGCAGACCGCCGCCCGTGTGCAGGGACTGGGCGGTATGCTCACCAGCGACCCCGACGCCGCCCTCGACCAGATCCTCCGCGACCCCGACGGCGTCATCGCCCGGGCGGCCGCGGGGGAGGCCTCGGACGGGGACTTCGCCTCGGTCCTGATCCCCGCCCTCTACCGCCTGGCGCAGCGCGACCCGGCGCAAGTGCCCGCGCTCCTGGACCGGGCGGAGGCGGCCATCCGGGGGAAGGGCCGCTATGCGGAGATCGCGCTGGCGATGTGCGCCCGGGAAGTCGGCGACCCCCGGGCCCCTCGGCTGGCCAAGGATCTGGCACGCGAACACCTTGAGTACTACCGGAAGCAACTGCGTGACCAGCCGCCGCCCAACCCCGATGCGTGGGTCCTCACCGCCTCGCAGCGCCTCGCCAATCTGGACACCGACATGGCGCTGGAACTGGCCGGCACTATTCAGGGAGCCTACGTGAAGCGGCTCGGCCCGGTCGTCATTGCTCCCGGCGCCGCCCAGCGCGACCTGGTGCGCGCGGTGGCCCTCCTGGATTCCAGCCCGCCCGGCCCCGAGGGTCCCAGCGTCTTCTCCTGGTCGTTCCAGGCGCGGGAGGTGGCCCGGCTTCTCGCCCGCCAGGACCCAGCCGCCGCCCTGGCCCTGGCCCACCGCCTGCCCGACGCGAGCTGCCGAGCAATGACCCTCGCTCGCGTGGCGGCCGCGCTCCCGCCGGATGAGGCAGCTCGTGTGCGCCGTGAGGCGGTCGAGACCGCGCGGCGGACCGGAGCCCGGATCGCCGCGCGGGTGGCGGAGCTGCTGCCCCCCGGCCCGGAGCGCCGCCGGGCGTGCCTGCTGGCCCTCGACATGGCCCAGGCGGGGCGTGACGGCCGCGACGATGCCCCCACCCAGCTTCAAGGCCCACTCGCCGTGAGCAATCCCAACTACAGCACGCAAGTAGCGGCCCGCGTGGCGTGGTGCCTGGCGCCGGAGGACCCCGAGACGGCCCGTCTCCTCCTGGAAGATGCCCTCAGCATCTGCGGCGAGGACGCACAGGGCGCCCGCGTCCGCATCTGGATCGCCCTGGCGTTCTGCGCCGTGGATCCGGGCCGCGCGGTGGAGGTCGCCCGCTCCATCCCCGGCGAGTACCGTGAGGCGCGCCGGGATGCCCTCCACCGCATCGCGCAGCTTCTGGCTACCCCGCCCGCGCAGCGGCGTGAGGCGCCCTTCTCGCTGCGCGCCTTCCTGCCCACCTGGCTGTGGGGCTACGAAGAGACCACAGCGATGATGAACTGGGAGCACTGGGATTGGTAACTGCTCTGCTATACCTCATGCTGATGGTCGCACCCGGCGGCCCCGGCACGATGGGTGGCATCTTGGACGACTGCCGCATTCGCGGGCGGGTGCTCGACGCCGGCGCGGATGCTGCGCGCTGGAGCGTCACCGTGCGGCCCGGGCCCGGTGCTGAGCAGCACCCCCTGATCCGCCCGGATCGCCCCCGGACGGCGCCCGTGCAGGCGGATGGGAGCTTCCTCCTCACCGGGCTGCCTCCCGGCCACCACGAGGTACGTGTGGAAGCCCCCCGGAACGCCGCGCGCGCCGTGCCTGCGGTCCTCGTCTCCGTCACCAGGGAGACTCCAGAGATCGAGGTCATCCTGCGCGCCGTGCCCGGCGGCGTCATCCGCGGGCGCGTGGTGGATGCCAACACGCGGGCGCCGCTGGCCGGCGTGCCGGTGGGGATCCAGGGTTCCCACGCCCTGCGCGGCCCCCGTGTCATCCTCTCCGACCCGGAAGGGCGATTCCGCCTCTGCGTGTCCCCGGGAGTCTGCCACGTTGGTGTCATCCGCGTCGGTGAGTCCGGACCTAACGGCCCCCAGATCCGGGATGGCGCCGTCGTCTCCGTGCGCGAGGGCGAGGAAACCACCATCGAGGTACCGGTACGCACCTGGCTCTCATTCGCCGGGCAGGTGGTGGGTGCTGACGGCCGCCCCACTCCCGGGGTCACCCTCCGGGCGGCCGGCCTGTACGGCGTGCCCTCAGCACTCGGAACTGACGAGATTGGCGGCGGCGATGGGTCATTCGGCATCACCACCGTGACGACTGACGGCCCCGACGGGCGCTTCCGCCTGACGGGCATGGGCGCGGACCAGGTCAGGCTGTACGCCCGCCGCGGCGAAGAGGGCCTGGCCGCGCCCCTCGTCCTCAAGCAGCCCTTCCCGGCGGCGCTGCGGGTCGAGATCGGGCTGCTGCCGCGCATCGTCATCACCGGGCGCGTGGTGGACGACCTTGGCCGTCCCGTGCCCGGCATCCGCGTTCGCCTGCTGCCCGATTCCCTCGGCACCCCGATGGCCCCGGAGACCAACGCCACCACCGACCGCGAAGGCCGCTATCAGTTCGTCATCCACGACGCCGCCGGCACCTACCACGCCGAGGTGAGCGGCCCGGCTTACTCCCTCGGCGGCGGCCGGTGGCTGGGGGACGCCGGTCCGGAGCGCCGCCTCTCGGACCTGGTGGTTATGTCCTCCGGCGCCGCCATCTCCGGGCGGGTGGTGTACGCGTATGGCCGACCGGCCCCCGGCGCCGTCGTCTTCTGGGCCTCCGGCACGGCCCGCCACCGCGCCGTCGCCGACGACCAGGGCCGCTTCCGCATCGAGGGTCTCCCGGGGCGCCCTGTGCTCCTCGTCGCCCGCGACGGCGAGCGCGGCGCCACCTTCTTGCGGGCCATGCCGGGGAAGGATGCGGTGCTGAGGCTGAAGGAGTGATGGCGATTGCAGATTGCAGATTGGCGCGGCACGTGGCTGCGCCCACCCTGATCCGTAAGAGAACAAGACGCTCGCAGTAGCTGGCTGACGGACTTTGATACACGTGCATCGTATCGCACTGGCGGAGAGCGTGCGCCGGGAACTGACGCGGATCCGCGCCCCGGGCGCCTGCGAGCAACCGTCGCTCTTTCGGGGAGCGGCCATCCGCTACGCCCGCCGGAAGCGTCTCGGGCCGCACTCCGGCGCCGGCCGGCCCGCGCGGCCGGTGACAGCCGGATGGACGGCGTTGTGCGCACGTCACAGTGGCACGCGGACGTCGTGCTGCCAAGAGACACGTTATTCATTCATCAAGGTCCATCAGCCAGCCACTACGAGCGTCTTGTTCCCTCACGGGTCCTGTGTGTCCGTACCGGCGGCGAGCAGTGCGGAGTCCAGCAGGCGTTCGAGGCGCGCATCACGAATGAAGAGATGGACGCACGCGAGGCGCCGTGCCATCAAGCGTCCGGATTGGAGACTCCCGTGTCCGACAATGCACCACTCTCCGCTGGCGCCGCCGTCATCGAGGTAACGCCCGACCTGGCGATGATCAACGGGCGCTTCAAGAAGCCCTATCGCGACCTGCTCGAGCCCCTCTTCGCCCGCGCCCTCGTTCTCGGCGACGGCGGGTGCAAGGTCGCGCTCGTCTGCTGGGACCTCATCGGCGCGCGCGAGGATGCCGTCGCCGACCTGCGCCGGGCCGTGCGGGAAGCGACCGACATCCCGGAGGCGCACATCCTGGTGAACTCCTCGCACAGCCACTCCGCGCCTTCCTACCCCTCCCCGCGCGCCGCCGCCACGACCGGCCCGGGCGCGCGCCCGGATCCGACGGAAGACCCCGCCTACCGGGAATGGGCCTCCCGTTTCCCCGGCGTGATCGCCGACGTCGTGCTTCAGGCGGACGCGGCGCGCCGCCCCTGCACGCTCGGCGTCGGCTACGCCACCGTGGCGGAGTGGCTCTTCAACCGCCGCCCGCGCACGCCGGAGGGCGCCGTCACCACGATGTTCGTGCCGAAGGATCCGTGCGCGCTGCCGGACGGACTGCGCTTCCGCCCGGTGGACCCGGTGGCCACCGTACTCACCTTCCGTGAGGCGAGCGGCGATGCGGTCGCCACCCTCTTCAGCGCGGCCTGTCACGGCGTCTCCATCTACCACCACTACCAGGGCCTTTCCAGCGACTGGCCCGGCGCCACGGTGGCGAACATCGCCGCCGCGCTGGGCGGGGAGGCGCTCTTCCTGCAGGGGTGCTGCGGCAACGTGGTGCCGGCGCGCCGCGGCATCGAGGCCCGCAACGCGATGGCACGCCTGGTGGCGGATCGCGTGGTCGCCGCGGCCCGCCAGAGCCGGGATCTGCCCCCGGCGCCACTGGCGTGCGCCTCCGCGCACGTCGGCCTGCCGCTGAACGAACGCGGTCGGTCCCGGGCCGGGACGCTCACCGCCACCGCCGAGATCCAGGCGATCACCTGTGGCCCACTGGCGATCGTCACCATCCCCGGTGAGCCGCTGATCGAGTTGTCGCTGGAGATCCGGGAGCGGTCGCCCTTCCCGCACACCATCGTGGCCGGCTACTCCAACGGGGGAGGCGTCGGCTACGTGGGGATGCCCGGGGAGTTCGCCCGCGGCGGCTACGAGTCGGGGGCCGGGCGCGGGGCGGATGAGGCCGGACGGATCCTGGTGGAGACCGCCGTCCGCCTCCTGAGGGAGCAGCGGGCCGCCCGGGGATGAGAGGCCCTGCGCGCCACTATGTGTGAGGAGCTCGCCGAGAGAACGGCGATGGCTCCGCAGAGAGGAAAGATGTCAGTCATGCCTGAGAAACTAGCCATTCGCGGGGGAACCCCGGTAGTCACCAAGCAACTGCCGGAGTTCAGCACCTGGCCGATCATTACCGAAGAGCACGAGAAGGCCGTCCTGGACGTGCTGCACGCCCGCAGCATGTCCAGCACCAACATCACAATGGAGTTCGAGAAGGAGTATGCCGCCTGGGAAGGGAGCGAGTTCGCCCTCTGCTGCAACAACGGCACCTCCGCCATCCACTGCGCCATGTACGGCATCGGCATCGGCCGCGGCGCCGAGGTGATCACTCCCACCTGGACCTTCTGGGCCACCCATACCCAGATGCTCAACCTGGGGGCCACACCCGTCTTCTGCGACATGGATGCAGACACCCTCTGCCCCGACCCGAAGGACGTAGAGCGGCGGATCACCCCCGAGACCCGGGCGATCATCGTGGTGCACATGTTCGGCTACCCCGCCGACATGGATGCCTTCATGGACATCTCGCGCCGCTACAACATCCCGGTGCTGGAGGATTACTCTCACTCTCACGCCTCCAC
>JACQGM010000367.1 GCA_016199585.1 Armatimonadota bacterium
ATCCTGAGATCTTCTGCTGCGCCTTGACCATCCGCAGGTCCCGCTCCGCCAGGTTGTTGTCGAACGGCACCCGGAAGTCGTGCACGAACGCGAGCACCTCGAAACGGTGCTTGTCCAGGGCGCGCACGCTGGCGGATCGCACGATTGAGCACCAGCCGACGGCGGTGCCGGGCAACCGGCCGATCACGGTCGGGCACGGCTGCAGCACCCAGGCCCGGGTGCCAGACGGGTCAGGCAGCAGCCAGGCATAGAGCTGTAACGGGTGGACGTGTCCCTGTCAGCAGCCAGGCGCTCTGTTGCCCTGTGATAGTCTAAACTCCAGTACCGATCTTGCCCGTCAAAAGCCATTAGGCCGGTTCGCTAATCGCCCAGGATCGCCGCGCGCAGGCGCTGCAGGAGAGCGATCGCCTCGGCGATGTCCTTCCGCTGCTGCTCACCGATGATCTCGCGCTCGATAGTGAGCGGGCCGACGTAGCCGATGTCCTTCAGCGTGCGCAAGAAGAGCGGGATGTTCACGTCGCCCTGGCCCAGCGGTACCTCCTGGCCCCACTCCCGGCCCGGGTTCCGGGCCCATTTCGCGTCTTTGCAGTGGACGCTCTTGACGTGCTTCCCAACCATCCTCAGGGCCGGGATCGGCTCATCGGCGCCGTAGAGGATGAGGTTGGCCGGGTCGAAGTTGATGGCGAGGTTCTCGCGGCTCACATCTTGAAAGAAGCGCAGAAGGACGTCGGCCTTCTCCTGGCCGGTCTCCAGGTGAAAGCGCTGGCCCTTGGTCTGGCAGTAGTCGCAGATCTCCCGGGCTGCCGCGACGATGGCAATGTAGGTGCGGTCGCCCCGATCCTCGGGCACGAAGCCGATGTGCATCCCGAGGACGTCGCAGCCGATGCCCTCGGCGAAGTCGGCGATGTCCTTCGTCTCTTGCAGGCGCTCCGCGCGGGTATCGGCCGGCACCAATCCAACCGTGCGCTGTACCGTGGGGATGTCCGCATAGCTTTCGCCCTCAAAGCCGGCGAAAACGACGGTGACCTGCACCCCCGCGTCCGCGAACTGCTTGCGGAAGTGGGCGACCCGCTCGGGGGTGCGCTCCGGGCCGTGCGGCGAGTGAAGCTGCACGGTATGAATGCCAAGGGCTCTGACGGTATCGAGGCCGGCGCCCAGGCCGGCGCCCACCGAGGTGAAGATCCCGATCGGCCACTTCTCCATGGACGGCTCCCTCCTCTGGCAGCGTGGGTTCCGGCGGCGGCACGCGCTGGGGATCCTGGCCCGCGTGCAGCACCGGACTACCCCTATCTTCGCGTCCGGGCGCGCGATTCCTGGTGGCGGCAGCGGCGACGCCGGCAGCAACCAAGGAGGCACCCTGGCGTGAGGCGAATAGGGAGAACATGGATTGCACGCTTCCCGGCAGCATCGCTCTGGGTCTCGCCCTCGGCCTGACACCCGGGCCGGTGGTGGCGGAGACCATTCGCCGCGGCACGACGGCCGGCCTGCGCCCGGCCCTCGGGGTAGCCGCGGGCGGCGCGGCGGGGAATGCGGCGGTGGCGCTGCTGGCTGCGCTGGGCGCAGCGGCGCTTGTGGCTGCACCGGGCGTCGCGCGCCCGCTGAGTGTGCTGGCCGCCGGATGGGTCGGCTTCCTGGCGGTGGATAGCTGGCGCCAGGCGGGGCGAGTGGCCGCCGGCGGGGCCGGGGAAGCGGGGACCGTTGCGGGCTGCCCCGGGTGGCTGGTCGGCCTGATGGTGGTCGTCGCCAACCCTGTGGTCTGGACGTTCTGGTTGGCTGCGATGGCCGCGGCCGAACAGGGCGCCGGAGCCTGGGAGCGGGTGCTCTTCGCGGGCGGGTTCATTGCGGGGCTCACGGCGTCGGATGCCGCGCTGGCGATCGCCGCCGCCCGAGAGGGTCGCCGCCTCGGTCCGCGGGGACAGGCGGTGGCGCTGCGCGCCTGCGCGTTGCTGCTCCTCGCGTTTGCGGTCTTGATCATCGCTGGAACGGTGGAGCAGAGGAATGGATCGCTGCCGGGGTGCCGGCGTTGGGCACGGCTTCCCCGGGCCGCGAGGGCCGATCCGGGCAGATGGCCGGCCCGGTTGTCGAGGATGGGACGACATGAGCGACGAGTTGTACGATCGGATCTACCAGTGCGGCTGCCTCCGCTTCGGCGAGTTCCGCCTCCACTCGGGGCTTCTCTCGCCGTTCTACGTTGACTTCCGGGTGCTGGTCTCCTGCCCCGCCACGCTGCGGGTCGCCGGGGGGGCACTGGTGGAAGTGCTGCGGCCGCTGGCGCCGGAGCGTATCGCGGCGCTCCCCTACGCGGGGCTGCCCATCGGCGTGGCGGCCAGCATCGAGAGTGGCATCCCCCTCATCTACCCTCGCAAGGAGACCAAACAGCACGGCACCGGCCGCCAGATCGAGGGTGACTTCCACCCGGGAGAGCGCGTGGTGGTGGTGGATGATGTGATCACCGACGGTGCCACCAAGATCGAAGCGATCCGCCCCCTGGAAGAGGCGGGCCTGGTGGTCAAGGACGTCGTCATTCTGCTCGACCGCGAGCAGGGGGGCGGCCGCGTGCTCGCCCGGCACGGCTTCACGCTGCACGCGGCGTTGAGCCTGACGCCCGCACTGGACGCCCTGGTGCGCCTGGGCCGCGTCACGCCGCAGCAGCGGGAGGCAGCCCGGAAGTTCGTGGCGGAGCACCAGTTTGCGTAATCGCAGGCCACCGGCGCTAGCCGTCTTCCCCGGAGCCGTACAATAATGGCATCGGGGCCGTCGCCGCGCTGCGTGGCGCCGCCCCGGTGAGAGGGACGGGTGCGATGCTATCGTGGTTCGAGACACTGAACCCCATCGCGGGGGCGCTCATCGGAACGCTGTTCACCTGATTCCTGACGGCGCTGGGCGCGGCTGTCGTCTTCACCAGCCGGAAGATGAGCCACAGGACGCTCGACGGCATGCTCGGATTCGCTTCCGGGGTGATGATCGCCGCGAGCTTCTGGTCGCTGCTGGCCCCCGCCATCGCGATGTCCGAAGGGGACGCCCTCCCCGCTTGGGCCCCGGCGGCGATCGGCTTTCTGCTGGGCGGAGCGTTTCTGCGCTTGGTGGACCGGATCCTGCCGCACCTCCACGTGGGGATGCCGACGGAGGCCGCGGAAGGCCTGCACACGGCCTGGCGGCGCACCACGCTCCTGGTGCTGGCGATCACTCTCCATAACTTCCCCGAGGGCCTGGCGGTCGGCGTGGCGTTCGGCGCCGCGGCGGCGGGACTGCCGGAGGCGAGCGTCGCCGGAGCCATCGCCCTGGCGCTGGGTATCGGCCTCCAGAACTTCCCCGAGGGAATGGCCATCTCGATGCCGCTGCGCCGGGAAGGCGTCTCGCGTCGGAGGTCTTTCTGGTATGGACAGCTCTCCGGCATGGTGGAGCCGGTGGCGGGGGTCCTCGGCGCCGCGGCGGTGCTGGTCGCCCAGCCGATCCTTCCCTACGCGCTCGCGTTCGCCGCCGGCGCCATGATCTTCGTCGTTGCCGAGGACTTGATCCCCGAGGCGGGCCGCGGCGAGAACATCCATATCGCCACCACCGGCGTGATGATCGGCTTCACGGTGATGATGATCCTGGATGTGGCGCTCGGGTAGAGATGGCAAGCGACCAGGGGGGGCTGCGGTGAGGTGGGGTGGGAGCATGTCCGACAATCGGCGCCAGGTGAAGGCCGGCGCTGCCGGCGCCCTGGAGACGGCAGCGCGGGTGCTCTCCGGGCAGAGCCCGAAAGGTTTCCTGCCGCGCGCGTGCCCTTCCCGGGTCCCGCCTTCATCGCCAGCGTGCCTGTCCCGTCTGCGGCGCAGCCGATGCCGCCAGGGGCGCAGAGGCTGCCAAGGGCCGCCTGCTCAACCCGAAGCGCAATCGCCCCGCTGATCCAGCAGTGCCGTGGCAGGAGTATCCGCCCGGGGCACGAAGACTCCCTCGGGAGCGCGCTGAGGAAGCCAGGGGGTTTTCTACCGGCGCCGGTCGGGCGGAAGGTCCGGCCGGGCGACGGGCGTAGGGACCCCCTGCCGGTCTGCGCCATCCCGTCCTGGAGGCTGCTTCGCGCCGGGGGCGGGGTGTCCTCCGCCGGTGGCGGCTCCACAAGTCCTGTGAATGGGAATGGCCATGCGATTCTTCCGCTTCGTGCTGCCGCTGCCGGCGCTCCTTGCCGGCATCCTCGCGCCCGCAGCGTGGTGCGCGGCTGCCGGCGGGCCGGCAGCCTACGTGCTGCAGAGCGCCGCCGTGGATCCCGCGCCCGCGGGCGCGCCGCCCGTCATCTTCGCCGCGACCTTCGAGCCGGCGGCCCTGCGGCGGGAGACGTGGGACGACCGCCTCTTCAAGCTGCAGCGCGGGGGCTTCAATGCGCTTCACCTCGTGGTGCCGCCCGACGCCGGCAGCGCGGGCGCCCTCGGCGCCGCCGACGTGGCCGGCATCCTCAACCGGACATCGGCAGCGGGGATGAAAGTGGTCATCGGCGCGCCCGCCGCCGCACCCGCGGCCGGCTGGGGCGGTTGGGTCTCGGTGGTGCGCGCCGCCGCAGAGAAGGAGCCGGGCGCGGCCCTCTGGGTCCAGGTGAGCGGCGGCGCCGGTGGCGCTGCCCTGACGGACGCGGCCCGGGTGGGTGGGCTGAGCCTGCCGGTCGTGGCGGCGAGCGCCCGGGCGGTGGAGAGCGGTGGGGATACCCAGCGGCCTTACCGCCAGCCGGACGTCGCGGTGGCGCTCCGCCGCGCCCTCTCCGAGGGGGCCACCGCCGTCGCCTGGGGACCGCCGTTCGCGGGCATGGCGCCGCCGCTTGCCGGTGGCGCGCCGGACGCGGCGCCGGATCCCGCCGGGCCGGAGGCGGGCGCGCTGCCGATCAGCTACTACGAGGGGCGGCTGTTCGGGCAGGTGGTCCGGTGCCTCGGGCCGGCGCTGGCCGGGGCGCGCCCCGTGGCGGGCGCCAGCGCCGCTGTGCCGGGGATTCGGGTGGCGCAGCGCAACGCGGGCGGTCGGGGCTTCCTCTTCGTTGAGACGTCCGGCGAGCTCGCCGGACGCTACCACCTTTCCTTCACCGAGCCGGGGAGCGGCCGGAAGCTGACCGTTCCCGCGCAGGAAGGATTGGCCTTGCGCAGCTTCGGCGCCGGGGCGCGCATCCTGCCGCTCAACCTGCCTGTGCCGGGCGCCACCATCCGCTACTCCACCGCAGAGGTCTTCGGCGTCTACCGGGTGGGGAAGCGCACGGCCATCCTCGTCACGGACGACCGCGGCGCGCCCAATGAGATCGCGCTTGCCCTGCCCACCGACGCGCAGCCGGCCGTGCTGGACTCGCCGGCGCCGCCCGTGTGGGACGCGAAGACGCGCACGCTTACCCTCGGCTTCGTGCCCTCCTTCGACGATCTGTTCATCCCGATTGGCGACGACCTGCTCCTTGGCATCATCCCCACTGAACGCGCGCAGCGCACCTGGAGCGTGCGCCGCCAGGAGATGGAAGTGCCGGTGATCACCAGCGCCTACCTGGTGAGCGACGGGCGCTTCGAAGCCGGGAAGTGGGTGGTGGATGCGTGGACGCGGCAAGGGAAAGCGGCGGTGGTGATGCTCCCGGGGGATCGCCCCCGCTACCTCGCGGTGAACCGCGTCGGGCCGCGCGTGGGTTACTCCGGCTTGATGGGGGCGTTCCTCTTCTTCCTCGAGAGCGGTTCCCTCGCGGAGATGAAGCTTCCCATCCCGCCGGTTCAGGTGCTGAAGGAGGCGCGGTTCGCCGCCGGGGAGGACGGGGCGGATTTCGCGCGCCCCGATTACGACGCCGGGGAGTGGGAGAAGGTGAGCCTGGCGAAGCCGCGCGGAGCCGGCCGCTACCGCATCCCGTTCAAGCTCCCCGCAATGGAAGGCTGGACGGTTCCCTGGCGGACGACGCTGCATTTGGCTGGCACGGCCACGCTCTTCCTGAACGGGCAGCCGCTCGGGAAGGTCGCCGGAGGCGGCGAGAAGGACGACTTCGTGGAGGTGCTTCTGCCGGCGCCATGCCTGCGCCCGGCGGGCGAGGAGAACCTCCTCGCCCTCTCGGTGGCCGGGGAGGGTCGCCTCGCGAAGGTCGGCATCGCCCCCTGGGCAGAGCACGCGGTGCAGCGCCATGAGATGGTGTTCACCCTCGAGTAGCCATCGGGCGGCCCCGCTGCCGAGGGTGAGAACGGCGCGCAAGAGTCCTGCGCGCCGGGCGGCGCCCGGTTCTGCCGGGCGCTTTCCGCACGAAAGGATACGGAAGACGTGGAGACACAGGCAACAGGAAAGCGATCCCTCCGGTTCGGTGTCGGCTTCATCGTGGCGGCGCTGCTGGCGCTGCTGCCGTCGGCGGCGCGCGCCCAGAGCGGCCTGGCGAACTTCGCCCTGCCCGGCGCGTACTTCCCCACTGCCAGCGCCACCCGCGCGGCCCTGGGCGACGTGAAGTTCTACCACGAGGGCACGCTCTTCCAGAAGTCCCTCGGGCTCGTGGCGGTCCGGGCCACCGCCGGGCTGGACCTCATCACCGCCTCCAGTGGCTACTTCCCTTTCACCGGCGGCAGCGAGTTCGACCTGGTCGGGCCCAGCCTGCGCGTCGGCACCACGCGGCTCACCGGGCCGTTTCGCCCCTTCGTCACGGTGGGCGCCTACGCCGGCCGGATCAAATCGGACCGCCTCGGCGTGGATGAGTGGGACTTCGCCCCGAGCGCGGCTGCGGGCTTCGATCTGAGTGTCCTGCCCGCCGTCAGCATCCGCGCCCAGTACCGGGTGGTGCGCGAGTTCTCCGGCGTGGACGCGAGCGGCGTGGCGGTGAGCCTGCGTCTCTTCTGACCGATGGGCTGCCGCATCCCCGGTCGCTCCCGAGAGCGCGCGGGGGCGCGCGTCGTCGTGTCCGCCGCGCGGGCGGACCCTTGTGCGGGCGAGGCATTCGCGGGTGCGCCGCTGCGATGATTGGGGGCGTCTCACGAATGCTTCGCCCCTCCCCGAGACCAGGTCCGGCCGGATGTGCTCGGTATCACAAACGGGAACCATTTGGCCGCGACATCCGTCTATAGTATTGCATATCACGGCAAGTCCTTTTCTACCACGTAGTGCCCTGGCGGCGCCAGCGCTGCCCCGCGGTGATGCCATCCGCGCGGCGGACCGGCGCGATTGACCGGATCCGCCCGCCTTGGACCAGGAACCACCCGCCGGAGTTGCACCGGCGAACGCGGTGGGTCTTGCCTTTCTCTGATGCAGGGGTCCCTCGTGGTTCCCCCTGGTGCCTGCGGTGGCGGGTCCCTCCAGGGGCGGCTTCTCGCTTGCCCCGGGGCCGGTTCGGTCAGGCCTTTGGAGGCGTGCCGCCGCGTGCGTCCGACGCGCGGGCGCGACAGCGGCGCGCCCGTATAATGCACGGCTCCGCCGGATCCGGATCGCTGCGCCCTCGCGAAGCATCCTGTCCCGTGCCTCCTGGCTCCCCGTGCCGGTTCCAGGCGTGTGCCGGTTGGTTGCGATTCGTTTGTGGAGAGAGAGATGCGCGCGCGAATGTCCATGCGCTGGTCGGTCACGTTGTTCACGGCCAGCTTCCTGATGGTCTCGCTGGGGCTGGTGCTGGCGGCCATGCTGCGCGAGGCCGGCGCCCAATGGCGGCAGAGCGCCATCCTGCACGCGCAGACGGCGGCCTCTCTGGTCGCCGGCGCGAGCGCCAACCCCCTGCGCCGTGGCGACGCTGGCGCCATCCGGTCGCTGGCGGCCGACGTGGCCGACGGCGTGCTGATCCGCCGCGTGGTCGTGGTGGGAGCGGATGGCGCCGTGTTGGCGGATAGTGCCGGCCGGGAGGCGCTGCCCTTGCTCCTGCGCCGCGAAGGGCGCTCCGCGCAGGCGCGTCGCCTCTGGATCAGCTCGGATCAGGTGCAGGTGCTGGCCCCCGTGCGTGCTGCCGGGCGGAGCCTCGGCTCGGTCTTCCTGGATTGCTCTCTGCACGAGTACGAGGCGATGCGGGCGGCGATGCTTCGGCGGGGCATTCTCATCGGCGTGCTGGCGATCATCATCGCCTGCGCCATCGCCTACGGGTCGGCGCGGGTGATCTCGACGCCGCTGCGCCGGTTGGCTCAGGGCATCGAGGCGCTGGCCCGGGGGGAAGTCGCCGCGCCGTTGAGCGAGGACGGCTGTCGCGAGCTCTGCCGGATCGTGGGCAGCTTCAACCGCATGGCCGGGTCGCTGCGTCGCCAGACGCAGGAGATGGCGAGCCTTCCGGCGCTCGGCCTGGCGGTGACGCGCTCGCTGAACCTGCCGGAGGTGATTCAGGCCGCGGTGGCGAGCGTGGAGGGGACGCTGCCGGACACGCGCTGCCAGGTGTGGCTGCCGAGCGCGGAGGGGCGGTACCTGGTGCTCGCCAGCGACCCGGGTGCGGTTGAGGCGCCTCTCCCGCGGGTTGCCATCGCCGGGCGGTCGGTGCTCGCGCGCGCCTTCCGCCAGGTGACGGTGCTGCACGTCGGCGGCGGCGAGGGGCCGATCTTCCCCAACGGAGTGTTCGCCAGGCGATTCGGCGCCAGCATGGTCGCGGCGGCCCCTCTGCAAGGGGGATCGCAAAGGCCGGTGGGCGCGCTCGCCATCTACCGCCGGGGCGAGGCGGATCCCTTCCAACCGGAGGACCTCCTCTTCCTGTCGGCGGCCGCCAACCAGGTCGCGCTCTCCATCGAGAACGCGCGCCTGTTCGGGCGCGAGAAGCGCCTGGCATCCATCTTCCACCGCCTGCTGCGGCCGGTGGCGCCGGCTGACGTGCCGGGCCTGGAGATCGCTGCCCGCTGGCAGCCGGCCAGCGGCGAGGGCACCGTCGGCGGCGACTACTACGACTTCATCGCCCTGCCAGACGGGCGCTGGGGGATCGTCATCGGGGATGTTTGCGGCAAGGGCACGCTCGCGGCCTCCTATACGGCGATGGCGCGCTACGTCGTGCGCTCGTACGCCTACGAGACGGAATCCCCCGCCGAGATCCTGCAGCGCGCTAACGCCGCTCTCTACGCCCAGCTCCACACCGACCCGACGGCGGAAGAACGACCGATGTTCGTCACCATCCTGTGCGCTATCTATGACCCGGACAGCGGGCGGCTGGCCTACTCGCACGCCGGGCACCCCCTGGGCACCCTGGTGCGGCC
>JACQGM010000368.1 GCA_016199585.1 Armatimonadota bacterium
CGATGGGTTCGCTCTCATCCGCCATGCCCTCGCTACTGGCAAAGTCTCAGCCAGTCGGGGGTGCTGTCGAACCCCTCCGCAGGGGAGCGGAAAATGGGTGGTGAGTGGTGAGTACGTGATCACCACTCACCACCCACCACTCACCAACTACTGCTCATCCCAGTAGCCGCGCGGCGTTCTTCCAGCGGATCGCTTCCTTCACCTCCTCGGGGGCGTCCAGCGCCTCCAGCTTGACGAGGGGCACCTCGGGCACGGTGAAGGGCATGCCGCTCCCGAAGGCCAGGTGCTCGGGGCCGGCCTGCTCGATCAGCAGGGGAACGTCGCGGCCGGGACCGATCGGCAGCCGCGAGATTTCGATCGCGAAGTCGCCGTCGAAGCCGTTTCGCTCCGAGAACACCGTGCGCGCGTAGCCCGCGCCGTTCACCGGCAGCCAGCGCGACCCGGGGTGGGCCTTCGCGGCGTCGGCGACCTCGACCGCGGTGACGTCCGGCACGTCGAGGAGCCAGGAGCGCTGGCGGCCGTCCTCGACGCGCAGGGGCACCGAGAGGATCAGCTTCCGCGCCACGGCCTTCTCGAGCAGCGCCCGGCCGCTGCGGTCGCCCAGCTTGTAGCGGTGGTAGTTCGGATAGAGGCGCAGGCCCCGGCAGCCGAACTCCTCGTGGCAGACGGCCAGGTCATGCTCCCAATCGGCGTAGGTGGGGTTGATCACCGCGAAGGGCACCAGGCGGTCGGCATGGCCGCGCACCTGGGCGGCGAGTTCCTCGTTGCCGGCGTGCGAGTTGCGGTAGAGGATGGCGCTGGCGGAGGAGACGAACGCCTGGTCAATGCCGTGGGCGTCCATGGCGCGCAGGAGGTCGTCCGCCGTGTGCCAGGGGAGAGGTCGGAAGCCCCAATGGCCGATGTAGGTGTTCGTGTCAATCAGCATTTCGCGCCTCCACGCATCGCCAGGATTCTTTGCAGGTTGCCGGACCAGACGAGCTGCTTCTCCGCTTCGGAGAGGTGCGCGGCGCGGATCTTGCCCACGCCGGCGCTCATGGAGAGGTCGCACCCGAAGAGGAGGCGCTCCGGCCCGAGGATCCTCGCGGCCATGTCGATCATGCCGTCGTCGAAGACGCTGCCGCTGGTATCGAGGTAGACGTTGGGCACGCCGCGCAGCGCCTTGATCGACCACTCCCAGTCGCCGCCGCCGCCGATGTGCCCGCAGATGAGGGTGGCCTCGGGGTACTGCCGTCCCAGCGCCGCCAGGTCGCCGCCGTCGCTGATCAGCGGCTGGCCGGGGTAGCCGACGTGGCTGTGACCGGCGTGGTGGAGGATCGGCACCTTCAGCTCGATGGCCGTTTCCACCACCTCGCGGACGGCCGGGTCGGTGCACTTGTACTCGTTGTAGAGCTTGACGCCGATGAAGCCGTACTCCTCGACGCAGCGGCGCACCTCCTCGACGGCCTCGCGGCGGTAGCCGGGGTTGACGTAGGCGTAGCCGAGCACCTTGTCCGGGATGTGGCGGACGATCTCGGCGAGCTTGCGGTTGGCTTCCCGGAAGCCCTCGGGGGTGCCCGGGCGCCGGCTGAGGATGGAGACGCACATCGCGTCGATCCCCAGCATCTCGGCGGTGGCCAGGACGCGCGCGTCGCCCCCGGGTTGGGATGAGAGCGCGCTGCCGTCCCCGGAGAGGTGGGAATGGCAATCAATAACCATGTTCTTACCTTTCCTGTGAGAATGCCTGTCGGAATTCGTGTCTCGGCTATGTGCCCCGTGGGTTAGGCCAGCCCGGGCAGGGGCAGCATCCCCAGGGCGATCAGGTCGGCGAAGTCGGCCGGTTGAAGCTGCTCGAAGTCCTTCTGTGGCACCTTCAGGTACTCCCAGGGCGTCCCGGTGAGCGCGCTGGCGTTCTCGCACCAGAGGCGCGCCGCGCGGTCTTTGTACGCCACCTCAGTCGTCTCTGCGCCTTTGGTCTCGAGTAGGTAGTGGGCGCCTTCCGGGAGTACGGCCACGAAGTCCGGCTCGTAGTAGCGCAGGTTCCCGACGCCGTCCGTGTACTCGATGGCGAAGCCGAACTGCTCCGGCAGCTTCGAGAAGGCGTTTACATCGGGGGCGGCCTCCAGGAACTGCGCGAAGCGCCGCTCCAGCTCGTTCGCGCAGGGCACCAGGTTGAACACGCACTTGCTCGCGTTGACGGTGGCGCGCGAGTAGGGGAAGGGCGGCGTCTCGGAGAGGCGGCGCGCGTCCTGCACCAACTCGGGCTCAAGCTGCTCCACGACGACCTCGCGCAGCGCCTGCACGAAGACCTTCACGGTCACGTACTGCGCCACGTTGTTGCCGATGGCCCTCACCATCGCCGGGTCGCTCAGGTCCACCCTCTCCCCGAACGCCCGGTGCTCCAGAAACTGGCGCACCTTGGGCGCCAGCACCGCGAACTGCGAGGGGAGGCGCACATCCTGGGCGATGCGCCGCGCATAGTAGCCGATCACCTCCTGGGCCGTCTGCGGCTCCGGGATGGTGTAGTCGCGCTCGACCAGCTTCTCCAGGGTGAGGATGTCGTAGCCCTCGTAGTGGAAGCTCTGCGCGGTGGCATCGCCCGGCTTGCGCGGCAGCCTGGGACAGGCGAACGCCATGACGTCCAGCGCGGCGATCTCCGCCGCCAGCGACTTCTTGCGCGAAAGAACCGGGCTGAGGACCGGAAGGGCGATGTCCTTATCCATCTTCGCCGGGTCGGGCATGATCGTGAGGATCTGCAGCTTGTCCTTGCCGACCTCGAACTCCTCGAGCTCGATCCCTTCCTGCCGCTCCAGGTCTTCGATGAACTGCAGGAACGCCTTGTTCCCGATCACGTCGGTGCGCTCGCGGTGGGGCACCGCCCCGCGCCGGAACATCAGGCGCAGGCCGCGACCGATGGTCTGCTCGGGGAGGATGTTGGCTTTGGAGGTGTAGGGGCGCAGGCCGACGATCACGGTGACATTCCGCACGTCCCACCCCTCGCGCAGCATCAGCACGCTGACGATGCAGTTGATCGGGCTATCCGGTTCGTCTACCTCGCGCACCGCAGCCCGCGCCTTGTCGAGATCCCTGTTCGCCACATCCCCGCTGCGGTTCACATGGATGATCTCCAGGCGCTCGCCGCCGAACTCCTCGGGGTACTTGCGCTTCAGCCAGTCGCCCACGTCATCCGCGTCGGCGGTGTCGTTCATCATGATGAACAGCACCGGCTTCTTGCCCAGGGGCGCCAACTGCTCCCGGTACTCCCGCCAGCGCTCCACGCCCGCCGTGAGGTACGCCTGGTAGCGGGTGCTGGCGATCTTCGAGGGCTGCTCGGTGATCTGCCGCGTCACCCCCTTGATCGGCGCCTTCACCACGTTGTCCTGAATCGCCTGCTTCAGCGGGTAGTCGTAGACGGTCCAGGAGAAGAGGGCGCCCTTGCTGTGCCTGGGCGTCGCGGTGAAGTCGAGCTGTGCCGCCACCTCTCCGGGCACCTCGGCGTGCAGGCGACGGGTCACCTTGTTCCACTCCGAGGCTTCGTCGTGGGTGTGGTGCGCCTCGTCGTTGATCACCACCAGCGGCCCGCCCCGCTTCACCAGGCGGGCATGGAACTCCTCCACCGCCTGCGGGTTCGCCGGAGGCCGCGGCCCGAGCACCCCCGTCATCTCGTCTGTCTCGCCGTCATCCCCTTCGGGGCGCTCATAGAGCTGTTGCACGTTCGCCAGGTAGAGCGCCCCCAGGGAGCCCGCCCGCTCGCCCTCGCCGCGCAGGTACACCTGGAAGTCCCAGAAGACCCCCAGTTCGGGCGGGATCACCGGGTCGGCGCGGAAGACGCGCCCGCCCGCGAAGTCCTTGCAGAGGCGCTCGAAGACGATGACGTTGGGCGCCAGCAGGAGGAAGGTCTTGCAGAAGTCGTCGCGCGCCTCGCTCACGGCGTTGAAGTAGTGCCAGGCGACGGCCAGCGCCATCACCTTCGTCTTGCCGCTCCCGGTCGCCATCTTCACGCAGTAGCGGGCGAACTGGTCGTACTGCAGGAGGCGGATCCTGCTGGCGACGGAGCCGGGCGCGAACTTCTGCAGCAGATCCTTCTGGCGCCGGGCGCGCACGTACTCGTACAGGTAGACGAGGGTTTCCATCGCCTCGCGCTGAAACGGGTAGTACTCGAACCGCTCGCCGTTGCGCAGGCGGTGGTCGGTGTGGAACCAGTAGTTGAGCAAGAGGCGCGTGGTACCCGTGACGCCCGGGTAGCCATCCTCGCGCCACTGGCTCACCCCGGCGCGGATGGCGGGCACGCAGGGGGCGCTGGCGAGTTCCCCCGGAATCAACTCCGGCTGATCGGCTGACGCCTTCCTTCGTGCCATAGATCACCTCCCCGTAGGGGCGCTGCTCCGTCCGCGCCCGCCCACGCACCGCACGCACTCCGTAGGGGCGCTGCTCCGTCCGCGCCCGTCTCCGTCCGCGCCCGTCTCCGTCCGCGCCCGTTCCCCGTTCACCACTCGAACGGGTCGGGCTGCCCGGAAAACGGCCATTCCTCCGGTGACGCCACCAGGCCCTTCCGCACCGGGTTGTGCCGGATGTACTCCAAGACCTGCGCCAGGCTCTCTTCCCGGCGCACGATGTGGTCGTACCAACTACGCTGCCACAGACCGCCCCGAAAGCCGTGATCCCAGGACTGCCGCGCTGTCCACGACTTGAAGGCGCGGAACACCATGCGAGAGTGACAGCCCCGCCGCGCCCGGCGAGACGGCCAGGTGCAGGTGGTCGGGCATCAGGCAGTAGCTGTAGACCCGCCACCGGCCCTGCTGGCGCGACCAGTCTATCGCCGCCACCACTTCCCCCGCCAGCGGCGCGCAGGCGAACGGGGCGCCATCGGCGCGTGCGCAAAGCGTCGCGAAGTACACATGGCCGGGATCGCTGTAGTCCGCGCCCTCCAGTCGCATCCGTTTGCGCTGCGGCCATCGCGACGGGTCCATGCCCACCTCCCACGTAGGGGCCGCGCTCTGTCTCGGCCCGGTCACGTACCGCACCCGTAGGGGCCGCGCTCCGTCTCGGCCCGGTCACGCTCGGCCCGGTCGCAGACGGAGCAGCGACCCTACGTACCCCAAATCGTCGGTCGCGGACGGAGCAGCGACCCTACGTTGCTACGGCACCGCCACCCTCAACGCCTTCGTCGTGTCGTTCCCCAGGATGTCGATCACCTTGACGACGATGGTGTACTCCCCCGGCTCCTCGTAGGCGTGCGCCACCTGCTTCTGCAGCGTCTTTTCCTGGCGCGTGCGGTAGGTCTGCCACTCGTTGTGGAAGGCATCCGAGCGGTTGTCCCAATCCACCGCCCAATAGTCAATCCACTGCTCCCAGTGCTTCACCGCGCGGCGCACGTCCTCGGGCACGTCGTCGGGCGGAATGGTGAAGTCGGTCAGCTTCAGGGTGACG
Source organism: Armatimonadota bacterium (assembly GCA_016199585.1). Classification (GTDB taxonomy): domain Bacteria; phylum Armatimonadota; class JAAZEB01; order JAAZEB01; family JAAZEB01; genus JACQGM01. Next base: position 5,407 of record JACQGM010000368.1, read on the forward strand.
CTGCGCCCCTTCTGCTCTGCCTCCACCGAGAGCGCGGCCAGCTCGAAGAAGCGGATGTCCCCCTGCTCCACGGCGCGCTTGTCCATCACGTCGCGCGGGATGCGCACGAAGCGGAGCTGGATGTTCGCCGCCGCCGCCTGCTGCCGCGCCACCTCGTGGACCTCGAAGGCGAAGTCCCACCCCAGCACGTCCACGCCGTTGGTGGTGGGCGCGTCCTCCCCGGTGCCCATCGCCTTCCGGAACTCGGCGGCGATCCCCGTCACGTCCCCCGGCGTCACCGGGGCGTCCACGGAGCCGACGTGGACCATCCTTCCGCTCTTGATTCCGTGCAGCCAGGTGCGGCCATTCACCGCGCGGGCGCCATAGAGCTGGAGGATGAACTGCACGTAGGCGCGCTGACGGGCGGCTGCCCCCCCCTCTAACTCCCCCCGCACGCGGGGGGAGAACTCCCGCTCCCTCCCCGCGTGCGGGGAGGGTTGGGGTGGGGGTCCGAACTCCCCCGCCTGCCACGCCTGGCGCTCGTACTTGCCCAGGTTCTGGACCACGAAGGGCTTGACGTCGGGGATGGCGAGGAGGCGCTTGCGCGTGGTGTGGATGGCGAAGCGCCCCAGGTCGCAGGCGATCCACCGCCGCCCCAGCTTCTCCGCCACCGCCGCCGTGGTGCCGCTCCCCACGAAGCAATCGAGGACCAGGTCGCCTTCGTTGGAGGAGGCCTTGAGGATCCGTTCGAGGAGGGCTTCGGGTTTCTGGGTCCGATACTGCACCCTCTCAACAGCCTGGGAGTTCACTGGAGGGACGTCAACCCACACCGAGTCGAGGAGGCGACCGGAGGACTCGTCCAGGTACCGCTTGAAGCGCGGGCGCTTGCTCGTATCCGACGGATACCAGATGCGCCCCTCTCGGTCCAGCCTCTCCATTGTCTCTTTGCTGAACCGCCAGCCCTTGGCTGGCGACGGAAAGCCTTTCCACTCATACATCATGTTCGGCCGGGGATTGGGGCTCGTGATGTCTGTCAACTGATACCTGCGCCCATCTTCGTCAACCTGGCTGTACTTGCTTTCCTGGTACTCCTCACTGTGCTCGGTGAACTGCGGGTTCCAGGCAAAGCGTTCGCATTTGGTGTAGAAGAGGAGGGTATCATGCACGTGGTTGTAAGTGTGCGAGTCACTGTGCGCCGACGTGCGCTTCCACACCACCTCGTTGTGGAAGGAGCCGGGACCGAAGACCTCGTCAAGGACAGCCTTGGCGTAGTGCGCGACATTCATGTCGAGATGCACGTACAGGCTGCCCGACTGAGCGAGGAGTTCCTGCAGCATGACCACGGTTGCGTGGAACCAAGCAAGGTACGAATCGAGGCCCTTTCCCCACGTATCCCGGTAAGCCTTCTGCTCGATGACGCTGGGCTCTTTCACAAAGGACTCATAGGCGTCTGGGACTACTGCTTGGAAAGAGAAGTTCGCGCCCGTGTTGAACGGCGGGTCAATGTAGATGAGATCCACCTTGGAGGCGAACTCGGGGAGGAGGGAGGGGAGCACGTACTTCTTGTCGCCCCAGATGAGGCGGTTGCGCCAGTCGGAGTCCTTGCCGGTGGAGAAGAGGTCCAGGGAGCGCTGGCGCTCCTGGGCGGACTCGTTGACGGTCTCCACGGTCTGGAAGGGGAGGGTGACGCGCAGGGGCGGCACCTTGCGGCCCTCCTTGTCGTACTTGCCGTCCCAGATGAGTTCGGTCATGCGGGGGTTTCCCTCACGGCATCGGTACGAGCTATTCGCACGTAGGGGCGCCGCTCCGTCTGCGCCCGGGCCGAGACGGAGCGCGGCCCCTACGGAATCGGCGCGGCACTCCGTCTGCGCCCGCGATGCTTCACGCTCCCTGCGTTCGCCGCGGGGGGCGGGGGGTCCTTCCGGGGAGGTGGTCTGGCAGCGGCAGCGATTGTGCTTCGGCGCAGGCGATGGGAACGGGGGTGTCGCCCCTCCCCGGCTTCGCGCGGTCCATGAGTCCGCCGTTCGAAGCCGATCCAACGCAGGAGAGGGCGCGCCGGATCGGGAAAGGGACCGGGGACGTGCCCTCGCTCCCCGAGGGGTTCGGGCAGGCACGTTCAACAGAGCGATGAGGAGAAAGGGCGACGTGATGCGTCCAGACTTCGATCCCGAGGAGTTGATGGGCACGGCCGGTCAGGCGGTGGACGTCCTGCGCCGCCTCATGCTCTCCAACAAGGAGAGCAGCGAGATGCGCCTGCAGGCCGCGAAGGCGATCCTGGAGTTCACGGGCCAGGTGATGCGCCTGGTCACCGAGTCGGCCAGGGCCTACGAGGATGACGACTTGGACTTCGAGGACGAGGAGGAGGAAGAAGAGGAGGAAGAGTGAGCGGATGGGGGGTGAGACATCGCCAGTGTCTCATCCCCCGATCACCCGGAGCGCGTTCTCGCGCAGGATGAGCGCCTCTCTCTCGGCGCCCAGGTTCAGGGCACGGAGCTGGGCGAGCGTCCGCTCCTGAGAGCGCCAGGGGGAATCCGTCCCGAAGAGGATGCGCTCCGGGGGGTGGCTCAGGATCATCTCGCGGGCGACGTCCGGCGGCAGGTAGTCCAGGGAGAAGGAGATCTCCATCCGGATCGGCTTCCCCAGGAGGCGCTCGCGCACCTCCTCCCACTGCTTCCAGGCGCCGAGGTGGGTCGTCACCAGCGTCAGCCCGGGGAAGCGCGCCGCGACGTTGGCGATGCGCCGGGGGCCGCAGCGGTCGGTGAAGGGGAAGGCGATGTCGAACCCGGTGTGCATGCAGATCGCCAGCCCCGCGGCGGACGCCGCTTCGTAGATCGGGAAGATCGCCTCCGCGTCCATGTCGAAGTCCTGGTAGTAGGGGTGCAGCTTGATCCCTTTGAGGCCCTCCGCCGCGATGCGGCCGACGCGCTCCGCGGCCAATGGGTCGGCCGGGTGTACCGAGGCGAAGGGGGTGATCCGGTCGGAGCGAATCGCCAGCGACCACTTCAGGATCGCCTCGAACTGCGAGGGCTTGGTCGCGATGGAGCAGACGACGCTCCGCTCGATGCCGCAGCGGTCCATGGAGCGGCGCAGGTCGGCGAGGGTGCCATCCAGGAACGCCTCGATGTCGCCCGCTTCCATCAGAGTCCCCATCGCCCGCGGGGCGAGCGCATCGGGGAAGGCGTGGGTATGGAAATCAATGATGCCGGGCATGAACCGATCTTCCATTCGCCCCCGGGGGTGTGGCGTCCCCCGGGAGGATCTTCGCGCCAGGGCGTCCAATGCTGATACCGAGGCGCGTGCGTGTGGGCGTAGTCCACCCCTATTATAGCTCCTGATGGCGGCCTCGGCAAGAGCAGGCGGGCCGGGACGGAGCAACGGCCCCTACGGAATGCCCGGACTGCGTAGGGGCGCCGCTCTGTCTGCGCCCGCGGTCAACGAACGTACTCGCAAACCTGAGCTGTTACTGTGGAGGCAGACGATGGGCACGAACAGGCTTACGC
>JACQGM010000025.1 GCA_016199585.1 Armatimonadota bacterium
CACCAGGACGAAGTAGCTGTAGAGGAACCCGATATAGTCGTCGGCGAGGACCGTGGCCGCGCGGATCGTGGGCGCTCACTTACTGGGGGAGGAGGAGCTGCTCCTCTTCCTGCAGGGCGTGCTCCTGGTCACGGTGGTCGCCAGCCTGGCGTTCCACATCTTCGCGCCGGTGACGGGCTCGAAGCTGGCGAGCGCCGCGGCGACGGTCCTCGGCGTCGTCTATATCGGGTTCCTCTTCAGCTTCTTCGTCCTGGTGCGCGAGATGCCGGGCACCGGGGCACCGGGCGCCCTGCCGTTCGGGCTGCGCCTCTTCGTGGTGGTCCTCTTCGCCACCTGGGGCGCCGACACCGGGGCCTACGCCGCAGGCAAGACGTTGGGCCGGCACAAGCTCTGCCCGGCGGTGAGCCCCGGCAAGACGGTGGAGGGGATGATCGGGGGCTTCCTCCTGGCGATGCTCGTCTCCTCGTGGCTGGGGTGGTGGGCGGGCTTCCGCCCGGATCACGCCATCGCGCTGGGCGTGCTCGCGGCCGCCCTCGGTCTCGTCGGCGACCTGAGCAAGTCGGTGATCAAGCGCGACATGGGGGTGAAGGACTTCGGCACGCTCATTCCCGGGCACGGCGGCGTCCTCGACCGCTTCGACAGCCTGCTGATCAACATGCCCGCCGCCTACTTCCTGGCGATGGCGCTGATGCGGTGAGCGGCGACCCCGCAGGTGCCAAGGCCCAGACATCCGATCCGCGAACGAGTGAACGCGGCACGCGCACCGCCTCGTCATCGGTCGTGGAGGACACGTAACGCCCGTTGGAGAAAGATGGAGAGCATGGACAGCAACCAACCGGCAGCAGACCGCAGGCGGTGGAAGAGGACTGAAGATGCTGCCACGCGACACTGACTGGGTGGGGACCCCGCCAATCAAGTGCCAGGGCATCAAGACGAAGCTTGTCCCATTCATCTTTCGCAGCGTCATCTGGCGACCAGAAGGGGATGACCGCTGGATTGAGCCGTTCTTCGGGTCAGGAGTAGTTGCCCTGAACCTCGCGCCGGCGAGGGATCTTCTCGCCGACTCCAATGAGCACATTGTCCGGCTGTACCGAGCGATCAAGGATGATGAGTTGACGCCGAGCCGCGCACGGGAGTACCTGCAGCACCACGGCAGGCTGCTGGAGCTCGGCGGCGCGGAGTATTACTACGAGGTGCGAGAACGCTTCAACCACGGCGGCTCCTCTCTTGATTTCCTCTTCCTGAATCGCTCTTGCTTCAACGGCGTGATCCGTTTCAACCGCAAAGGGGCTTTCAACGTGCCGTTTGGACACAAGCCCGGACGCTTCACGCAGGCATACACCACCAAGATCGTCAACCAGGTTGCCTGGGCGGCGCGGCAGATGCGTGGGAGACGATGGCAAATCCTGCACCAGCCATGGGAGCAGACGCTGGGGATGGCTCGAAAAGGGGACTTCGTCTACCTCGATCCACCCTACATCGGGCGTCATACCGATTACTACGACTCCTGGGATGAGCGGGACGCGGCCCGACTTGCGGAGCGTACCCTGGCGTTGCCGTGCGGCTTTGCGGCCTCGATGTGGCTGGAGAACCGGCATCGGAGGAATGACCATATCGCCGAGCACTGGAACGGCGTCGAATTGCGCGTCTGCACCCATTTCTACCACGTGGGGTCTACCCAAGACCTGCGAAACGAGATCGACGAGGCGCTGCTCATCCGGCAGGATCGGCCACACCGGACGCGGGCAAACAGCGCCCGCAGCGCGCGCCAGCGGCGTCTTCCCTTGCGCCCCGGTTGGCGCTGTTCGGCGATGCAACGCAGCACCTCGTGCTCCGGACCCCGCGCCCGGTTCGCGTAGCTCGAGGCATGTCCCCCGTCCCCGCTGCGGTACACGAAGACATGAGTGCCATGACGAATACACCGTCGCTCCTGCGGGGGCAGGAGATCACTGTTGATATCGAGCGCCCGGGCGCCGACGGTGAAGGGATCGGCTGCCTGGAGGGCCGGGCCGTGCGCGTGCCCGATACCGTGCCGGGCGACCGCGTGCGCGCCCGCGTGCTCCGCCCCGGCCGCGATCCGATCCTCACGGCGCTGCTGGCCATCGAGGCCCCTTCGCCGTCCCGCGTCGGCCCGGCGTGCGGCCACTTCGGCGAGTGCGGCGGCTGCGCCTGGCAGGACATCGCCTACCCGGCCCAGCTCCCCCTGAAGGAGGCGGTGCTGCGCGCCAACCTCCCCGAAGTGCCCGCCGCCTCCATCCGGCCGATCCTCGGGATGGACGCCCCCTGGTTCTACCGCAACAAGATGGAGTTCACCTTCGGGACCGGGGACGGGGGACGGGAGACCGGCGGGTCTTGCCCCGGTGTCTCGTTCCCCATCCTGGGCCTCCACCGCCGCGGGCGCTACTGGGACGTGGTGGACATCCACGACTGCCGCCTCATGTCGCCCCTGGCGAACGAGATCGTGGCCGCCGTCCGCGACCGCGCGCGCGCCCACGCCTGGGTGCCCTACCACAAGCGCACGCACGCAGGTGAGGCGCGCTTCCTGGCGCTGCGCGAGGGGAAGCGCACCGGGGAGTGGCTCGTCAACCTGGTCTCCCGCTCCGATGCGCTCCCCGGCGTGGAGGCCCTCGCGCGCGCGCTGGCCGCCGGCTTCCCCGCCATCGCGGCGTTCTACTGGACGATCAGTCCGGAGAAAGGCGACGCCATCAAGGCGCACCGCGAGACGCTGGTGCTGGGGAAGCCCCGGATCCGAGACATCCTCGACGGCATCGAGTTCCTCATCGGCCCCGGCACTTTCTTCCAGACGAACACCGCGCAGGCGGAGCGGCTCTGCCAGGTCATCGCCGACCTGCGCCAGGCGGCCGGGCACGCGCCCGCCCCGGTGGTGCTGGACCTTTACTGCGGTGTGGGCACGTTCGCGCTCTCCACCGCGCGGCGCTGCCCATCGGCCCGCGTCTTCGGCGTGGAGCTGGTGCCGGAGTCCGTAGCCGCCGCACAGGAGAACGCCCGCCGCAACGGGATCGCCAACGCGGAGTTCCTGGCCGGCGACGTGGGGAAGCGCCTTCCCGAGGCCGTGCAGGCGGCCGGCCGCCCCGATCTGGTGATCGTGGACCCGCCGCGCGCCGGCCTCGCCCCGCGCGTGGCGAGCGACCTGGCAGCCCTGGCTCCCGCGCAGATCCTCTACGTCTCCTGCAACCCCGCCGCCCTCGGGCGCGACTCGGCGCTCCTCACGGCGCAGGGATACTCCGTGGCCGCCGTCCAGCCGGTGGACATGTTCCCCCACACGCGGCACATCGAGGCGGTGATGAGCCTGGTGCGAAAGGCGGCGGCGCCATGAGGTCGGCGACCCCGGATGCCTACGGCCCCGTGCGGCGGCACCTGCGCCTGGCGGATCGGCTGCTGGAGCTGGCCGTCGGACACATCCGCCGCGACGTGGTGGCGTGGCTGCGCGACCAGGGCGCCCGGCGGGTGCTGGACCTGGCGGCCGGCACGGCGCCCCTCTCCCGCCGGCTCGCCGACGCGGGCCTCTCGCCGGTGGCCCTGGATCTTTCCCCGGCGATGCTGGCCCTGGCCGCCGAGCGAGGGCGGCGGGCGCCTCCCTTCCCGGTGATCCAGGGCGACGCCGGCCGCCTGCCGCTGCGGCCCGTCTTCGATGCGGCGGCCATCAGCCTCGCCCTGCACGAGATGCCCCCGGAGCCGCGCGAAGCCGCGTGGCGCGAGCTGCAGCGCGTCGTCCGCCCCGGCGGGTGGATCGTGGTGGTGGACTTCACGATTCCACCCGACCCCGGCCCGCTCTCGCGCCGGGCCGGAGCGATCATCGGCCTGCTGGAGCGCCAGGTCGGCCGGATGCACCCGCCCCACTACGAGGGCTATCTGGATTTCATGCGCCGGGGCGGCCTCTGCGGGTGGCTCTCCGCCCACGACGCCCCGCCCATCGCGGAGCGGCGCTACTTTTGGGGCAACCTGGCGATGGTGGCCGTGCCGGCCGGCGACCGCCGGGATCCAGGAACGGCCCCATCCCCGGACAGCCCCCCGGCGAGCCAGGCCTGTTCCCGGGCCCCCTTGCCTACGGCTCCACCCATCACTTCCCCCGCCGCTAACCCGCAAGAATCGTGAAGGCTTTCCGAACCATCCGTCGTCTAACCAAGCGGAAGGGGCATCCCTCGCTTCCGCGCGCCGGCGGAAGCGTTCGGGGTGCCAAAGGAGATCCGGGCTCGGATTGAGGGTGCGGGGGTCGTCCCCGCGGTGAGTCCCTCCCGACCCCCTATGGCAGCAGCGAGTTGGTGGCATGGTAGCGGGTGCTTAGCCGCTGGCCGACGACGCCGAGGGTGGCGAGCGCGGCCACGGCCATGAGCGCGAGGAGCAGGACGTACTCGATGAGGGTCTGGGCATCCTCTTGGCGCCAGAAATCGCGCAGAATCGTGACCATCGGGACCTCCGAAGTGAAGGCTGGCCGGGGGTGGGGCAGCGGGCTGGCTGCGGGCGAAGGCGTGAGCGCGGGAGCAGCCAGGACGCGGGGGCTCTCAGGCGCGCCTTCCCGAGAGCCCCCGAATGCGTCCCTCACTGCCGGCATGGGCCGGGCGGTGGCGAGGCGGCCGCGCAGAAGCCGAAGCGGGACAATACCCAACCACGCGCTCCTCCCCCCGTCTCCCGCGGAATGCCGTGCCTCCGCGCGACCGATCCCCCCACGCATGCCATCCACCGCCTCGCCGTGCCCCGCGCCCGTGCCAGGAAGCCATTCAGAGAAGAGGCCCGCCCCCGGATCGCCAGGCTTCCGGAAGCGGGCCTCGGTTAAGAAGTCTCTTCGCGTCAGCTCTTCGGCAACCCGGCTGTCCTATCAGCCGCTTCTGGCGACCGACTTAGACCCGTTGCTTTGCGCCCCCTCGTTTCCTCGGGTTTGCCTTTTCGGAGATCCCCCCTCGTCTTACGGCGAGGGCGGAACACACCCCTGAAGGTGCGCCGACGGCACTGCTGCCGCCGGCATGGGCCCTTCTCTTTCAGCCCCTCGCCTCTTGGGACGAAGGGCTGCCCCGGTTTGTTCCGCCCCGCATCTGGCACCTTACTTGCCGGAGATGCCGGGGCGTGTCCCGGCGCGGAAGGCCGGCCGTTGTTTGCGGCCGGGGCGCACGGGTAACATCACCTTGGATACCGCGAGATGGAGGAGGTGCGGAGTCGTGGTCAACGTCCAGTCAGCCGTTGGTGCTCCGACAGATGCGCAGCAGGAGCCGGTGACAGAGCGATCCGGCAGCGCCCGCCGCCCGTTCACCCTCTGCGCGCGCCATACCGAGCGACGCCGTGAGTGGATCAACATGCAGGAGGGCGACGCCAAGCGCGAGGAGCACCTGCGCCTGTTCCACACGGTCACCGCGTGCCCGGAGTGCCAGGATCTCTCCTGGAGCGGCCAGGCGCCGCCGCCCCCCGAGCCGCAGCCCGGGGCCCAACCCCAGCCGGACACCTACTCCTGGTGGCGCGACGTCATGGGGCAGCCCTGAGCGGGGTGAAGTTGCGGGGACCCGAAGCGGTCGGGTTTCCTGCCCCCCCTGATCCCCTCACGAACGCCTCTCCCGCGCCCGGAAGGATCCCCGCCCCGGGCTGCCGAACGGGGGAGCAGCGACTGCAAAGGGGGATCGGGGGTGTCCACCATCGCCAGCACACCGGAGAAGAGCCGCGATTGGCGCGGCCAGTGGATCGCGCAGAGCCAGCTCTTGGACTCCGTGTCATTGGGAGACCGGCACTTCGCCTTCCGTAAGGACGTTGAAATCCCATCCTTGCCCGCTTGCGCCGAGTTGCGGGTCTCGGCGTCCGGGCGCTATGTCCTCTGGATCAACGGCGCCTTCGTAGCGAGCGGTCCCGCCCGCTGCTATCCGGAGCACCAGCTCTACGACCGCATTGACATTCGCGGCTACCTGAGAGCCGGCGCCAACCACTTCGCCGCCCTGGTGCAGCCACCGACCGGCAACCCCGCGTACTCCATCGTCACCCGCTGCGGCTTCGCCCTGGATGCGGCGCTGCGGTGGGGCGAGCGGGAGCTCTGTTTCGGCACGGACGAGTCCTGGCTGGCCCGATCCGCTGAATGGTACGCCGGCACCGGCCTCCTCACCTCGCTCCCGACGTCGTTCCAGGAGCACGCGGACGGCACGCGCGAGCCCGCCGATTGGCGCACCGCCGAGCCGGAGGCGCCGGCCTGGCAGCCCGCGTTCCGCATCGGCCCCGTGGGAGCGACGCCGCTCGCCGCCCCGCCGTGGCGCGGGTTGCAAGAGCGCCCGATCCCGCTCCTGCGCGAGCTGCCGGTCTCGCCGCCGCTCGTCTGGCAGGGCCGGGCAGGCCGGGAGATGCCCGCCGTAGAGGAGAACCTGTCGCTCTCCTTCAACCAGGAAGCCGTGGTGGGGGAGCGAGTGGCCCTGCCCTTCGCCGCCCCGGAATGGCTGGAGTCGGATCGGGACCGCAGCGTCTTCACCTTCGATCTGGGACGGACGCGCCTCGTCCGCCCCGGCCTGGAGGTCGCCGCCCTCTCAGGCAGCGTTCGCTTCGAGATGTACTATGACCTTGGGCTGCGGGAGCGGCCCCGGACTCTGCGCGGTTTCGGCAGCCGGGGCGAAGGCTTCGCCGACTCCTTCCGCACCGGCCCATCCGGCGCCCGCGCGTGGGAGGCGCTCGCGCCGCGAGGGTGCCGCTTCGTCACGGTGAAGGTCGCCGGGGAAGGGGAGGCGCGCTTCGCGCTCAAGTGCCGCACGGTGGATTACCCCTTCCCGGAAGGCGCCCGCTTCTCCTGCAGCGACCCACTCCTCGAGCGCATCTGGCAGACATCGGCGGACACGCTCCGCTCCTCGGCCAACGACGTCTTCGTGGACACCTGCTCCCGCGAGAACGTCCTCTGGACCTTCGACGCCTGCGTGCAGGGGCCGGCCGCCTTCTACACTTTCGGCGACCTGGCGCTGTGGCGCCGCTGCCTGGCCCTCGTCGGGCAAGGAGTGGACGAGGACGGCATCCCCCGGGCCGTCGTCCCCTCCGACTTCTCCAACCACGTTCTGGTGGACCAGACGCTCGAGTGGGTGGCGAGCTGCCGCCACTACCACCTGGCGTCGGGCGACGCAGGCCTCCTCGAGGAAGTGGCCGCGCCGCTGCTCCGGCTGCTGCGCCTGTGCGAGCTGCACATGACGCCCGAGGACCTCTTCGTCCCGCCCGACTACGGCTGGCACTGGGTGGATTGGTCCGGGTTCGACCGCCGGCCGTACTCGCTCCCGGTCAACGGCATGCTCCTACGCGCGGCGCAGTGCGCGGCGGCCATCGGTGGCGCGTTGGGGCACGCGGCGCTGGCGGAAACGGGGGAGAGAGTGGCGCGGCGGCTTGGCGCGGCCATCCCCCGGTTCTTCGATGAGGAGGGCGGCTGCTTCCGCACCCGGATCGCGCCGGAGATCCCCTCAGTGATGGAGCGGCGGCCCGTCGCCATCGCGCCGCTGGAGAAGTACAACCAGGAGGCCGCGGCGGGGCGACTGCCCGGGCACGACCTCCACTCCAATGCCCTGGCGTGCCTCACCGGCAGCGGCACGGAGCGGATGCGCCGGGGAGCGGCGCGCTTCCTGGCGGAGAACGTGGATGCGTACCGGTTCGGCCCCGGCTGGACGGCGACGATCCTCGCGCCCCTCTTCGAACACGGCCGGGGAGACGCCGCCGCGGGGGCCATCCGGCGGAAGTACGGACAGGCGTTGGACTCGGGCGCGCCAACGTGGCCCGAAGGCTTCGGCGCGGCGGAGTTCAACACCGCTCACGGCTGGGGGGCCTCCGTCAACACCCTCATCGCCGAGCGGATCGCCGGCATCCGCCCCGCGGCGCCGGGCTGGCGGGAGGTGGCCTTCGCCCCGCACCCGGCGGGGCTGCCCGCCTTCTCCTACGCCCTCACCATGCCACGCGGCGAGGTGCGGGTGGAGCGGGATGGCGGCGACGCGGCGCTGTTCGTGCCGGACGGGATCCGGGTCCACCTGCCGGACGGATCACGGGTGGAGGGCGGCGCGAGCGGGATCAGGCTGCCCGTGGGGGCGGGCCGCCGAGCATGAGGCACCGCCCCCCAGGCCTCCGCCCGGAAGGCACTCTCGCATCGCCGGCGCCCCCCGAGCCTTTGCCCGGCGCGCCCCCCCGAGCGTTTGCCCGGAGCGCCCCCCGAGCGTTTGCCCGGAGCGCCCCCCGAGCGTCTGCCCGGAGCGCCCGAGAATCGGGCTGGGGCACTGGCGCGCACGGGGGTGGCCTCGGCCCTCCCACCCCACCCCCGGCCGGGTGCGCCGGCGCTCCGATGCCGTCTCCGCGGCGCCGCCCGCGACCCGAAGCCATCCGGGCTCTTGGAGGATTGGCCGGAGCTTGCAGCGAACGCGCCGCTCGGCTTCATCCGCGCCTATCCGATCCTCGGCGCCGGCGGCGGCCCCGGATCGAAGCTGCGGGATGGCGACCGCCAGGTCCCCGGGGGCATCTACGCGGTGGAGTCACTCAACCCCAACAGCCTCTACCACTGCCCGGGGGATAGCCGCTCGCGGTGCGCGGCAGGGGCCGGGAGAGGAAGGCAAACGCGAGGCGGGAGAAACACTCTCGGTTCCCCCGCCTCAAGCTTCGCCGCGGCCGCTACTGGGCGCGCGTCATGGGGCAGCCCGGGCCGTGGCCGGCGCCGGCCGCGCTCGCGGCCTTCTCCTTCGGGGCGCCGGGTGCCGGCGCGGCGCTGGCTTTCGCGCCCATGGCGGAGTTGCAGGCCATTCCCTCGGGGCAGTCGCCCGCCTTCATCCGCTTCTCACAGGTCGCCGGGTCCATCTGGCACGCGGCGGAGGCCTTGTCGGAGGCCTTGTCCGGGTGCCCGGCCATCGGACAGGCCGCGCCCGGCGGCGTATCCTTCGCGGCCGCCGCTTTGGCCGGAACCACGCCCTTGGGGACCGCCGCGGAGCACGAGTCCTCCATCTCCACCAACGAGGTCTCCACGGTCGCCGCGGGCGATCTGTCGGCCCTGTCACCGGCGAGACTGGCCCAGCCGACGCCGACAGCGAGCACCGGCACGGCCACGAGGGCGCCCAGCCGGGTGCGGTGAATGAGTGTCTTCTGCATGTTGTCCCTCCCTATCTTAGAGACGCGAGCTTGTCCAACTCGGTTCCACTCCACGTTCGGGGCCTACGCGGCCCTGAACACCACGCTCTCCCTCTCGTTCTGCACGATGCGCCCATCCTTCAGCTCGATGACGCGGTCGGTCTGCCTCGCCAGCGAGAGGTCGTGGGTGGCGATGACGATCGCGAGCCCCTCGCGCTGCAGCCCGCGCAGGATCTCCATGATGGCGTCGCGCGACCGGTGCTCCAGGCGGCCGGTGGGCTCGTCGGCCAGGAGCAGCTTCGGTTGGTTGACCAGCGCCCGGGCGATGGCGACGCGCTGCATATCGCCGCCGTTGAGCTGCCGGGGCAGGGCGTCTCCGTTCTCATCCAGGCCCACCTTCGCGATCAGCTCCGCCACGCGCTCCCGGTCCTTCCGGCGCGCGAAGATGAGCGGCAGCTCGATGTTCTCGCGCACCGTCAGCGTCGGGATCAGGTAGAAGAGCTGGAAGATGAACCCGATCCGGTCGCGCCGGAACGCCACCAGCGCTCGCTCTTCGAGCGAGGTCACCTCGGTGCCGAGCACCTTCAGGCTGCCCCGCGTCGGCCGGTCCAGGCAGCCCACCTGGTTGAGGAAGGTGGTCTTCCCGGAGCCGGATCGGCCGACGATGCCCACCATCTCCCCGGCGCGCACCGTCAGGTCCATTCCCGCCAGCGCGTGGATCTCCTCGCTGCCGCGGCGGTAGGTCCGCCATACGTCGCGCGCATCCAGCACAGAAGTTTGTTCGTGATCGCTCATGGTCTATCTCTCCCTCTGGCGAAGTATGGGGGTATGGGAGTATGGGGGTACGGAGTTGCCGATGTCCCCACACTCTCACACTCCCATACTCTCTCACACTCCCACACTACTCCACGACCCGCCCTTCTTCCAGCCGCACCACGCGCCCGACCCGCTCGGCCAGCTCGACGTCGTGCGTCGCCAGGAGGATGGCCAGACCCTCGCCGGCCAGCTCCTGGAAGAGGGTGAAGATGTCGTCGCGAGTCCGCGTATCCAGGTTGCCGGTCGGCTCGTCGGCCAGGAGCAGCTTCGGCTCGTTGATGAGCGCCCGCGCCACGGCAACCCGCTGCTGCTCGCCGCCGGAAAGCTCGGACGGGCGGTGCGTGGTGCGGTGGCTCAGGCCGACGCGCTCCAGCAGATCCTTCGCCCGCGTCCGGTCCGCCTTGCCGGTCCAGAGCTGGGGCATCTCCACGTTCTCCAGCGCCGAGAGAGTCGGCATCAGGTAGAACTGCTGGAAGATGAACCCGACGTTGTCGCGGCGGATGCGATCCAGGTCATCCTCGGTCACTCTCCCCGCGCCCTCGCCCACGGCGTGGCCCACCACCTCCAGGTCGCCCTCGGTGGGCCGGTCCATCAGCCCGAAGAGGTTGAGCGTCGTCGTCTTCCCTGCGCCGGAGTGCCCCAGCAGGCAGACGAACTCGCCCGGGCCGATCGTCACGTCAATCCCCTTCAGTGCCCGTATCTCCTCGGTGCCGCGCCGGTAGACCTTCGCCAGCCCTTCGGCTTTCACCACGGGCTCGCCTCCGTCCCTGGCGGGCCGCATCGCCCCGGGTTGAGCGGTTATCTTCATCGTCATCGTGTTCCTCCAGGTTGCGGGTGTTCCGTCGGATCGGTCGGATCAGCCGGATCAGTCCGATCCGACTGATCGGGCTAATCCGACAATGGATCACCCGCCACTTCCTATTCCGCCCGGATCGCCTCGATCGGGCTGACGGTGGATGCCCGCCAGGCCGGGTAGGCGCCGGCCACCAGGCCCAGGAAGAGCGCCAGGACCATCGCCGTGCCGAACACCGGCCACGAGAAGCCGATCAGGGTGCCCTTCGGCACCGAGATGAGCGCCGTCTTTGCCAGCACGCCCTTGATGAACGCCTCGGTGCCCCGGCTGGCGACCAGCGCCAACCCGACGCCCGCGACGCCGCCCGCCGTGCACATCAGGATCGTCTCCGCCCAGATGAGCTTGAAGACGTCGCCCGCGGCGGCGCCGAACGCCTTCATCATGCCGATCTCCCGGGTGCGCTCGAAGACCGCCATCAGGATCGTGTTCAGCACGCCGACCGTGCCGATGGCCACGGCGACCAGCACGATCGCCAGCACGAACACCTTCGTGTTCTTCACGAGCTGCCCCATCGTGTCCAGCAGCTCCGTGAGCGGGAAGACGTTCATGTTCGCCTCGGACTTCTTCAGCGCCTCCACGACCGGCGTGACGTTGGCGACGTCTTTCACCTTCACGAGGATGACGACGATCCGGTCCTTCAGGTTGAACGCCTTCTGCACCGTGGCAAGGGGCAGGAAGTAGAAGCCGTCGTCCTGCGTGGCCGTCGGCTCCAGGATGCCGGCCACCGTGAAGGTGGCATCCACGTTGAAGTTGCCGCGCGGCTCCTGAATGTGGTAGCGGTCGCCCACCTTCAGGCCGAGCTCCTTGGCGACGTTGGCGCCGATGATGAGCGAATCCGCATCCGGGAACCAGCCGCCCTCTCTGAACCGCCAGTTCTGTCGCAGCCGGCGGAAGTGCTCGTCCACGCCCAGGAAGATCTGGTTCTTCTCCCGGGCGTTCTTGGCGATGATCGCGTCCATGAGGATGCCGGCGCTCTCGTCAATGCCGGGCACCGCGCGGACCTTCTCCATGTAGTCCGCCTTCAGGTAGCGGGGCCACTTCCCCCCGTGCAGCACAATGGTAGATGCCTCGTAGGGGCACCCTTTGGGTACGACCATGATGTGCGCGCCGAGGGCGTTCAGGTCTTCCCGCAGTCCCTTCTCGTAGCCCTTCTGGAACTCCAGCAGGCTGTAGAGAACGGCGATTGCCACCGCCACCCCGGCCACGGTGAGCGTGGTGCGCACCGGCCGGCGCAGCAGGTTCTTCAGGCCAAGTCGGAACCATACCATCTGTTTCCCTCCATAGGGTCGGATAGGTCATATCCGTCCTATTCCGCCCGCAGCGCCTCGATGGGCCGGGCCTTGGATGCTTTGAGTGCCGGGTAGATGCCGGCGACCACGCCGACGGCCAGGATGAAGAGGACGCACAACACGAAGATGCGCGGCTCGAAGGCGATCACGCTTCCCTTCACCCCGGCCAGCATGTCCATGCGCGCCATCGCTCCCTTGATCACGCCCTCAATGACCTGCGCGCCCGCCACGGCCATCCCCAGCCCGACCGCGCCGCCGATGCCGACCATCAGCAGCGTCTCGACCCAGACGAGCTGGAAGACGTTGCCCCGCGCCGCGCCCGTCGCCCGCATCACGCCGATCTCGCGAGTGCGCTCGAATACGGACATGAGCACCGTGTTGAGCACCCCCAGGGCGCTGATGGCGATGACCACGAAGACGATGGAGAAGATGAGCGTGCGCGCCGAGCCGAGCAGGCTCTGCATCGTGCCGAGCAGCTCCCCCATCGCGATGACTTCAGCGCCCGGGATCTTCTCCAGCTCCTCGGTGATGGCGTTCGCCTTCGTCGGGTCGCTGAAGCGGATCTGCACGGTCGTGATCTGGTCCGGCTTCCGGAAGATCTGCTGCGCGGCCTTCAGCGACACGAAGAAGAAGCCGTCATCCTGCTGCCCGGTGGGCGCCAGGACGCCCACCACCTTGAAGGCGCGGTCCGCTTCCGGCACGTAGATTTCATCGCCGACGCTGGAGAGCTCGATGAGCGAGGCATCGAAGCCAAGGATCACCGAGTCGGGATCCTTCATCGTCTCGATGAACTCCCGGCGGCTCATCAGGTTGGCCGGGTCGGCGGCGAGCTTCTCCCAGTTGTCCTGCAGCTCGCGCGGGTCCTTCTTCACCTTGATGATCTTCCACCAGTTCTTCAGGTCGAAGGTGCGCTCGTCAATGCCGAAGTAAACGTCGGCGCGGCCCTCATCCGGGCGCATGATGGCGCTCATGAACGCCGGGGCGGCGATCTGGATGCCGGGGATCCGGTCCACCGTCTGCGTGGTGCTCGCCGGCAGGTGGTTGTCGATCTTGCCCCCCTTCATCAGCAGCGAGGCGGCCTCGTAGGGGCAGCCGATCGGCAGCACCATCGCATGCACGCCCATCTGCTGGAGCTGGCTATTGAGCGCCCGGCTGTATCCCTTGTTGAATGACAGCAGCGTGAAGAGCACGGCGACGGCCACGGCGATGCTGAAGATCGTCAGCCCCGTGCGCACCTTGCGCTGTGTCAGGTTTCTCAGTGCGAACTTCAGATAGCGCATGTCAGGTCTCCATGTGTGGGGGCGTGGGGGCATGGAGGTATGGGGGTGTGGGGGCATAGGCGTTAACATAAGCGTTCCCGCGGTGCCACCCGGTATGAAACCGGGTGCTCCGGGCCGCTGGCCGGGCGTCCTCACGGACGCAGAAAG
>JACQGM010000035.1 GCA_016199585.1 Armatimonadota bacterium
CGGCGACCGAGGTCGCGGGCGACGACGGCACGAAGTCGGACAGCGCCGACTACCCGGGGCGCACCCCGCGGGTCGAAACCCCGGGCAGCGACGGCACGAAGTCGGCCTGCGCCGACTACCGGGGGGCCGCGCAGGCGGACCTCGTGCCGTTGTTGCCCGCGACCTCGGTCGCCGGGGCGGGCGCCCCCGGGAGAGAGCGCCGGGCGATCTCCGTCAGCGCCTCGTCCAGAGAGCGACATAGCTTCACGGCGGCCTGCATCTGCGCCATGTGGATCACCCGCCGGGGCATCTCCTGCGCCACCAGAACATAGACCTCACCGCCCTGAGAGAGGACACGGCTCTTCGCGCTCATCAGCACCTTCAGCGCCCCCGCGTCCATGAAGCTGACGCGGCGCAGGTCGAAGATGACCGAGCGCGCGCCCCGGGCGATCGCGCTCTCTACGACGCGCCGGAGCGCCTCTTCCCCGTTCAGGTCAATCGCCCCCGCCGCCTTGATGTACGCGATCTCGCCATCCATGTGCTCGCTGATCCGCAGCGTCGGTCCATCCGCTCCCGGCTCAACTCCCACCGGCGTCACCTCCCCGGAACTCCCTCTTCGGCCACTGTTCCGCCGGAACGGGCGGGATTCCTCTATTCAGTAGACGAACTCGGAGAGCCGGTAGACGGAGACCCGCGGGGCCTGCGCCGGGAAGCGCAAGCCGGCGCGGATCGCGTCCGCCTGCGCCGCCATTTCCGCCGCATCCAGCGCCCGGATCCTCTCCGCCTGCGCCAGGCGAGCGTAGTCGCTGCCGGGGTGCTCGACGAACTCGGAGAGGTAGAGGAAGTCGGCGGCGCCGAGCGACACGGCGTTCACCACGGCCACCGTCTCCCGCACGTGTGCGGCGGCGTAACGGTCGCCGCCCGCACCCACCATCACGACCACGCCTACCGAGACGCCGGCGCGGTGCAGCGTGCGCACCAGCTCGACCGCGTCCGCCACGCGCTCCGGCTTGCGCAGGAACTGGAGCAGCGGCGCGCTGCCGCTCTCGAGGCCAATGGTGACGCGGCGCAGCCCCTGCCGGCGCAGCGCGGCATACTCCGCCGCGCTCTTCTTCCGGCCCGAGAAGACGTCGAGAAAGGAGTGGATCCCGTCAAAGCCGAGAGGGTGCGCGCTCAGCCAGCGCCGCGCCTGCGCGGGCGTGAGGTCGCTGGGCGCCACGGGGAGGCGCTCCTGCACGGCCGCGAAGATCGGCACCAGGTCCGCCATCGGGAGGGTGAGCGCGTTGGCGTCGCCGAGGAAGAGGGAGCGCCGCCGCGCCAGTCCGCGCCCGAAGTACGCCACCACCTCGTCGAGGTGCCGGCGGAACTCTTCGGGGGACTTGGCGCGGAAGGGCCGGTCGCGGTAAAGAGTGCAGAAGGTGCAGCGGTTGTACCGGCACCCCTCGGTCGGCTGGAGGACCAGGGAGAGGTACTGGTCCGGCGGGAGAATCGGCACTCGGTGGAAGAGGCGCAGGAAGCGCGCGGCGTCCGCGCGGCAGCGCCGGCTGTCCCAGGCGGCCGCGCGCTCCAGGGGAGGCGGGATTGCGGATTGCGGATTGCGGTAATGGCCTTGGGTGACGGCTTGGTGCAGGTCGGCCATCCGCAGGGCGATCGCGTCCACGTGGGCATCGGCTTCCGTGGGGGGGAGGGGCTGCCAGCCCCTGGCGGCGGTGCCAGCGCGCTTCTCCACAAGGGTGTTGTCCAGGCCGCGGCGGAGCCAGCGGTCGCCGGTTGACGCCCCGATGGGCCGGCCCTCCCCGTCGAAGGAGTAGACCTCGCACTCGCCGATCTTGATCGCGAAGGCGCCCGGGTACAGGCTGACCGAGAGGGTATCTCCTGGCCGGGGTCCGGTCAGCTCGAAGGTCACTCCGGCTCCTCCGGGTCGCGCCGGATCACCAGCACCGGCACGCGCGCCTGGCGGATCACCTCGGCGCTGACGCTCCCGAGGAGGATCTCGGCCACCGAGCTCTTGCCGTGGGAACCGAGAAGGATGGCGGTGACCTGCTCCTCGGCGGCGGCGCGCAGGATCTCACGGAAGGGGAGCCCCTCGCGCACCATCACCCGCGTCGTCACTCCGAGCGATTCCAGCTCGCGCTCGGCGGCCACCAGGCGGTCCATGTCCACCACCTGCTCCAGGTAGCGAATGTTCAGGCCCTCCTCGCTCCCCTCGTGGTCGTCCGGCGCCGACGCCAGGAGGCGGATGTCCTGAACGTGGATGATGGTCGCCTCTCGCATCCCGGCGCCCGCGAGCGCCGTCAGGCACTGGAACGCCTTCTCGGCGCAGGGGGAGAAATCGGTGGGAAAGAGGACGTGCGCGAACGCGCTGCGGTCGGCCGCCGGCGGCTCATCGGCCGACCACTTGCTCAACAGCACCGGCACCGGCGCGTGCCGGATCACGTTCTCGGAGACGCTGCCGAGCACCGCCTGTTTCAGGAACGACCGCCGCCGCGATCCCATGAGGATGAGGTGCGCCTGCTCTTCCGAGGCGCAGCGGATGATCGTCTCGACCGGGGGGCCCTGGACGACGCGCGCATCCACCCGCAGGCCCGCCCCCTCGATCCGCGGCCGCCGCTCTTCCAGCGCCTGGCGCGCCCTCTCCTCCACGCGCGTGGCGGCGCCGCACAGCATCTCCGACCAGGGGAACAACGGGCCGGGATCCAGGACGTGCAGCAGGATGGCCTCCTCGGCGCCCAGGTCGCGAAGAGGATCCAGGAGCTCCAGCGCCGCGTCCGACCACGCGGCGAAGTCGGTCGGCACGAGCAGCTTCGCGAACATGACTCCATTCTACGCCATCGCGCCGGCGCGCGCTATCGGCAGATCCACCGGCAGCTCGGCGGCGGCTTCTCCCCAGAAGCGGCGGAGCACGCCGGGGGGATACCACGCCTCGCCGGGATGCCGGGTCTCCAGGAAGAGGAGGAAGGCCAGGGTCTTCACCGGGTCAATGGCGGAGATGCGGGTGATGCGCTCCCAGTCGAGGCCGTCCCGGTGGCGTTCCAGGATCATCTCGGCGTCCCACCAATCGGACCGGTTCTCGTGCTGGGCGAGGATCTTCAACCCGATCAGCTCCTCGGGCGCGGAGACGGGGTAGGTGTCGCCGGCGATGGCTGCGTCGCGAGCGTGGGCGAGCCAATCGCGCGTGACCGGCACCACCCCCCGGGGCGTGCAGCTTGCGAAGATGAGGTCCACCAGCACATCGCCGCACACCGCCTGGAAGATCCAGCGCGGATCGGAGCGGCGGATGAAGAACTTCGCCCGCTCGAGGGCACGCACCGCGGTCTCGGCATCCTCTTTCAGGATGAGGAAGTCAATGTCCTTGGTCGGGCGGCGGTGCCCGTAGCAGGCGACCGCCTGGCCGCCCACCACCATGTAGGGAACCCCCTCGCGTTCCAGGGCGCCGCGCGCGCGCCGGTAGACCTCTACCTCGCCGAACATCTCGCTCGCCGGGATCGCCATGCGCCACCCCTCTTCCGGCGGGTGAAACACCCGCGCCCGGCACAGGCACTTCCGAAGGCCGTGCCTTCCGCGCTTTGTCTCCCCGCGCTCATCCCCGGTTGTGCCGCTGCGCCGCCCGCCGGAGCGGCGATCCGGCCCGGACCATGTGCCCCGGCACGCGGACTCCCAAACGCGGGCGATCCCCGGAAGGCGTTTCCCTGTCCGCGTCGAAGTGAGTGCCTGGCACCCCCGGCGACCTCGCGCGCACATGCCCGGTTGCGCCCGTTCGCCACCGGGTATAATGGAGCGCAGGGGCCGGGTGCCCCGCGGATGAGTGCGCAGGGAAGCAATGGCTAGTATCGAACAGACGACGCGTATCCAGGCCCCGATCGAGGCGGTTTTCGAGTTCCTCGCACATCCCGAGAACAACAAGGAATGGATCCCGGACGTGATCGAGAGTAGGAAGCTGACCGACGGGCCGAATGGGCCCGGGGCGCGCTTCCGCTTCGTCTCGCGCGCTCCCCTCGGGCTGCCGGTGTGGGCCGAGGCGGAGATCACCGAGATGGAGCCGCCGCGCCGCCTCGCGTTCTGCAGCACGCGCGGCGTGCAGCACTGCGGGCGCTGGGACCTGGAGCCCGAGAACGGGGGGACGCGCGTCCGCTTCCGCATTGACTACCGGCTCTCCGGCATCGAGGCGATGGTGCTGCGCGCCGCCGGGCTCCCGCGCTTCCTGGAGCGCCACGTGCGGGGGAGCATCGAGGGCCTGAAGCACGCGCTGGAGAACGGGAAGCCGGCGGCGCCGCCGCACCCGAAAACGCGAATCGCGTAGCCCCGGGGACCCATCGCTCCCGCCCGAACGGCTACTTTGGCGGCGAGTGCAATCCGTACTCGTCCACGAACGGCCGCATCAGGTAGCGGGAGTTGGCGAAGCGCCTCCGTATCCGGTCGTCCGAGTAGCTGCGCGTGCGCATCAGGAAGAACCCGAAGATGTCTGCGGCCACGTACTGCATCAGCAGAACCTGCGGCCAGATCCTCTCCTCGTCCTCGTTCAGCGGGTGGGCCGATCGGCGGACCGCCGTGAGGATGCGGTCAATCCTCTCGAAGTAGCGCTGGGCCTCCACGAGGCAGAGCATCGGCTTGGTCAGCTCCGCCAGGCGAGCGTCTATCCGGGCGTTGTCCCAGTCAATCAGCTTCAGCCCGCCGGCGGTCACGATGATGTTGTCACGGTGGACATCGCCGTGCACGAAGCCGCGCGGCAGCGCGGCATACCGCGCCCGGAACCCGGGCGACAGGAAGTAGTCGGCCCACCTCAGGCTGATCTCGAGCAAATCGCGAGCTTGTCGAGGGATGAGTCCTTGCACCTTCTCGATGTCGATCTCCCACAGATTGTGCGCAATGTACCCCAATAGTGTGAAGGGGCTCTCGATCTCGGAGTCCGGCTGAACGGGGCGGAAGTCGCACGCGGAGGTGAGCGTCCATGCCTCGACGGCCGCGGTGACCAGGTCCTCTTCCGTCGCGGGCCGCAGGCTTTCCAGGTACTCCCAGAGGGCATAGCTCTCCTCTTCCCGGCCTCGGATCTCCCCCAACAGGCGGGGACCACCAGAGGCGAGAGCTCCTGCGCGCGAGAGAGGTGCTGATGGAGCCTCCGCTGCTCCAGTGCCCCTCGATCAAAGAGGCCCCGTGTCTTCTTCAGGACCAGCGCCATTCCGTCGAAACGGTGCAGCGTGAGCTTGTAGGCTCCGCCGCCTGCCCCACCCATCGGCTTCACCGCTACCTGCGGATCATCACCGGAGAGGACTGCATCCAGGTTGTCCTCCACATAGGCGATGGCTCGTCGAGCGACCTCGGGATCATCCATTCTCTTCTCCTCACAGCACGGCCAACGAGACGGCGCGGGCACGAACGCCTCCGCGCGGCGCCGCTCTTCCGTTCCACATGGCGGTCGAGCCATCCTCTTCTCCCCGGGCGTTGACAGCACCCGGCGCTCGGTGCTATACTGCCCCCGTGAGTGAAGCGAGCTTGCCCCAGAGGATCGTCTTCGTCTGCACCACCTACCTCCCCCGCGTGACCGGGGTCGCCACCGTCCTTCACGCCTGGGCGCAGCAGCTCCTCTCGCTCGGCGTCGAGGTGACGGTCGTCGCTCCCGAGTACCCGCCCACGCCGTTCTACCCGTCGCCTTCCTATCCCGAGGGCCTGCGAATCGTGCGTCTCCCTTCGCGCCCGGCGCCCGTGGTGCTCGGCATCCAGCAGCCGCTGGCGCGCGGGATGGCCTGGGAGGGCCTCCTCGCGGAGCTGCGCGGGGCAGATGCCGTCGTTCACGCGCAGGACGTGCTCGTCTCGGGGAAGATCGCGCTGAAGCTGGCGGGCCGGTGCGGCCTGCCCGTGGTGCTGCACGGCCACTACCCGATCGGCGAGGCCGACCTGAGCGGCTGGCTCCCCTTCTCCCTTCCCCCGGCCGCCCGGCGTGTCCTGAACGCAGTGACCGCCCGCGCGGCCGCGCGTCTGGCGCGCTCCACCTGCCGCCGCGCCGCCGCGGTCGCCGTCGTCAGCCCTTACATGCAGGAGGTCTTCCGCCGGCACCGCGTGGCGCAGCCGCTCCTGGTGCCGTGCGGGATCGAGGTGCCATCGGAGCCGTCGAGGGTTGACATCCGCAGCCGCCACGGCATTCCCGCCGATGCTCGCATCTGCCTCTTCGTCGGGCGCGCCGACCCCGACAAGGGTATCCCCGACCTCCTCCAGGCGGCGGCGCACCTGCGCCACCATGAGCCGCGCGCACACCTCTTGATCGTCGGCGGCGGGCCCTACCTGTCGCGCTACGCGCTCCAGGCGGAGACGATGCGCCTCAAAGATGCCGTTACCTTCGCCGGATGGGTGCCCTACCGCGACGTCTGGGCCTATTATCGGCAGTCGGACCTCTTCCTGATCGCCAGCCCGCACGAAGCCCAGGGCCTGGTTGTCGTCGAGGCACTGGCGACGGGTCTCCCGGTGGTGGGCTACCGCGGCGGCGGCGTCAGCCTTCTGGTGGAGGAGGGGCGCACCGGGCTGCTCACCGAGCACGACCCGGAGGCACTCGCCCGCGCCGCCCTCGCGCTTCTCTCCGATGGTGAGCGCCGCCGGGCGATGGCCGCTGCGGCGCCGGAGGGGGCCGCCCCGTACGCGATCCACCGCATGTTTCCCAGCCTCCTCGATGTCTACGCCCGGGTGCGAGCGCGCGCCTGAGGGCGCGGGGACGCGGCGCTCGGCACGGCAACCGTGGGAGGGCTCTGGACCCGGCAGGATTCCCGGCCGACGCGCCGAAGAGAGAGCAGGTGGCAGCGATCGGGGCCGGTCCCCGCCTTCCTTCATCTCCGAAAGCAGGTGTGGTCTCCAGGGTCGCGCCTCGCTCCTGCCGCACGGCGCGATCCGTGCCGCGAGCGCGGGCGTGGCAGCGCGGCGCGCGTGGTCCCATCAGGGGGTAGGGAACTGAGAAGATGCCTAGTCACGAGCCGCGACCGGACGGCCCTGGCGCGACGCCGGACGCAAATGGAGGAGCACTCGACGCCGCCCGGGCGAAGAGAGCCTTCCTCGCGCACATGCGCCACGAGCTGCGCACCCCGGTGGGCGCGATCATCGGCTACAGCGAGATGCTGCTGGAAGACGCCCCCGGCAACTACCCGACCCTCGCCGCCGACCTGGAGAAGATCCGCGCGAGCGGGCAGCAGCTCCTCGCCCTCGTCAGCGACATCCTCGATCCGGCGAAGGTGGAGGCACAGGCGCTTCCCGATGTGGAGGAGTTCGCTGCCATGCTGCGGCACTCCCTGCGCACGCCGATCAACACGGTGATCGGCTTCAGCGAGATGCTCATCGAGGACCTGCCGCAGGAGCGCAAGGGCGCGCTCCTGCCCGACCTGGAGCGCATCCGGGCGGCTGCCGAGCGCCTCCTCACCTTGACGAATGAGATCATCAGCCTGTGGCAGGTACAGACCGGTCAGGCCGACGCGAGAGCGGTCGCCCCCGAGATGCCCGCCATCGTGCAGGAGACCCTCGCCACGCTGCGCGACCTCTCCCGAGCGCGCGCGCCGGCCGTGCCGCCCGGGGCGATCCTGGTGGTTGACGACAACGAGACGAACCGCGATCTCTTCTCGCGGCGACTGGCGCAGGAGGGCCACGCCGTCACCGTGGCTGAGAACGGCCGGCGGGCGCTTGACTTCGTGCGCGAGGGCGCTTTCGACCTGGTGCTCCTGGACGTCATGATGCCGGAGATGAACGGTTTCGAGGTCCTCGGGCGCCTGAAGGCCGACGAGCGGCTCCGGGGCATCCCGGTGATCGTCCTCTCCGCCCTGGACGAGCAGGAGGGCGCCGTAAGCTGC
The DNA here is from genome assembly GCA_016199585.1 of Armatimonadota bacterium. Lineage (GTDB taxonomy): Bacteria > Armatimonadota > JAAZEB01 > JAAZEB01 > JAAZEB01 > JACQGM01. Next base: position 7,800 of record JACQGM010000035.1, read on the forward strand.
ATCGAGATGGGCGCCGACGATTACCTGACGAAGCCGCTCAATCCGGTGCTGCTGCGAGCCCGGATCGGCGCCTGCCTGGAGAAGAAGCGCCTGCGCGACCGCGAAGCGCAGATCTTCGACGAGCTTCAGCGGAACTACCGGCGCCTCCAGGAGCTGGAGGCGCTGCGCGACAGCCTGACGCACATGATCGTCCACGACCTCCGCACTCCGCTGGCCGCGCTGATCTCGGGCCTGCAGATGGTGGAGTTCATGGGCGAGCTCAGCAGCGAGCAGGCGGAGTTCCTCAAGCTCTCCACCCTGGGCGGCGAGACGCTCCTCAGCATGATCAACGATCTGCTGGACGTCAGCAAGATGGAGAGCGGCGCCCTGCAGCTCGACTACGCCGCGGTCGCGCCGGCCGCGGTCGTCGAGCGCGCGCTCGGGCAAGTCGCCCACCTCGCCCGGGAGAAGAAGATCGCCCTGTCCACAGACCTTGCGCCGGACCTGCCGGCGGCGCCTGCCGACGAGGAGAAGCTCGTGCGCATCCTGGTCAACCTCCTCGGCAACGCCATCAAGTTCACCCCCTCCCGGGGCCGCGTGACCGTATCGGGCGGGCTGGCCGACGGGCAGGAGGGGCTTCTCTTCAGCGTGTCGGATACGGGCGAAGGGATCCCGAAGGAGGCCCACGAACGCATCTTCGACAAGTTCGGGCAGGTGGAGATGCGCAAGGCCGGGCGCAAGATGTCTACGGGGTTGGGTCTCACCTTCTGCAAAATGGCCGTCGAGGCGCACGGGGGC
>JACQGM010000369.1 GCA_016199585.1 Armatimonadota bacterium
GGCCTTCTTCCGCAACCCTCGACCCTGTCATCCTGAGCCGCAGGCGAGGGATCTCCGCCCGGACGGCCACCGCCGCTTCCAACCCGTCGCTGCACCCCCGGCGGAGATGCTTCGGGTCGGACCCTCAGCATGACAGCGACGGGGCGGCACCATTCCGTCCGCATGACAGGGCCGGAGGCGGCACTCATTCCGTCCGCACCGCGAACATCGGACCCGAGAGGTCCACGCCCAGGTCCTGGCCGCTCTTCAGGTCGCGGATCTGCGGCCCGAAGAGGAAGGTGATGCTCCCGTCGTCGTAGCGCCGCTGCGCGTAGCCGAAGTTGCCATTCCCCCACGGCGGCGGCAGCGCGCTCGGATCGTAGTCGCCCGGCGTGCCCATCTCGGAGCTCGGGTTGCTGCGAAGCTGGAAGACCTGGATGTTGCGGTCCCTCCGGCTCGGGGGCGCGCCGGCGAGCACGTCCACCTGCTGCAGCACGCTGGAGAGCGCGCGGTCGAAACGCCGGTTGGTGACCACCCAGCCGCCGCCGGGCATGAGCGTCACGGAGCCCGGCTCGAAGATGAAGGAGGAGGTCTGGAAATCGGCGTTCGCGTTGTTCGGATCCGGAACAATGCCGCCCGGCTTGCCGTAAGCGTTCTCCTCCGCCTCCTCCCAGGTCTTCATCATCTGCTGGTAACTCTCGCGCCAGAACTGGCTGTACATGCGGTACTGGGCCCCGTCCGCATCGGCATTCACGCACTGCGCGCGCGGGGTGAGCACGAGGTCCGGCAGCCGGGCGGGATCCGGCACGCGCCACTGGTAGATGCCGGTGGCATCCACGTACAGGTCGTGCCACTCCTGCTGACCGCCCCACTTGAAGCGGAAGCGGCGGATGCTGACCGGGCGCAGCATCGCCCGCGAGGTCGCGTCGAGCCGGTTCGGGTCGGTATTACCGATCACGCCGATGCGCGAGACGTAACCCGGCTCGGCGGCGGGGCTCGGGTCGTCGAGGATGTAGGATTGATAGACGGATCCCGTCGTCGGGAGCGGCTGCTTCGTCTTGGCGAAGCCTTCCAGGATCGCCAGCGACGCGCCGCCCACCCGCTGCTGGCGGGTGTTGCCCACGCGGTAGAGGGCATAGTTCGAGATGGTGACGAGCGCCCGCTTCACGTAGAGCGGGTAGCCCGTGTTGTTGCTGTCCCTGGTGTACTCGATCGGCTGCACGCTCGTGTACTGGTACGGCGCACCCGCCCGCCACCGCCCCAGGCTGTTGGGCCCGTACGGATCGCGGTGGCTGACGTTGGTCTGGCTGGCCCAGACGACGACGTGGTACCAGCACGGCTCGCCGGAAGGCGTCGGGTTGGCGCTCGTCGGGTTGGTGCGCGAGAGGTAGCCCGGCACGCCCTGCCGGTACTTGTCCACGATCTCGAGGACGCGGTGGTTCCCGGCGTCGGCGATCAGGGTATGGCGCACGCGGATGTTGAAGTCGAGCTGGCCGTTGGCCCTCACGTCGGGCGATACCCACTGCACCACGTCGGTGGGGCTGCTGAGGTAGGAGACGCGGACGCCCTGCTCGTTGTTGTAGCCCACGCCGATCTGGTACTCGCCGTCCGGCAGCACCTCGTACGGGTCGTACACCTCCGTGGCCTGCCAGAGGACCGTGCCGCTCTGGTCGAGGGCGATCGCCCGGTTGTTGCCGGTATCGGCGACGAGGACCATGTCGGCGCTGACGCGCGTGGCCGACTGCGGCTGGTTGAGCGGCACGTGCGTGGTGATGATGTCCCCGGGAGAGGCCCCGTAGGGGACGTCGTTGGCGGGCAGGGTGCTGAAGTTCTTCGCCGTGCGCAGGATCGTCTCGTTCAGCGTCCAGAGCGCGCGCCCGTCCCGGTTCACCTGCAGCAGGCGGTTCGCGTCGGCGACGGCATAGACAGGCTCCACGAAGCCGTAGAGCACGCCGCGCACCTTCTGCGAAGTCATCTCCACCTCGCGCAGGGCCGCGCTCACCAGCCCGGAGGTGATGCAGGCGCCCCCGGGCGTCTCCAGTCCGGCTGTTCCGGCAGGATCCTTCGGCACGGCGGAGGGCTGGCCGACGCCGGTCTGCGCGTTCCATCCCCACGACCAGAGGACATCCGGGGGCGCAGTGAGCGGCCACACCCTCTCCGCCGGCGTCGACGCGCCGGGCGGCGGCCAGATCGGTGGCGGAACCGGCGTCCACTCCGGGAAGAGGCGGCCGGCGGCGACGAAGCCGTTGGTCGCATCCTGCCAGCCGTCATCATCCAGGGTGAAGACAGGGGTTCCCCCCTGGTCGGCGCGGGTGCCGTCGCTGCCGTCGCGCGGGTCGGCGTCGAGAGCGAGCAAGCGGCCATCGGCCGTGCCGAGGTAGAGGACGCCCCCGGAGACGCTGGGGGGCGAGGAGATCCCGCCGCGGCAGCCGCCAAGCCAGCCCTGCGGGGGATTGCTCGGGTCTACGCCCGCCGCCAGCGGATCCGGGAACTGCCAGACGAGGTTGTCGGTGTTGATCGGCATGCGCGGCGCCGGCGTGGTGGGCGGGTCCAGCGGCCAGGAGCGCACGGCGAGCTTGAATGGCCGGGCGAACTGCTCGTTCGGCCGCGGTCCGCTCTGGGGCGAGGGTCCGTCGGGATCCACCCAGAGCGGCAGCCGGGAGCTGTTCGGGTCCGGCAATCCGGTGTTGACGTTGATGGCGGGGAGCGAGGCGGTGAAGACCGCGCCGAAGTTCCTCAGGAACACCCGGTTACTCGCCCGGTCGTAGCTGAAGAAGCCGGAGGAGAGCCTCGCCGAGTACCATCCGGGGTCGCCAGGCTCAAGACCCACCCCGGGTCCGTCGGGATCCTCGAAGTTGATCTGCGCCGCCTGGAGCGCGGCCGCGGTCCCCGGCACCCCCTCCGGGCAGTACTGCCAGACCGTCGCGTTGCCGGTGATGGTGGCCGGATCGATCGCGGGTATCGGAACGATCGGGTAGAACTGATCGTAGCCGACGCCGGTCATCGGATCATCCAGGTCCAGCCAGAACGTGGCGCGACGCTCGAAGGCGAAGAGGCGTCCCTCCAGGAGCCGGTCGGGCGCGTTCTGGTTGGGGAGGAGCACGTAGCGGTTCATCGCCGTGTAGAGCGTATTGTCGGAGACGGCGGGCGGCAGGGGCGTCCACTCCGCCTGGTTGTCCGCGTTGCTATCCCCGAAGCGGGCCGGCACCCAGCGGGGCGAGTCGGGAACGTAGCGGTCGGGCCGGGCGAAATCGCGCACGGGCACGATGAGATCCGGGGCGTAGTCGTTCAGGTTGTAGCGCCACAGGACTTGGTTGTCGTCGTTGGCCGACGTGCCGCCGCCGCGCTCCTGCACCGCGTGGACGATGCCGTTGCCCGAGGCGAAGTAGACCGTGTCGTCGGCAGCCACGGCCGCGCCGGAGAGGATCCGGGCGCGGGGCGGATCCGGGTTGGTCGGATCATTGTAGCCGGGCGCCCTCACGAACAGCGTCCGCTGCGCGCGCCCGCCACCGAGGGCCCGGAACTCCACCTGGTAGGACTCCACGACGATGCGGTGGCCCTGGGGGATCACCACCGGGCTCGCCGCCGTGCCGATGGCGAACTGATCGGGCACCACGGTGCCACCGGGACCCGGAACCGGGATGGCCGGCCAGGTGCGGATGAACTGCGCCCCGTTGTACTGGAGGACCACCAGGGGGTCGGGCGTCCCGTCGTTGTTCCGGTCCTGTACCCAGGAGTGACGGAGCTGGTAGCGCGTCTGGTCCGGCGTGCCGTCGTTGTCCGTGTCCACCGCGCGCAGGTACTTGGCCGTCTCGCCGGTCACCGACGTGGCCACGGCGGCCAGGTCGCCGTTCGGGAGCGTTGCGTAGGCGACTTCCGCGTTGCCGCCGTTCCGCTCGTCGCGGATGAGGGTGACGGTGACGGGCGGGAGGATGTTGGCGTCGTTGTCGCCGGGGTCAATGGGCCCCAGGTCCGTGTAGGGATAGGGGCTGCCCTGCCACCAGGGGAAGGGCGACTGGCCGTTGTCCGCCCGGAACATCGAGAGGCGATACTGGCCCGCCGCCGGCACGCGCGAGAGGACGTAGACGATGCCGCGGGTGACGACCGGGGCGGAGAGGCCGGTGCCGATGTCGGCCTGCCTCCAGAGGACGCTGGTGGTCCCGAGGAGCTGACCGCTGATCGGGTCTACCGGCATCGCATTGAGAGCGCCTACTTCGCCGGCGGAGGTGGTGAAGTAGAGCGCCTCGACCGGGGCGCCGCTCGGTGCCCGGGTGGTGCTGACGAACATCGCCGAGGCGCGCGCGTTGAGATTGAACGCCCAGATGATGTCGTAGGGCGAGGCGGGGGTCAGATCGTACGTCGTGCCGATGCCCTGCGGGAGGCCGTCGTTCGGGTTGCCGTCGCCGTCGCGGTCGTCGTAGGGGCGGGCGTCCACGGCGTAGATCCAGCCGTCGTCGGTGCCGAAGTAGGCGATGTTGCGCGAGACCACGGGTCCGGTGGAGATGCGGATGTCGCCCGCGAGGGGCACGCGCCAGCTCACGTCGAGCGGGGCGCTGACTTCCTCGCGGGTGTAGCCGCTGCGGCGGGGGCCGCGCCGGTAGTTGGAGTCGCCCTGCGCCCAGTTGAGGACGTTGTAGACGAACTTCACGTCCTCGACGTCAACCGCCTTCTTCGGGGGCAGGGCGCCGCAGTAGGCGCCGCCGTTAAAATCGGGACGCTCCGGCGGGTTGAGCGTCACCTGCTTGAAGCCGGGAGGATCCGTGTAGGCATCGTTGACGGCGCAGCCGGTATCGCCCGAGGTGATGAGGATACGCCCGTTGCCGTAGTGCGCGCCGGCGACGTAGGGGTGCGCGCCGGGGCCGAGGCCGAAGTCGCCCGCGTTGTTCACAATCGGGAAGAGGCGCGGGTCGGGCGGCGAGTCGAGGCCCGCGGCGCCGGTGATGCGGTAGTCATCCACGTTCTTGTCGCCGAGGCGGTTGATCTCTTCCTCGGTGAGCCGGAAGGGGCTGTTGAGGATCGGGTGGTGCGGGTCGGCCACGAGGGCGCCGAACCGGGGGCGCCCGTTGTAGCCGGCCAGGCTCTGGCCTTCGAAGTTGATATCGAGGAAGAAGCCCATGCCGGCCTGGGGCTCGATGCGCATCAGCCAGCAATCCTCCAGCCAGAGGGTGCCGCCCATGTCCGCCAGCTTGCGCAGCGCCTCGCGGTCGGCCGGGGTGAAGCGCACGTTCTGCGGCGTGGGCCCGGGGCCTTCCATGCCGATGTGGCTGGTGAGGAAGACCAGGTCGAACTGGAGGAGCTCGTCGAGCGTGGAGGAGAGGTTGTTGGTATCGAGGTAGACCTCCCAGTAGCAGGCCATGTTCTTGGTGACCGGCTGGCCGATCTGGTAAGGGTGAGCGGGATCGAGGAAGAGCCAGCGGTCACGGATCTGCTGCGTGACCACGCGGGGGGCCAGCGGGTTGACCAACTCCCAGTTGCGGGGCTTGAGGTCGCTGCGGCTGTCCAGGATGTAGAAGAGGTGCGGGTCGGCGTTCTCCAGGCCCTTGTAGCCCGCGAAGGCGGGATCATCGCCCTTGGGACGGAAGGACTCGAGGAGCAGGTTGCAGACCTTGATCTCGCGCTTCTGGGCGGAATAGATGTAGGCATCGGCGCGCGCCGGCTCCGGCCGCAGCCGCAACACCGCCACGGCGGCCACCGTCACCAGCGCCAGCCCCAGCACAAAGGCTCTCTTCCTCATTGCTCGTATCTCCAGGGCAGCCCACTCAAAGCCGCGAATGAACGCCGATGAACGCAA
>JACQGM010000370.1 GCA_016199585.1 Armatimonadota bacterium
CACCCCCACACCCCCACACCCTCATACCCCCATGCCAAGGAGGCACTCACAGATGCAGCCGCTAAGAATCCTCGTTCGGGGCGCCTACGGGCGCATGGGCCGCGAGGTGGTCCGCGCCGTCGCCGCCGAGGCCGACCTGCGCCTGGTGGCCGCGATTGACCGTGCCGGCGTCGATGAGGATGCCGGGCGCGTCGCCGGGCTGGAGCCGCTCGGCGTGCCGATCCGCCCGCCGGAGGAGCTGGTCGCCGCCCTCGAAGACGCCGCCCCCGAGGTGGCGATTGACTTCACCAAGGGCCCCGAGGCGCTGGATCTCTTCCGCGCCGCGCTGCCGCGCCACGTCGCGCCCGTGGTCGGCACCACCGGAATGGCCCCGGAGTCGCTGGATGAGGTGCGCCGTCTGTGCGAGGCGCACGGCACGCCGGCGTTCGTCGCCCCCAACTTCGCCATCGGCGGCGTGCTGATGATGAAGTTCGCGCAGGAGGCCGCGCGCTACCTGGGCGACGTGGAGATCATCGAGCTGCACCACGAGCGCAAGGTGGACGCCCCCTCCGGCACGTCCGCCCTCCCCGCGAAGATGATCGCCGAGACCCGCGCCCCGGCGCGCGCCGAGCGCCCCGCGCCGCTCGACGAGGCGCCCGGCTCGCGCGGCACCGAGGCGCACGGCGTGCGCATCCACTCCGTGCGCCTGCCGGGTCTCATGGCCCACCAGGAGGTGATCTTCGGCGGCCTCGGGCAGATCCTCACCATCCGGCACGACTCCCTCGACCGCACCTCCTACCGGCCCGGCATCCTGCTGGCCGCCCGCAAGATTCGTGAGCAGAAGGGGCTGGTGGTCGGGCTGGAGAAGCTACTGTAGACCAGGCACGTCAGGACTCAGGAGCAGAACGGCCCCCGGGCGATGCTCGAGGCGGTGCGTCCGGACCTCTGATTGAGTACGCATTGGATGCGGGCGATCTGGAGGAGATGGGGCTATAGCCGATAGGGGAGAACGACCGTGGACTTCATCAAGAAGGTGGGGGCCGCCGTCGGCCTCGGCGGGTGCGAGGTGGAGGTGCAGCTCTCGACCGCCGCCGCCGGCTGGGGCGAGCCCGTGAAGGGTGAGGTGCTGCTGCGTGGCGGCAGCATCGCCCAGGATGTGGACAACATCGGCGTCTCGCTCGTAGAGCGCTGGGAAACCCACAGGACGAACAGCCGGGGCGACACGAGGGAAGTGTCCCGCTCACGAATCCACGACGGCGCGCGCCTCGCTTCGGGGATCGCTCTTCGTCCCGACGAAGAGCGCCGCTTCGCCTTCGAGATGACCGTCCCCTGGGGCGGTGACATGACCCACGACTGGTTCGTCGAGGCCGACGCCGGCGTTCCGATGGCCGCCGATCCGCTCGCCAGACATCCGCTCGAGCTGGTGCCGCCCGCCGCGCTGATGCGCCCCGCCGAGGTGCTGTCCGAGGTGGCCGGGATGCCGATCCGTTACTGGGAGCCGCACGGCGCCGGCATGGCGTTCGAGCTGGCGCCGGAGGGCGACCGCAAGCGGCTCCTGGACGGCATCCGCCTGGAGGCCGACCTCGAGGGGGAGACCGTCGTCGGCGCGGTGGTGGTCAACCCGCAGGAGCACTCGGTGGCAGACGTGCTGAAGGCGCTCGTTCACGCCGACCGCCGGAGTTTCCCGGTTCGCTTCGCCCGATACGACCTGGAGGCGGCGCGGCGCCGGTTCGCCGAGATTCTGGGCGGGTTCCTGCCGGCGGGAGCGTGAGCCGGCTCCGGGCGCCATCCGAGAGGAGAACACGTCCCGCCGGCCCGGTTTCCACTCACCCGGAGGCTGAGCGTCGGCTTCGGCACACAGGAGGAACGGCGGAAGATGCCAGATAAGAAGATCGCCTGTCTCGGTGGGGGCAGCGGCTACTTCGCCAGAGCCCTCGGCGACCTGGCGATCACCGCAGGACTGGCCGGGAGCGAGGTCGTACTCTACGACATTGACCGGGAGAAGGCCGAGGTGATGGGCCGGCACGGCGCGCGCCTCGCCGGTCTGAGCGGCACCGGCCTGCGGGTCCGCGTGGCCGACGGACTGGCGGACGCCCTCGATGGCGCCGATTTCGCCATCACCTCGATTGGCGGGAGCGGGAAGTCCGTCGGCAGCGTCTACGGCACCGGCATCCACCGGCAGGATGTGGTGATCCCGGCGAAGTACGGCGTCTACCAAGTCGTCGGAGACACGGGTGGCCCGGCCGGGATGATGATGGGGCTGCGCAGTATCCCGATCTACCTGAACATCTGCCGGGAGATGGAGAAGCGCTGTCCCGACGCGGTGCTGTTCAACCACTCGAACCCGATGGCGGTGCTTTGCCGGGCGATGGTGAAGTACTCCGGCATCAACGTGATCGGTATCTGCCACGGGGTGCAGGAGGGGATCGAGCCGCTTGCCGAGCTCCTGGGAGTGCCCCCGGAGGAGCTGGAAGTCGTCTGGATCGGCACCAACCACTACCACTGGTTCACCCGCGTCCGACATCGGGGCAAAGACATGTATCCCGAGGTGTGGCGGCGGATCGCCAAGCGCGGGCCGGCTCGCGGGGCGCTGTTGAGCCAGAAGCTCTCCGAGATCTACGGGCACCACATCGCCTACCAGCACGACAGCCACATCCTCGAGTTCTACCCCTATCTGTCGCGGCTGCCGAGTTGGGAGAGCATCCCTTACGGCTTCGCCAGTCCGCGGTACGCGGAATGGGGTACTGACAAGGGGGAAGCCGGTCCCCCTGTGTCTGAGGCCGAGGCGCGAGCCCTGCGGCAGGCCCAGCTTCAGGAGATCGCCGACGGGTTGGCGAAGCAGGACCTCCCCGCCAAGGCCTCCAGCCCGCTCACGGGCGAGGGCCTCGGAAGCCTGATCGAAGCGATCGCCGTCGGTCGCCGGCAGCTCCACATCGTCAACATCCCGAACCGGGGCGTGGTGCCCAACCTGCCGGAGCACGCTCTCCTGGAGGTTGAAGCGGTGACCGATTCCTGCGGCGTGCGGGGCGTCTACGCCGGTGAGGCGCCGCTGTCGCTGTTGGGGATCCTGCAGAAGCGGATCGCCTGGCAGGAGCTCGTCGTCGAAGCCGGCGTGAAGGGAGACCGGAACCTGGCGCTCCAGGCGCTCCTGCTGGATGAGATGGCGGTGCTGCCGGAGCAGGCCGAGGCGATGCTCGACGAGCTGCTGGCAGCCTCGCGGAGCCTGCTGCCGCAGTTTGGTTAGCGCCCGGCCGAGGCGCCGGCCCCGGTGCCGCGCCCGGCTGCCGCGGCGCATGGGAGGCCACATGGGAAACCGGACGCACTGGCATCCCCCGCGCGTGGGGGTGCTGAAGCCGCGCCCCTGGCTCACATCGCAGCTCGTTGATGGTGACGTGGAGGAGCGGGTCGCGCGGGCGATCGAGTTCCAGGAGGGCGACCGCGTTCCTGTCTGGGACGTCGTGGACAACCGCGCCATCTACGACCACCTCGCGCCGGAGGCCCCGGACTTCCTGACCGCCTCCGTCAAGGTTTACCACGCGCTCGGGATTGACCTCGTCCGCGCCACCCTGAACCCGCCGTCGCCGGGGCGAGACGGCGAGTTCGTCCGCGGCGGCGCGGGCGCCGATGCCGATCACGTGATCCAATCGGGCACCTCCTGGCGGGTGAACCGCCGGATCCAGAGCATCGAGGACCTGCGCCGGTTCGAGCCGCCGCCGCTCCCCACGCGGGAGGAGATATGGGAGAACGACATCGCCAGCATGCGCCGTCGCTGCGAGGCGTTCGCCCCGCGGAGCATCCATCTCCAGAGCATCGGCGTCGGCTTCATGACCGTGATGACCGGCCTGCTGGGGCTGGAGCTGGCGAGCTACGCTATCTACGACGCGCCGGAGGAGGTCCATCGGCTGCTCGACGCCTACACGGCACGGTCGGTCCTGCTGGCCGAGGCGTTGGCGGAAGCCCGGCTCTCGCCGCTCGTATTCGTCGGCGAGGATGTCGCCTACAAGGGCGCGCTGATGTACTCCCCGGCCTTCCTGCGCAAGGAGTTGATCCCCCGCGTCCGCCGGGTTGCCGAGCCGTTGAGACGCGCCGGGATCAAGGTGATCTTCCACAGCGACGGCAACATCATGGGGATCCTGGACGACCTGATCGAGGCTGGCATTGATGGCCTGAACCCGATCGAGCCGCCGGCGGGGATGGATATCGGCTACCTGAAACGCCGGTACCACGGCAAGCTGATCCTGGTCGGCAACGTGGACTGCACCCGGATCGCGCTGGGGACTCCGGCGGGGGCCGTGGCGATGGTGAAGGAGAACCTCCGGGTGGCTTCGCCGGGCGGCGGTCACCTCATCGGCTCCAGCACCGAGGTGCTTCCCTCGACGCCGGTGGAGAACATTCTCGCCTACTACCGGGCGATTCATGAGTACGGCCGGTATCCGATCTCGGTGTAGCAGCCGCAGGATGAAGGGGCCGCAGCGCGGCGGAGCCGCAGCCGAAGCGCGGGCATTCGGCCCTGTCTCCCCCTTCCGGCCGCGGGGATTGTACTCCCGGCGCGGGCATTCGGCCCTGTCTCCCCCTTCCGGCCGCGGGGATTGTACTCCCGGCGCGGGC
>JACQGM010000384.1 GCA_016199585.1 Armatimonadota bacterium
CGGCGGCCCCTACGACGAACGAGGTACGTAGGGGCGCTGCTCCGTCCGCGCCCGAACTACCGAACTTGCTCGTCAAAACTCATCAGGTTGCGGGCAATAGGGGGGCTCGGGGCGGAGATCCTTCCGAGATCCTCAGCGTCCTCTGAGCTCCTCAAAGCCTCTGTGTTCCCCCCTCTGCGTCTCCCTACTACTCACGCGCCCTCTCAGCCCAGCAGCTTCGCCCGCACCGCCTCTGCATCCTCAGCCAGTTTCTGCCCGTCGGCGGTGACGTAGAAGGCGTCGCGCGCCTCACCGCCGATGGTGTTGATGCGCGCCGAGTGGATGTCCCAGCCCAGCTCCGAGAGGCGGTGGGTGAGGCGGTAGAGGAGGCCCCGGCGGTCGGGAGAGCGGACCTCGATGACGGTGTGGGTGTCGGAGACGTCGTTGTGGAGGCGCACGTCGGCGTCGGAGAGGTCGGGCTCGGGGTGTTTCCCCCGGCGGCGGAGGAGGACGTCGGCGGCGACGCGGCCCGCGAGGGCATCGCGCAGGTCGCGCTCCACCTCGGCGCGCTCGAAGGCGCGCAGGCCATGACCGTCCACGTCGATCCAGAGGGTGTCGATGGCGATGCCGGGGCTGCCGTCGCGGGTGAAGACCTGGGCGGCGTGAACGCTCACGCGGTGGGCGTAGAGGGCGGCGGCGATGCGGCTCAGCAGGCCCGGGCGGGGGTCGTCGAAGGTGCAGAGGGTGAGCGTGGTGTAGCTGCGGTCCGTCGCATCCAGGAACTCGACCACGGGGCCCTCCACCCTCAGACGCTCGACCAGGCGGACGTGCCGGGCGATGGTCTCCATCGGGGTGTTGAGGAGGTAGGCGGGCGGCATGGCGTTGCAGTGCTCCCGCACGGCCTCTGGCGGGAGGTTGTGCAGCGCCAGCTCCCGCTGCACGCGCCGGCGCTGGCGCTGCACGCGGGCGGTCAGGTCGCCCTCCGCCGCCGGGGCCGCCAGCGCGCGCTGCGCCCGGTAGAAGAGATCCTCCAGAAATCGCTCCTGCACGGGGGTCCAGACTCCGCCGCCGGTGGCGCGCAGGTCGGCGACGGTGAGGAGGAAGAGCTGATTCAGGCGGTCGAGGCTGTCCACCACGGCGATGAAGCTGTGGACCGTCTCCTCCTGGGTGAGGTCGCGCAGGCGCGCGGTATCGGACATCAACAGGTGATGGCGCACCAGGTAGGCAACGGTGGCGGCGGCTTCCGGCTCCAGACCGAGGCGCAGGGCGACCGCTTCCGCCTCGACGGCCCCCGCCTCGGCGTGGTGGACACCCTCGGTGCGCTTCCCCAGGTCGTGCAGCAGCGCGGCCAGGAAGAGCGCCTCGGGGCGCTGGATCTCCGCGAAGACGCCGGCGTGATGGGCGTGCCCCTCGGGGCCGCGCGATTCCTCCAGCAGGCCAATGACCTGGAAGGTGTGCTCGCCTACGGTGTACTCGTGTACCGGGGCGACGGGCACCAGGCGGAGCGCCTCGGCGAACTCCGGCAGCACCCGCTGCAATGCGCCCCAACGCGCCATCTGCCGCAGCGTCGCCGCCACGCGCGCCTCACCGCGCAGGATCTCCAGGAGCGCCCGGCCCGCCGCGCGGTCGGCGGGCGCCTCCGGCAGCCGCGCCAGGGACTCCGCGATCTCCCGGCCGAGGTCGGCCCGGAGGGGCAGTCCGCACACCTGGCTCTGCCGGAAGAGGCCGACGATAGCCGCCAGGTCGTCCCAGGCGGCACTGCGGCCGGCCGCGGCGATCTCGCCTTCCTGTACGACCAGGCCGCCGGAGAGCGGCAGCGCCCGCCGCCGGGTGTTCTCCATCACCCGGTCGGTCAGGGCGCAGACCGCCTCGGCGTGGCGGAAGTAGTCGTCCATCATCGCGCGCACGCCGGCGCATCCGAGGGCGGCCGACACCTGCGCCTGGCGCGTGCGGGTGAGGGTGTCGAAGCGCCGGCCGCACGCGTAATGGAGGGCGTGCCGGGCACTCAGGAGGAACTCGCGTGACTCTTCGGCGGCGGCGCGCTCGGACGGCTCGATGTCGCCCGCCGCCACCAGGAAGGCCCACGGATCCTCGATCGGCTCGCCGGCGCGAACGCGGGCGGTCCACTCGATCAGGTGGAGGTCGCGCAGGCCCCCGGCGCCCTCCTTCAGCTCCGGCTCGGCCCGGTGTACCGACGTTCCGTGCTTCCGGCGCACCACCTCGCGGTCGAGGCGGCGGTCGTGCAGGAAGGCGCCCGGAGCGATGGTATCCAGTAGCTCTGCGCGGAAGCGGCGGACCAGCGCCTCGTCCCCCACGATCCGGCGCGCGTCCAGGAGAGCGGTGCGCGTCTGGGGGTCCAGGTCGGCGCCGTCGCCGGCGACGCGGAAGCCGTAGCCCACCTTCAGATCCGAGCGCACGGTGAAGACGTCCATGATGAGGAAGAAGACGCGCCGGACCAGGGCATCGAGGAAGGGATCCTCCTCCTCACCGGCGACGACGGCGATATCAATATCGGACCGGGGGCAGAGCTCGCGGCGGCCGTAGCCGCCGGTGGCCAGGATGGCGACCGCCACTCCCGTGGGGGCGACGCTCGCCCGGGCCTCGGCGTCGGCCAGCTCGAAGAGGCGGCAGACCACGGCGTCGAAGAGGTCGGCGAGGGCGCGGCTGTGCCGGCGCCCGGAGGGCGCCGCGTGAAAGGACACGCGCAGGCGCGCGCGCTCGTCGGCGACGAACGCGGCCAGGGAGGGGGCATCGGTCAGCCCGGACAGATCCCCGTAGGACTGGGTCGCTTCAGGCATCTTCGGTTTCAGGCGGCCATTCGGGCTCCGTTCGGACGGAAGCGCACTACCCGGTCGAGGTTGAGCAGCCGCATCACGCGCAGAGCGCGGTCGGAGATCCCCACCACCACGAGGTCGCCGCCGCGCTTCCGGCAGCGCTTCACCGCCTTCATCAAGACGCTCACCCCGGTGCTGTCCAGGTAGGAGACGCGGCCCAGGTCCACCGCCACGGATTCCTTCCCTCGTTTGAGCAGCGCCAGGATCGCGTCCTCGAACATCGGCGCGGTCGCCAGGTCCACCTCGCCGGCGAGAGCCACCACCGGCGGGTCTCCGTCAATCACCTTCACGGTAAGATCCGCCATCCTTCCCCCCCATCATCCCGTCACGGCAGCCAAGGAACAGGCACCGGCATTCTTCCCGCTTGCACCCCGAGGCAAACGCGCTCCCCCGCCTGGTTCAGACCACCGGGTGCCCGTGCGAGCGCGCCGAGGCAGCGGAGCGGCGATGGCGCTACTGCAAGGATGATACCGGATTCGGGGATTGCGGTCAAGCGGGACGAGGCGGCGCCGCCGGTTCCGGCGGCGGTCGGGATCGGTCAGTCCGGCTCGCGGAAGCCCAGACAGACAGACTGGAACCCGCCGTGTACCGGAACGACCGAGCCGGTGACGAACGTGGACGCGGGCGCGGCGAGGAAGAGGATGGCCGTGGCGATCTCATCCGGCTCGCCGTAGCGGCCGAGGGCGGTGTTGCCCCGGATCTGGCGGCCCCGCTCCCCGCGCAGCACTTCGCGGTTCTGCGCCGCCGGGAAGAAGCCGGGTGCGATGGCATTCACCCGAACGCCGTGGGGCGCCATCTCCCAGGCGAGCTGCTGCGTCAGGTTCTCCACCGCCGCCTTCGCGCAGGAATACGGCACCGACTCCGCCAGGGGCAGGCGCGCCCCCATCGAGGAGAAGTTGATAATCGCGCCGCTCCCGCGCTCGCGCATGTGGCGGCCGAACACATGGCAGGGGATCCGCACCGCATCGAGGGTCGTACTCAGCACGCCCGACCACTCGTCGGCAGCCAGCTCCAGGAAGGGCTTGCGAACCATCGAGCCCGCCGCGTTGACGAGGATCTCCACGCCGGGCGCCCCCGTTGTCTCGCAGGCCGCGCGGAGGGTAGCTTCCATGTCGGCAGGGCTGGTCGCGTCGGCAAGGTGGAAGTCGGCGGTGACGCGCAGGGCGCGGAGCTCCGCGACGCGGGCGCGGCAGGTGGTCTCGTTCCTTCCGACGATGAGCAGGGCCGCGCCGGCCTGGCCGAGCGCCCGGGCGGCGGCCCCGCCCAGCGCCCCGTTTCCGCCGATGACGACGGCCGCCCGGCCCGCGAGGGCGAAGGTCTCGTGGAGGTAGTGTGGATCCATCCCCTATCCCAGCTCCCCCAGCCACTCCCCGTCCCACTCGAACGCGGCTTCCCGGGGGCCGCCGGCACCGGCGAGGAGGCTTGGCGGCCAGCGCACGCGGAGCGGCGGCAGCTCGTCCGCCGGGAAGTAGCGCAGCCCCACCATCTCCCCGTCGCGCGGGTGGAGGTCGCCACCGACCACGCGGCACTCGAAGAGGACGACGACAGACTCGAGTTGATCACCGTTCGGGTAGGTGAAGCGGAAGTCCTCCCCGCCGAAGACGCCGAGGATGCGCTCCGGCACCACGTGGAGGCCGGTCTCCTCCCACACCTCGCGCACCACGGTTCGGGCGGGCGGCTCCCCGGGATCCACCGAGCCGGCGGGGAGACCCCAGGAGCCATCGTCGCTCCGCCGCCCCAGGAGGACGCGCCCCTCCCCGTCGCGGATGACCGCCGCCACTCCGGGCATCAGCACCAGGTCCGTGCCGACCCTGGCGCGCAGGACCTTCAGGTAGGGGGAGATAGGCATGATGGTGGTTGGGTGGGTCGGGTGGTTGGGCGGTAGCGCAGCACCCCGAAGGGCAGCCGGAGCCACCCAACCACCCAACCACTTACTCGCGAATGAGCGGGGGCGGCTCTTTCTTCTGGCGTTTCTCGGCGCGCTTCTCCTTCAGCGATTTCGCGGGCTTCTTCTTCGGCTCGTGTTTCGGAACGCTCTTTTCCTTTGCCATGACAGCCTCCCGGTACTGGGCTTCCCTCCCGAGGAGAACTTGCGGAGGCCAGAGGCGCTCACCGGCGGCAACACCGGGGATTCGGGCGTCTCCGTCGCCTCACTCATCCAGCCACGTCAGCTCACCGGTGTGTACATCGAGCAAGGCGCCGGCCACCGCCACGTCCTTCGGCAGCATCGGCGCGGTCCGTAGCTTCTGCACCGTGTCGCGCACGTTCTGCGCCTCGTTGCGGAAGACTCCGAGCCACTCCCGCAGCGGCAGCGCCCCAAGAGCGAAGCGGCTGATGCCCCGCTCCGAAAGACGTTCTGCGAATTCCAGCGGTTCCACCTTCGCCACCCCGCAGTCGGTGTGCCCCACCACCACCACGTAGCGGACGCCCTGCTCGAATACAGCCACAGCCAGCGAACGGCTGATGTCGTCGGTGCCACCGATCGTGTTCCCGGCCACGCGCACCATGGTGGCGTCCCCCGGCTTCAGACCGAGCATTGGCTCCAGGCGCCCCGTCAACCGGGGATCGACGCAGGCGACGATTGCCAGCGCCAGCCGGGGTGCCCCCGGCAGAGTCAGCGGCTCGTGTCTTCTGGTGTAGGCCGCATTCGCCTCCGAGAGGCGCTGGCGGATAGAGTCCATGGACTCCGGTGCATCCGCCGGACCGGAGTCGCGGGCGGCACGGGTAGAATGCGATTTGGCAATCATCTGGCTCATTGGCAGGCGCCCCTTCCAGGCCCACGATACGGCCAAGCGCAGGAGCAGCGCCACGATCACGTAGAGCCACAGGGCCTCCCATGCCATGTCGCAGCTCCCCGCCGTTCGCACAGAGCTTGCTGTCCCGCCGCACGCCCCGGGGCGCCGTGCTCGTTACCCCAGGACTGCGTCGCAGGCTTCTTCCAGGACTCCCAGCGACTCGCGCAGGGCGTCCTCGGGGATAGTCAGCGGCGGCGCGATCTTGATGCACTCGCCGGCGCCCCCCACCGGGGCGAACATGAGCACCCCGCGGTAGAGGCACTCCAGGTTGATCGCCTGCGCCGCGCCGGAGTCGGGATCCTTGCCGCCCGGCTTCACCACCTGGATGCCCGCCACGAGGCCCTTCCCGGTCACGCAGCCGAGGGCCTCGGGATACTTCGCCTGGATCCGGAGCAGCTCCGGCATCATCACCTCGCCCATCGCCGCCGCGTGCGCCACCAGTCCGCGCGACCGCAGCACGCTCAGGCTGGCGATAGCCGCCGCCACCGGGAGCGGCGAGGCGCTGTGGGTGGAGGTCATCGAGCCGGGGGCGTAGAGGCCCATCACGTCACGCCGGCCGATCACCGCCGAGAGCGGCAGGGAGGAGGTGATGCCCTTGCCGCAGGCGATCAGGTCCGGCCTGATGCCGTAGTGTTCGAAGCAGAACATCTTGCCGGTGCGTCCGAAGCCCGCCTGCACCTCGTCCATAGTGAGCACGATGTCGTGCTCGCGGCAGAACGCCTCCAGCTTCCGGGCGTACTCCACCGGGAAGAAGTCCGGGCCGCCGCCCTGGTAGCTCTCGCTCATCACGCCGGCGACCTCGGCGCCGGTGACGCCGCGCTCCTTCAGCGTCTTCAGGAAGAGGTCGAAGGAGGTGTCCTCGTTCTTGAAGCCGTCGGGGAAGGGCACCTGGAAGAAGGTAGGGTCGCGGTCCACCATCCACTGCTTCTGGCGCTCCCAGCCGCCGGCGAGCTGGGCGCCCATCGTGCGCCCGTGGAAGCCGTTGACGAAGGAGACGAAGTACTTCTTCTTCGGGCCGTACTTCTCCAGCGCGTACGTCTTGCTCAGCTTGATGCAGTTCTCGGTCGCCTCGCTCCCCGTGCTCAGCAGGAAGATGGTGGCGTTCTCCGGGTCGGGAGCGATCCCCTGGAGCATCGCGGTGAGACGGGCGCGCTTCTCGTGAACGAAGACGTAGGTGGAGAGCAGCCCCTGCTCGATGGTGTCCCGCAGCGCCTGCTTCACCTCAGGGCAGCCGTGCCCCACGTTGGAGACGAGCACGCACGACGACCAGTCAATCCAGCGGTTGCCCCAGGGGTCCTCGACGATGAAGTCATCCGCCTTGTGCCAGATCACCGGTGGCTGCCCCATCATGGACTGCGGCTCGGACTGCTTCAGCGCCTCGAAGATCGGGAGCGACTCGGGCACCGGGATCTTTGTATTGATCGTTCGGTGCTTCGTCTGTATCTTCGGAACCGCGACGGGTTCCAGGCTGTAAACCGCCACTTAATACCTCCTCATGAACGCCCCGTCTGGACGTGGGGACTGTCGCCGTAGACGATGCCGACGGCGGCACCGTCGTTCGTGATCGAGAGGCGTGCCGCCTCGACGACCAGCTCGTTGATGTAGCTATTCGCCGGAGTGGCGATCAGCCCCTGCTCGTCGGCGTCCTTGATGGCAGCGCGCCGGGCCGCCAGCGACTCGGCCGCGTCCATGCCCGCGACGCTGTTCTCGATCCGGTGGATCGTGTTCAGGGTGGCCGACACCGAGTCCGGACCGTAGCCGACCGGCTTGTAGCCCTCGCCCTCCCACTTGGCGTACTGGAAGAAGTCGGGGTTTACGTAGTTGTACGCGGTGCCGCCGGGGCCGATGCCCTTGAGGAAGGAGTAGGCCACGCCGCGGTACTGGTCGTCGTGCTCCAGGAGGCCGGTGCGGTCGTCGCCCTCGAAGTACATCACCAGGCCCTGCTCGTTGCTGCCGGCGCCCTCGTCCGGGTAGCCGAGGCCGTTGGTCACCGAGAGGATGGCGCCGTTCGCGTAGCGCACGCGCCCGTGCGACCAGAGGAAGCCCTCGTTGCCGTTCGGGAACTTCCCCTTCACCCCCGCCACCGATACCTCCACCGGCTGCAACCCGGTGATGAAGTAGACCAGATCCACGTAATGGCAGCCGATGTAGACGAAGGGGTCGGTCTTGTCGGTGGTGAACCAGTTCTGGAAGTTGGAGTGCCGGTAGTAGTACGGCTCGATGAGGCGCGACTCGCCGTAGATGAACTCGCCGAAGTTGCCCAGCTCGTAGTGGCGGCGGGCGATGAGGGAGCGGCGGTCGAACCGCTTGTGGTACTCCACGCCCACGAAGAGGCCCTTCTCGTAGGCCACCTTCTCCACCTCGACGGTGTCCTGGTAGCGCAGCACCAGCGGCTTGACGCAGAGGACGTGCTGGTTGTTCCGCAGCGCCGTCATCACCGTCTCATAGTGGAACTGGTCGGGCACGGCCACCACGACGGCCTGGCGCGGGGGCATCTCGGCGATGACCTCCTTGTAGAGGTCGGGGAAGATGCGATCCGCGGGCTCGGCGAGCGCCGGGTAGGGGGTGAAGCTCTGGCCGGGGAATGCCTGCGCCAGTGTCTCACTCTCCTTCAGCGCCTTGAGCGGCGGGGTGTTCAGCGCGCAGATCTTGATGCCGCCGATGGCGCCGGCGCGCTGCAACTGGTAGATCGCCGGCAGCAACAGATCGTTGGTGATCATCCCACCCCCGACAACCGTGACCTCGATCGGTTTGCTCATCCTATCCTCCTCAGGGGCCAACAAGCGCGACAATGGGGCGGAGCCCGAGGGATCGCTCGTCCCGGGGCATTATAACGCTCGCACCGGCGAAAGTCAACCGCAGGGGACGCCCGTAATCCACCACCTATACCTTGTCAGGTTGCTTGGAAGCGCTGCGGCGCAAGGCTTCCAGTGGGTTCCCGCCGGGGCATCGCTCACCAAATGGGTGAGCGAACTCCAGGCTCGGGGCCGCCACAAGGCCTTGCGTGGCGCGGCTTCCAGCGTCATGCACAGGAATCTGATGGCGGATTACGGGGGCGGTTGGAAGCCCCCTCCCCAACCCTACCCCCAGACACGCCACCATGGCCGCCGCGGGGGCGGCGGCGCTTCGTTCGGCTCCGGCGCCGCCTCGAGCTCGGTGCCGCGCCCGGGTCCGGGCATCGCCTCCAGCTCGATGCCGCGGCCCTCCGGCGGCGGGGCCGCTTCCAGCTCCGTGCCAAGACCCCCGGGCGCGGACGCGGCCACCAGCTCGGTGGGCACCCGGCGCGACGCGGCTTCGCGCTCCAGGATCTCGTGCGCCTCCCGCGCCTGGCGCTTCGACACCAGCAGCCGAACCGGGTCCGCCTCGCCCCCGGCGTAGGTGGTGGTCGCCGCGATGTCGCCCACGACCACCGCGGCGATCCCGAACGCCTCCACGCTCAACCGCGCCAGCTCCGCCTCGATCGGCGTGGGAAAGCGAGCCACCGATACCAGGTCCGGACGCGGCGCGCCGCTCGGCGGGGCGGGCGGCGCGCCCTGCTCGGCCGCCTCTTGCGCCGGCAGTGCCACGCCCCGCTCCACCAGGACGCGCCGGACCGCCGCGAACGCGCGCTCCGACCATTCCTCCCGATCGTTCTCGGTCCAGATACGGAGCAGCTCCCGCGTGCTCTTCTCGCGCAGCGACCGATAGATGGACCGGACCCACTCACTGTCGCCCTGCGAGGACCGATCGGGCATCCGACACCTCCTCCCGTCGTGGCCCACCTCAGAGGACTTCGGCGCGGCCGGTGCCGTTCCTGGGGGCGGGCAAACGGCGGAAGGTTTCGGGGCGGGAGGGCGCGAACTTGCGCGTACCCGACGCGAGAGGAGAACCGATGCGCGCACCGACCCGTGTCCTCGTCACCCTCGCCGCCGCCGGCCTGCTGATCGCTCTCGGCTGCCGGCTGCGCGCTCGGGCCGGTCCCGAATCCGGGCCCCGCGCGCTCGGCAACGAGAGCGAAGGCGAGGAAGTGTGAACAGAGGGCTGACCTGGCCGGCCCGGCTCATCTCCGGGGGCTTCGCCCTGGCGGTGCTCCTGACCCCGTCGGCGCTCACGGGGAGCGAGCGGCTCTACCTGGCGCTCCTGCCCGCGTTCGCCCTCCACGCCCTCGCGCGGGGCTGCGGGGTGCCCCGCGCCGGCTGGGCCGGCATCGGCGCCGGAGCGGCGGTCATCGCGGCGCTGGAGCTCTCCGGCGAGTTCCGGCGGGGCGAGGGTGTCTGCGCCTTTCTCTTCGTAGGCGCGGTGGCCCTCATCGGTGGGGCGGCCTGGCGCGCGTGGGCGAGGCTGTGGAACGCCCTCCTGCCATCCGGGGCCCGCACCGGCGGCTGGCAGATCCTGCAGGCGGTCGCCTTCCTGGCTCTCCTCAGCCCCTACCTCTTGGCCACGGGCAACGTCCACCGCCCGAAGCGGGCCAACCGGGAGACACCCCGGCAGCACGGCATGACCGCCGAGAACGTCGCCGTCTGCGCGGCCGATGGGCTGCGGCTGCGCGGGTGGTTCATCGCGTGCCCCGGGAGCGATGTCGCCGTCCTCCTCTGCCACGGCCTCGGGGCCAACCGGAGCGAGCTGCTCCCGGTCGCGCGCTTCCTCCACGAGGAGGGGTTCCACGTCTGCCTGCCCGACCTGCGGGGGCACGGCGACAGCGGCGGGCACACCGTCTCCTTCGGGCGCCGCGAGGCGCGCGACGTGGCGGCGTGGGCCGCCTACCTCGCGGGCCGCCCCGAGGTGCGGCACATCCTGGGATACGCGTTCTCGATGGGCGGCTCGGCGCTCCTGCACGCCGTCCCCGACCTGCCCCGCATCGAGGGAGTGGTGGTGGACAGCACCTTCGCCGACTTCGGCCAGGTGGCGCGGGCGCACGTCCGCACGCTCCTCGGCGCCCTCGGGCCGCCGCTCGTCACCCTGGCCGAGCCCTTCTTCCGGCTGGAGGTGGGCGTCACCACGCGGGGGATCCGCCCCGCGGCGCGCGTCGCGGCCCTCAGCCCCCGGCCGCTCCTGATCATCCACGGCACCGCCGACGGCCTGGTGCCCCACTCCCAGAGCCGGGCGCTCTTCCAGGCCGCCCGGGAGCCGAAGGCGCTGTGGCTCGTCGAGGGCGCCGGCCACGTGGAAACGTTCGCCTGCGCCGGCGCGGAGTACCGGGCGCGGGTGACGCGGTTCCTGCGGGGGTGCGTCCGCCAGGGGGGCGATAGGGGAACCCGGGCGGGCACCGCCATGCTCCAGGGCCATCCCATCGCCCCACCGCTCTGATCCTCGCAATGCCCACAACCACCAGGAGCACCCCGGAGACTGCCCGGAGCGCCCGAGAA